>CAYFSE010000259.1:0-5427 GCA_964345725.1 uncultured Dehalococcoidales bacterium
ATGCGACCGAAGATCTCGCGGATATCTTTGGCAGCAGCAAGCGGATCCGGGTTGCGATTCGGACCTTCCGGGTTGACGTAAATCAGGCCCATCTGCACGGCAGCCAGGGGATTTTCGAGTTCCCGGTCACCAGAGTAGCGCTTGTCGCCAAGCCACTCGCTCTCGGAGCCCCAATAGACATCCTGATCCGGCTCCCAGACGTCCTCGCGACCACCACCGAAACCGAAGGTCTTGAATCCCATCGTTTCCAAGGCGACGTTGCCCGCGAGGATCCTCAGGTCTGCCCAGGAAATTTTCCGGCCGTACTTCTGCTTAATTGGCCAGAGCAGTCGGCGCGCCTTGTCAAGGTTCACATTGTCAGGCCAACTATTGAGCGGCGCGAAGCGCTGCTGGCCCCTGCCGCCGCCGCCCCGTCCGTCACCCGTGCGGTAGGTCCCGGCGCTGTGCCACGCCATACGGATAAACAACGGACCATAGTGACCAAAGTCCGCCGGCCACCAGTCCTGCGAGTCGGTCATCAGTGCCGCCAGATCTTTCTTCACAGCCGCCAGGTCAAGGCCCTTGAATTCCTCCGCGTAGTTGAAGCCCTCGCCCATCGGATTGGACTTGGACGAATGCTGGTGCAAAATCTCGAGTTTCAACCGGTTGGGCCACCAGTCCTGGTTCGTTGTGCCTCTGCCCGTAACAGTAGGCCGTCCCTTTTTTGTATCATCCTTCTTCGGCATGTTTCTCCTCCATTTTCTTACTTATTGCTCGACATCGATAATTCTCCGCCCAAAGCCCGTAGTATGCCTGCTCGCGCTTACAGGCCGGGCATTCCTTGGGAGCCTCTGTACCATCGTGAATATAACCACAGTTCGTACAGTGCCACTTAACCACGGTCTTCCTTTTGAATACTTCACCAGCGGCTACATTAGCAGGCAGCTTTCGATAACGTCCCTCGTGGAACTCTTCCACCTCGGCAATTTCCTCGAATGACGTCCCCATATCCTCAAATCCCTGTTCCCGAGCAGTCTTTTCAAAGTTGGCGTAAATCTCACTCCATTCCATCTTTTCACCGTCCGCACCGGCCTTAAGATTGGTCAGCGTGTTACCACAATACCGCCAGGGTAGGCAGCCATGATTCCCACATCACCTCCCTCAAGATACTTGCAGAACACCTCAGCATGCTCCTTCTCACTACCGGCTGTTCCGGTGAAGATATTGGCTATCTGTTCGCAGCCTTCCTTCTTGGCCTGGCTGGCAAAGAACGTGTACCTGTTTCTCGCCTGTGCTTCTCCGGCGAAAGCAGTTAGGAGATTCTCTTCCGTCTCGGTCCGTTTGACCGATTCACTCATTGATTACCCCTCCTTTCTTTATTCTTTGTTTTTGTCGGCAGTCTTTACACAGACCCCGGAATTCCATATGGTGAGACGAAACCTTGAAGCCAGTTCTTGCAGATACCCGTTTGTCGATTTCTGTGTTCACTGGCTCGTCCAGGTCAAAAACTCTCCCGCATTTCTCACATCGGAAATGGTAGTGCCTAGATTGTCTTTCTTCATATCTGCTCACCGTACCGTTAAGGTTCAATTCCGTGACAGCCTCATCTTCACGCAGTACTTGAAGGTTTCGGTAGACAGTACCCTTACTAATATTGGGGATCTGCTGTCTTACCGCATCGTATATCTGATCGGCTGTTGGGTGCCATCGAGTACTTGTGAGCATTCTTAGAACAGCCGACCTTTGTTTTGTTGTTCTTCTGGTCATTATCAATATTAAATCCTAGTATTGATTATATAGAATTGTTGGTCTTGCTGTCAACAGGTAGGGAAGTCTATCGCAAGAGGCAATTATCCTGGGTTTTTTGCGATTGCATCCGTGACTAACACCTTTGACAGCGGTAACGATTTAGCAATAGTATAACTGTCGGGATAGGTCAGGCGTGTCGCGAAATAGCCGTCTCTTAAACACAGCTAACTCCGCGGAGTTGCGTGCAAACCGGAAATCTTCGGGAGTACCTTTTATTGAGGGACGGGATCGGCTGTGGATATTACTGGGCGTCGGTGGGGTTTCCTTCGCTGTCATCTTCCTGGAAATAGTCTTTTATCAGGTCTTGTCCATCTTCAGGAATTACGTCACCGCCAATTCCACAATCTCGATAGCTTTGTTGGGAGGAGCTATTGGTGGGTTGATCGGATACTTCACTGCACGCAGATCTCCCTTCCCAGCTATGATTACAGCTAACCTCATACTTCCGGTGTCTATTCTTTCGGTCCTTGCCTACCTGTTTGCGCCAATGGCTACTACCTCGTCCACTTTAATTGTCTCTCTGCTTATGATGATTCCATTCATCTGCGCCGGTGTGGTGATTTCTGTCACACTGGTGAGACTCGATTCTCATGTAACCTACTTTGTCACATTAATCGGGTCTGGATTGGCGGCGTTTCTGGTGAATATGTCACTGGGCAGTTTTCGCGAAGAGAATAGCCTGATATTTCTAGCTGCGCTGACCAGTCTGGCAGCCTGCTGTTTCATCGTTCCTTTTCGCGTCGGTCAGGCACGACGATGGCTGATGTGTCTGGCTGTCCTGGGGGTGTTGAGCATTCTGGCTGGTGGTATTCTAAACATGACCTATGACTGGTTCAATATTGTGAGGACAAAACTCACAAGAGATGATCCGCAGGCAGAAGTCCTGTTCTCAAGGTCATCATATGTAGGTAGGTATGATGTGCTTCAACGTGGTCCTCGTTCCACAATGTTGGAATCATACGAGAACGGGCACAGGAGTGATACAATCCGCAATCTGCCTGCGGAGAATTATCAGATAGACCCCCGCCTTCCAAATCATCTGATTGAGGATCCCGATATTCTCATCATCGGTCTGGCCGGCGACGGCATCACCAAGACTGCAAAGTTTCTTAGCGACAAGGTCTATGGGGTGGAAATCAACCCAGCCATTGTCGCGATGCAGACAAATGAACTAGTGGAATGGAATGCGAACAGTTACGAGGGCATAGACGTATCCGTAATGGATGGACGGAGTTATGTGGAACAAAGTGGACTTCAGTTCGATATGATTACCCTGGAGAACACACACTTCAATCGAGGATGGGGTACGGCGGGTACAGGGCGCGAACCAACCCCCGAGTATCTGTATACGTCCGAAGCGCTACACAGCTATTTGGACCACCTCACCAGTAACGGAGTTGTGGTCGTAGAAGAACCGGTATTCACTTCCTCACGTGAGGTGCCAGTCTGGAAATTATTGTTTACCATGCGCCAGGTTTTACTCGAAAGAGGCTATCCACAGCCCGAACAGCACTTCTTCGTTTTTCAATGGACAACCAGAACCGCCAATTTCATCCAGATTCTCATGAAGAAAACCCCTTTCACTGAGCAAGAAGTCCCCCAACTGCTGAACTGGCTTGATGATATAGACAACATACAAACAATTGAACGGATTAATGGATCTCCAGTAGGTCCGATAGATGCAAAAACAACCGTATTCCATCATCCGTACCAGGCATCCTCCACAACCGTGTCCCAAGTATTGCACGGAGAGGTCGACGGTGATTTTCTGCAGGAACACAACATCCAGGTGATAACGGACGACCGCCCGTTCATGTTTGACGTTGACCCATCTCATTCTAATCTGAAACAGGCTTACTCCTATGTTCTCTATCTGGTGTTGCCATTGGTGCCATTGCTTATCTGGTTTCTAGGTCGACGCAGAGGAGCTTTGGCTGGTCTGCTTCCACACATGTTCACGGTGGCTCTGACCGGTTTGGGTTACTTGCTCATAGAGATTGTACTTATCCAGCGTTACGAGCTATTCCTCGGTTCACCCGTCGCCACTTTCTCAAGCGTTGTCGGAACCTTGCTGGTATTCTCGGGCCTTGGCAGCCTGTGGAGCAGGCGTATTGGCAAAAAGGGCGTGTACTATTCTCTGGGCATTATCATCCTATTGCTTATCCTATACCAATACCTCGCCCCCGCCTTCTTTTCGATGACCGCACAACTATCTTTACCCGTTAAGATTATTCTGGCTGTGGTTTCAATGGCGCCCCTCGGTTTTTTTGCAGGGATACCGTTTCCGTATGTACTGAGGTCAGGCAAAGTAGAGGTCTCTGAATCCGTTGTTGCCATGCTCTATGCCGTGAATGCCGCTTTCATGGCTTTGGCCGTACCTCTGGCATTCAATATTTCGACTAACTGGGGACTCGCCGTAACGTTCTTGATTGGCATATTCATATATGGCGCCGTCTGGTTGCTGCTGGTGGCAATACATGGAGGTGGCGCACGCAAGGTGATCAACTTGCCTGTCGCTGTGTTTATCATTCTGTTACTCGTTTCGCCATGGTTGCCCAGTATGATGGGCTAATAGATCGCTACTATTTCTTATGTCGGCTCCGGCGCAGGTCATAGTAAGCAGATTTGAGCCAGCAGGCTATCACTCACAAGTTGTGTGAGGAGTTAGATAACTTGCCGATTTTTCCGAATCGGGTAACAATCTGGCGGTTTGTGACTCCCCAACTCCATAACATCTCTTGGACACCGCGGAAAAAACTATTGACAATCTCTTCGTAAATGGTATCATAGTGTCACAAAACAAGCATAAGCTAGGTAGTCAGGTGTCCGCCTCAGAGGTTTCTGGTAGTCTGCGAGATGCTCAGCCAAGTATATGTAGGTGCCTGAATTGGGCTCTTTTTCCCTGCTACCATAGAATCAACCCTTCCTTTCAAAATCCGGGACCATTACCAAGTACAGCCAAGGCAATCCCCTTTGGCTGAAGAAGAAAGAATAAGAGCCTATCCGGAGCTTTCAGCTGGGCTCCTGCTGAGGGTCTGTCGCAGGATGCTAGTTTTGGAGAAATGCAACTGATGCGAAGGAGGTAAAGTATGAGGACAATACTTAGTCTGAGGAGACACCATTACGCGGCAAGAGCTGGCATCTTTTTGATTGCGGTAGCCCTAATTGCGGGGATGATGGGCTGTGAGCCCACACCCACTCCCACTCCACAGTACGACCTCACTATTGCCAGTACCGATGGTGGCTCGGCAACGGCCCCTGGAGAAGGGACTTCTACCTGCGATGAAGGTGAGGTGGTCAACCTGGTGGCGACTCCAGATCCCTACTACCGCTTTGTGAATTGGACTGGCAATGTGGACACCATCGCCGATGTCAACGCCGCCGCAACTACCATCACCATGAACGACAACTATTCCATAACGGCCAACTTTGCAGTCAACCCCATGGTCGCCGCAGGCCAATTCCACACGGTGGGGCTTAAGAACGACGGCACCGTGGTCGCCTTGGGAGACAACGGCTACGGGCAGTGCGATGTCGGCGGATGGACGGACATCGACCAGGTCGCCGCAGGTTGGTATCACACAGTGGGGCTCGAGTCCGACGGCACTGTCGTCGACGCGGGCTGGAACTACTGGCAGG
>CAYFSE010000260.1:0-11063 GCA_964345725.1 uncultured Dehalococcoidales bacterium
CGGCTTCATTGATTGTCTTGGTGCCCAACTTCTCTGCTTTGGCAAACTTGGAGCCGGCGTCGGCGCCCACCACCACATAAGAGGTCTTCCTGGTGACATCCGAGGCGGCTTTGCCGCCGAGGGCCTTTATTCTGGCTTCTGCCTCCGAGCGGGGGAACGATTCCAGCTTTCCGGTCAAGACAAATTCCAGTCCGGCCAAAGGCAACTCCTCAGGCCTGACTTCCTCAGCTTTCTCTCTTTCCAGCCTCACACCGACCTTCCTCAGCTTTTCGATGATCTGCTTGTTTCCTTCCTGTCTGAAAAAGGCAACGACGCCTTCAGCTATCTTGGGGCCAATAGAGGAAATGCTTGAAAGCTCCTCTTCGCTTGCTTTGGCCAGGGCGTCTATGCTGTGAAAGTGCTTTGCCAGCAATTCGGCATACTGGTCACCGACGTGGGTGATTCCTAAGGCGAAGATAACCCGGGCCAGTGGTCTCTTCTTGCTTTTCTCGATGGAGCTGAGCAAATTGGAGGCGCTTTTGTCAGCCATTCTCTCCAGACTGAGAAGTTGCTCTCTGGTGAGGTAGTATAAATCGGCGGCATCCTCGATCAGGCCGGCTTCGAACAAAGCCTGGCATAGCTTTTCACCCATGCCATCCATGTCCATGGCCCCACGGCTGACAAAGTGTTTGATTCTCTCCAGTGCTTGAGAGGGGCAGGCGGCATTGGTGCACCGATGCATAGCTTCATCTTCAGGCTTTATGACCTCGCTTCCGCACACAGGGCAACGGCCGGGCATGTGGAAGATTTTCTCGTTACCGGTACGTCGGCTGACAATAGGTTCGACAATCTCAGGAATGACTTCACCGGCCCGCTGCACCACGACCCAGTCTCCAATCCTGATGTCCTTGCGGTGGATATCCTCCTCATTGTGCAGCGCTGCCGAGCTGATGACCACGCCGCCAACCCGGACCGGCTCCAGAACGGCGTAAGGGTTAAGGCTACCGGTCCTGCCCACGTTTATGCCGATATCGAGCAGCTTTGTGGTGCCCTGAACAGCGGGGAACTTATAAGCAACAGCCCATCTTGGTTCGTGGGCCACAGTGCCCAGCTCTTGCTGGAAGGCTATAGAGTTGACCTTGACTACTATGCCGTCAGCTTCGTAAGGAGACTCTTCGCGAGTCTCTGCCAATGTCTGGTAATATTCCTCAGTTTCCTCAAGGGTGTGATACAGGGCGACATTGGCGTTTATCTTGAAGCCCAGGGACTTAAGCCATTGGGTGATGTCCCAATGTGTATCGGGCACTGATTTGCCTTCGGCCCAGCCCAGTCCATAAACAAATATGTCGAGAGGGCGTCGAGCGGTAATACTGGAATCTAGCTGCCTTACCGAGCCCGCAGCGGCATTCCTGGGATTGGCAAAAAGCGCGAGGCCCTCTTTAGCTCTTTCTTCGTTAAGTCTTTTGAAGCCAGCTTTGGGAAGATAAACCTCCCCCCGGACTTCGAATCTGGACGGTGCCTCTTTTGGAACAGAAAGAGGAATGCTCCTGATGGTTTTCAAGTTCTGCGTGATATTCTCGCCCCGGTAGCCATCCCCTCTGGTTGCTCCTGTGACGAGCAAGCCGTCAACATAGGTCAGCGCTACCGCCAGTCCATCAATCTTGGGCTCACAAACAAGGTCAAACTGGCGGTTGCCTAGAAGGTTGCTTACTCTTTTGTGCCAGGCTGCCAGTTCCTCATAGGAAAAAGCGTTGGCCAAGCTCAACAGAGGCTGGGGATGGTCCACAACTCCAAACGCTTCTACAGGAGGTGCGCCAACCCTTTGGGTGGGCGAGTCCAGTGTAACAAGCTCAGGGTGCTCGGCCTCAAGCTGTTTGAGCTCTTTCATCAGCCCGTCGTACTCGGCGTCGCTGATTTCCGGGCTGTCCAGCACGTAGTAACGGTAACTGTGGTGGTTGATTGTATCCCGTAGCTCTGCTATCGTCTGCTTGACCTTATCTGTGTCTTTCATAAGGCTCCGTCAGCTGTAATATTACCATAGCCAAAATGAGTGCGCAGACATGTGGGTAACAGGGCGGAGTTTCTGAAAGGCAGACTGTGGACACTAACCGGGAAAGTCTCTGCTTACTTTTTTCTGCCGAACGGGCAGACATAGACGCACATGCCGCACGCCCTGTGCAGAGCCTCTCGTTGGCTTAGATAGCTGTCACATGCCTCGGCGGCGAATATCTCGCTCCTCGGTCCGGGCTTATCGAAAACCTGTCCCGTAAAGGCACTGGCCGGACAACCCTTCACACAGGCGTCGCAGTCGTGACACATCTCATCCATGGGCGTTCCTGTCTGCAAGGGGGCGTCTGTGAGCACCGTGCCCCACCTCACTCGGGGACCGTGTTCCGGTGTGATGAGCAAGGCACTCTTGCCAATCCAGCCCAGCCCGGCCAGATGAGCTGCTAGTTTGTGGGAAAACACCCCAGCGAGTTCGTCTCTATCCACTGTTTGAGAGGAGGGGACAACAAAAGCTTGAAAACCAGCACTATCCAAAAAGCCGGCTAGCATCAAGGAAATTGAGTCTATGCGCGGATTCACGATTTGGTACACGTAGTACCAGTAGTTGTTTAGGGCGGCAATATTCTTATGATGGGCTAGCGTATTTACGACGCCATCAGCAAGAACGAAGCCATGAGAGACGGCCCGCGGAAAGTGAGTTAGGAATTCTCCGCCCTGCTCGGAAATACGCTGGCGAGCAGGACCAAGGTCAGCTATGCCAAGGTAAGTTGCCCCCATGTCCCTGGCCAGAGATTCCAGTTTGACTGTGAGGTCTGCACTAGCCGTGTCTTTCATAGCTGACTCTCATGTGCAAGTATAGCACAGCCAGGTTTCTAAACCTCGATTTTGGGCTCATAGAACGGCCTTGTTGAATCGCCTCCCAGCTCTACGATATTTGTTATAATCAAGGCAGATTCACGAATGTGAAGTACAATACAGCCCGGAAGGAGGAGACAATATGGTTACGAAACCAGTGGTGATCAGGTTCTTTGCCCCAGTGATTGATGCCACGGTCAATGCTCTGATGAATGCTATCGACCAGAAGATGAAACAAGGGTTAAAGGACTTCATCATCGTTATTTCTTCGCCAGGCGGTTCTGTCATCCATGGTTTAAGCGCATACAACTATTTGAAGGGACTACCTGCTTCCATAATTACCCACAATTTCGGCAGCGTGGACTCGATAGGCATTGTTATATACTGTGCCGGTGCGAGAAGGCTGTCAGTGCCGCAGGCGAGATTTCTATTTCACGGAGTTAGTGCGCAGTTTAGAGGGGAACAGAATCTGGATGAGAAGCTACTGGACGAAAGGCTGAAGGGGTTGAGGATTGATATGGAGAATATTGCGAAGGTGATCGCAGCGAATGCAGGCAAGACTGCCAAGGATGTCACCGATGCCATGTTTGATAGGATAACTTTGAATCCCGAGGAGGCGCAGTCCTGGGGCCTGGTGCACGAAATCAAGTCAGAGCTATTTGAAGCTGGAAGCGAGGTAATTGCTATACAATTCCAGCAGCAGCAGCAACAACTCCCGCGAAAGGTGTAACATGAACCGGGGCCCGTGTCTCGATTATTCTCCGTTCGAGGCAGAATGATTCATACTCTGGCGGCTTCGGATTTCGATGCTATACTCGAGGTCATAAACGATGCTGCCCAAGCTTACAGGGGAGTGATCCCGGGTGACAGATGGAAGGAACCATACATGTCAGCCGAGGAATTAGGGAAGGAAATTGAAGCTGGCGTACAATTCTTCGGGTGGACGGAAGGTGAGCGCTTGGTAGGCGTGGCAGGAATTCAGGCTCTTGGAGATACCACCTTGATCCGGCATGCTTATGTGCTTTCAGGGTGCCAGAGAAAGAGAGTTGGCACGAAGCTGATTAAGTATCTCATAGTCTTGGCCGGCACTGACGAAGTCCTGGTAGGGACGTGGGCCGCTGCTACCTGGGCCATTCGTTTCTATGAGAAACATGGTTTCAAACTGGTGTCGTCCAGGGAAAAGGATAGGCTCTTGCGGGCATATTGGAGCATCCCCGAGAGACAGATTGAGACCTCAGTTGTTCTGAGGGCGACCGCTTCATTGTAGCCGTATGCCTTCTCGAATTGTCAGTGTCTGATACTCCTCCGCCGTATCAGGCGTATCTTCACCTTACGCTGCAGAGGAATGTATGCCACATCCTCCTGTGTGTCCTGCAACGCCGAGTAGCAACCTTCCGCGATTGCGAGCATCTGGAACGTGCGCCGTAGTGTTATTGCCCCGGTGAGATTGCTTCGTCGCTATCACTCCTGGCAATGACAAAAGATAAGTGCGGCTTGGATACTGAGCGGCGGCCAGGGCTTTACGACATACCTTGTATTACGATATACTCTGTTGCGGGTTTTCCGGAGGCTGAGATGAATATTAGACAGACCTTGGAAGATACTGCCAGTGAAATCCCACACAAAGACGCCACTATCCTTGGTACTCGAAGAATTAGTTATGGTGAGCTGGATGCAGCTTCTAATAGAGTGGCCAATGCCCTCCTGAAGCTGGGGATGAAAAAGGGTACCCATGTGGCTATCTTGATGTCCCATAGCCCTGAGTGGGTCATCAATTATTTTGGCGTCATTAAAGGTGGTGGTGTAGCTGCGCTGCTCAATACTGCGCTTAAGGCGCCTGAACTTGATTCTTTGCTGCGGGACTCCGACTCGGAAATTCTGATAACGGAGAAGAGATTTTCTCGAATGCTTTCCTCAGTATTATTTCACATTCCCTTGCTAAAGCATGTAATTGAAGTTGATGCGTCTTCTTATACCAGGATGGTAGCTAAGGCTTCTTCCGTACCACCGGCTGTTGATCTGAAGGACGAGGACGAAGCCACTATATTCTACACGTCGGGCGTACTGGGGAAGCAGAAAGGCGTAGTACATACGCATGCTTCCCTTATGGGAACTCCCCCTATTGTTTCCGCAGGCATACAACGGAAAAGAGAAGATGTCATTGTGGACCTTGTTCCTTTTACTTACCTTTATGGCTTATTCGAAGTTCTTTTTGGTTCGATTATCACAGGCTCTACCATCGTGCTTATCCCTAACTTCACTCCCAGAGCTGTCCTGGAGGCTGTTGAGAAAGAAAGGGGCACGGTCATTTTTGGTGTTCCTGCCATGTACAATGCCCTGGCTATGGTGCGGGACGAGGTCCTGGCAAGGTACGACTTGAGTTGCCTGCGATTGGTGGTTAGCGCGGGGGCAAAGTCCTTTCCTAAGCTAATGGAGACTTTGGAGGACAAGTTCCGTCTATCTCTTTACGAGGTGTACGGTCTCACGGAAGTGTCAGCGGTTTCCATAAGCACGTTTGACAGCTGCAAACTGGGGACGGTCGGCAAGCCAATTTGCCGCCTCAGGATACTGGATGACAACGGCAGGGAAGTCCCGAGAGGCGAAATAGGAGAGGCTGTGTTCAATGCCCCCTGGGTGATGAAAGGATACTACAAAGCTCCTGAACTCACGGCCCAGGTGCTCAAGGATGGCTGGTTTTATACCGGGGATTTGGTCAGGATGGATGAAGAGGGCTACGTAGAGTATATAGAGAAGAAATCCTTCATAATAGTCATATCTTCCGGACTTAAGATTGGTCCGTCGGAAGTTGAATTCGTATTACTGAGCCACCCGAGTGTAGCCGAGGTAGCGTATGTGGGCATTGACGATGGCTATGGCGGACAGATACCCACGGCTTTCGTAGTGCTTAAAGAAGGGAAACGCGCCACCGCGAAAGAGCTGTCCAACCTTTGCTCCCGGAACCTGGCTGATTTTAAACTCCCGAAAAGGATTGAGTTTGTAGACAGCATACCTAAAACTAGCTCAGGGAAGATATCCAGAGGGAAGCTCAAGGAAAGAGGGCTGTCCCAGAACCAACTGTAAGAGCCGTTTCTTTCTGTCATTGTGAGCCCCGATTCATCGTGGGTGCCAATCTTGTGGCTTAATCCAAAGCCTGTTTATAGTCTTCATAACAAGGTGGACAGTTTGATAGCTTTCTAGCGTCAGATAACGAACTAGCGAAAAGTGTCCCAACAATTCTGACATTTGTGTGCCGGACGGGCGTTGACCGGATGCTCCAATCAGCCTATGACCGGTTCAGTGTTATTCAGTGGAAGTTTCTAATCACGATTGATTCAACTCATACTCCTGCTCCGTTCCGATGCTAAGAATGTGATTTAAGTCATATACACTTTTAAAATCAACACCTTACAGTCAAAACAACTGCCTGAAGCCGCAGTATTCTTCATAGGGAGTCGGTTTTTTTGTTTTCAAGAAGAAAGGAAAAAATGTAATAGTTTCTTGACTTTTTCTGAAATGATTTTATGACTTTTAAACTAGGCGTTTCTTAGAATACTAGAGTTAACGTTGGAGGCGCCTGAAAATATTACTGATTCCTATCTGATTCCCGTAAACACAGGCAGTACCTTTGGTCGAGAGGTGAATTTGGGATTCTTTGTAGACTGCTGAAAAATGCTTCTTTGAAAGGATTTAGACCTAGAGTCCTCCACGTATCAGCTATGATAGCGCTCTCTTTCAGCAGTCTGTTTAGGAAGGAGGTTGGCTTTATGTGAATTAGACTATTACAAACCAGGCAAAACAATAAGCTAATGCAAGATCTTTAAGTTTGAAAGGAGAGTACATGAGAAAAATCATCTATACAATGTTTATAGCTATTATGGTAATGAGTATGCTAATTGTGGCCGCTCCCGCTGGCGCTAACGGGGGAGCTGCTTTACCTGGCGGTACACTTGACCCAACATCAATACCAAAATATGTAACACCCTTGGTCATACCACCTGCAATGCCTCTTTCCAAGGAGGTAACGGTCAAGGGAGGTACGAAGATCGATTACTACGAGATAGCCGTACGACAGTTCGACCAGTATATTCTGCCTGAATCTATGGGTAAGATGACCACAGTATGGAGCTACGGCTCAGTTAATCATCCAGAGACCTTCAACTATCCGGCTTTCACAGTTGAGGCTGAATATGGAAAACCCGTGAGAGTAAAATGGATCAATGAACTGGTGGACGCAGAGGGTAACTATCTACCTCATTTATTACCAGTAGATCAAACACTCCATTGGGCGAATCCTGGCGGAGGGGAAGCTGGTCGTGATATGAGAGGAAATGATCCCCAACCTTATGAGGGGCCAGTGCCAATGATAACACATGTTCATGGCGCCCATACTACTGAGGACAGCGATGGCTATCCCGAAGCCTGGTACCTACCCAATGCAAACGATATTCCCGCAGGCTATGCTACTGTCGGCACAAAGTACGATGAGTTTATGAATAAGGCTATGGCTGGCAAGGACTGGGAGCCTGGAGCTGCCGTATTTCAGTATCCCAACGATCAGAGAGCAACGACTCTTTGGTACCATGACCACACGCTGGGTATGACGCGACTCAACGTTTATGCTGGTCCTGCTGGCTTCTACATGATTCGTGGTGGGCCTGATGACAAAGTATACAACTCGCAAGGTAAGATGGCCAAACTGCCGAGACCTGCCCCTGCCATAGGCGATGCACCAGGCATGAACTACTATGAAATCCCCATTGTCGTACAGGATCGCTCCTTCAATGATGATGGATCGCTCTTCTACCCGGACAACAGGGCTTTCTTTGAGGGACTCGAGCATGAACAGTTGCAGATACCGTTTATCCCTGATGACACGATTGGAGGAGAAGCAAGTGACGTATCACCGATATGGAACCCTGAGTTCTTTGGTAACACGATGGTGGTCAATGGGAAGACCTGGCCATACTTGGAAGTCGAGCAGCGCCAGTACCGGTTCCGCCTTCTCAACGGCGCACAGTCCCGCTTCCTTATCCTCAAACTAAGCAATAATCAGACGTTCTGGCAGATCGGTGCTGAAGGAGGTTTCTTACCAGTACCTGTCGAACTCGATGAGCTGCTCATAGCCCCTGCGGAGCGAGCCGATGTCATCGTCGATTTTGATAGCGTACCCGTGGGCACCGAGATAATCTTACAGAACTTGGGTCCGGATGAACCATTCGGCGGCGGCATACCAGGCATAGACTTTGATCCCGCAGATCCCGGTACAACTGGTCAGGTAATGCAGTTCCGTGTGATCAGTAGAATCGGACCTGATAAGAGTACACCGGCTTCTGAACTAGTGCTCCCCGCGATCGAGGACCTTGGTGAGCCAACAAATACCCAATACCTATCGCTTAATGAAGAGGAGTCCGCCACGGTATGGGTGACAGAAGATGCTTCAGGTAATGTCACAGAGGTTCCTGCAGGTACCCCCGGTGCCGAACTCTTCGGTCCAACTTCCGCTCTGCTCGGAACTGTTAATCCAGATGGCACCGGTAATCCGTTACTGTGGATGGACGACATCACGGAGAACCCAGCTCTTGGGGCTACTGAGATATGGGAACTCCGTAACTTCACTATGGATGCTCACCCCATTCACATCCATCTCGTCCAGTTCCAAGTCGTTGAGCGCGTTGACGCAGATGGTATCGTACGTCCACCAGAGTTATGGGAGACAGGTTTCAAAGACACGGTTATTGCCTATCCTGGTGAAATCACCCGTGTCAAGGCACGATTTGATATTGCCGGCCTCTTTGTCTGGCACTGCCATATCCTGGAACATGAGGACAACGAGATGATGCGACCCTACCGGGTCGGGCCGTAATTGACGGCAACCCAATATCAATGAGGGAGCTGGTAATTGCCAGCTCCCTTTATTATCTATTGGATTGAGACTTTGATGTTCTGGGTCAGAATCCAAGCAATATGGCGTTTGGTGACCCATCAACCCTATCATATCTCTTGGACATCGCACAAAACTAAGCCCTACAATCCATATTATTGTTACTTGACTCCGACAGTCATAGGCATGCGGAAGGGGATACCATGGCTATGATTGTGTCGTAACAAAGACAGTTGCAGTTCGACGTTTGAGGCCGTGCAATGCCACTCTGGCCCGAGGCTAAGGCCTCGCCGTGTATTCTTTCGCTTTGACCTGTCATTTTGATTTTTGACCTTTGAATCTCTTTTGGGATTCGGTGCCTGGGACTTAAGTTTCTCCGTATTTACTGAAGTTGACGCAGCTAACGCTTGTTGCTAACATCATGAATTGAGCCGTGCTAGGCGGGGAGCCAGCGGTGCCCTGTACCCGAAAACCGCTATAGCGGGGCTGAATTCCTACTTGAGGTTGACAGCCGGCTAGATTTGTCTTCGCTGAGCGGCGTTGATAATCGGGTTCTATGCAACTGGAGGCTATGAACCCCGTCAGGTCCGGAAGGAAGCAGCGGTAAGTAGTATCTCCAGTGTGATATAGAGTTGCCTGGTTGGAGCTAGCTGGCAGAGACGTCTTCCCGGTTTGGAAATCGAGAGCAGGTGCACGGCTCGTAAGATTCAGAACAGATGGAGAAAGGTCCCAGTTGGATTTCCTAGGGCTTGAAGGTAAATCAGCAATTGTTACTGGGGGCGGCTCCAACATCGGGCGGGGCATAGTCCTGGCTTTCGCTGAGCAAGGGGCGAGTGTGGCTATAGCTGAGCTGGATGAGGCTCAAGGAGCGAAAGTAGCCAGGGAAGCCAATGCTCTGGGCAAGGGCAAAGCTGAAAACGTAAGGACGGATGTAACCGACTGGGATTCGGTACAGGCGATGGTGAAGCAAACGCTGGACAGGTTTGGTCGGGTAGACATACTGGTCAACGTTGTTGGCTGGGTCAGGGATGACCTGTTTGTGAAGAAACCCAGGGAGGACTGGGAGAAAGAGATAGCACGCAATTTCTGGAGCGATATAAACTGCACCAGAGCGGTGCTTGACCACATGATTGAGCGAAAGTATGGAAGGATCATCAGCATCGGCTCGGATGCTGCCAGAGTAGGGCAGCTGAGAGAAGCTGTTTACAGCGGCTGCAAGGGTGCTCTGATTTCTATGACAAAGTCTCTGGCCAGGGAACTCGGCCGCTATGGCATAACGGTCAACGTGGTCTGCCCGGGCGTGGTCGTTCCCGCCAGCAAGGATGTCACCACCTCGGAGAGCATGTGGACGGATGACATGATGAAGGTATTCGGCAGCCCGGAAGCGGCGGAGAAAATAGCCAAGGGCATCCCGCTGGGACGGCTGGGAACGCCGGGTGATATAGCCAATGCCGTTCTCTTTCTGGCCTCGGAGCGGGCCAACTTCATAACGGGACAGACCATCAGCGTCGATGGTGGTTACACCATGGCATAGATAATTCGATCAGTCAGGAGGCAATAGGTATGGCAATAAAGAAGGTTAGCGTTGTCGGTTCAGGGACTATGGGCAGCGGGATAGCTCAAGTGTCAGCGCAGGCGGGCTACGAAACAACCATGGTTGACATAAAGCAGGAGTTTCTGGACCGTGGTATGAACATGATTAAGGCGAGCCTGGCCAAATTCGTGCAAAAGGAAAGAATCAAGCAAGAGGATATGAATAACGCTCTGGACAGACTTCACACCTCGGTTGACATAAAGAATGCCGCTTACGATGCTGACTATGTCATAGAGGCGGTATTTGAGAGGGCTGAAGTCAAGCTGCCGATATTCGGGCAGCTTGAAGAAGTCTGCCCCGGGGAGACGATTCTGGCTTCCAACACATCCGGAATACCAGTGAGTCTACTGGCATCTGCCACCAAGCGTCCCGACAAGGTTCTGGGTGTGCATTTTATGAACCCCGTACCGTTGATGAAGGGAGTAGAGATAGTGAAGACTCTGCTTACGTCAGACGAGACTCTGAGAGTGAGCCTGGACTTTGTCAAATCTCTGGGCAAGGAGACAGTCGTGGTCAAGGATTCCCCTGGCTTTGTAACCAACAGGATAATAACCTTGGTTATGAACGAAGCCGCCAAGCTACTGGAGGAGAATCTGGCCAGTATAGAGGATATAGACAAAATAGAGAAACTGTCACACAACTGGCCTATGGGCCCATTCGAACTGGCAGACATGGTTGGCATAGACGTTTTAGTTGACCTTCTGGAAGGAGTCTACCAGCAGACGGGATGGGAAAGATATAAGCCAG
>CAYFSE010000261.1:0-1800 GCA_964345725.1 uncultured Dehalococcoidales bacterium
TAGGTCACAGAGTTGTAGGTGAGCGTGCGCCATGCTTCATAATTGCTGAAGCAGGGGTTAACCACAATGGCGATATCAAATTGGCCAAGAGACTTGTAGATGTGGCTATTCAGGCTGGAGCCAACGCAGTCAAGTTTCAAACATTTAGGGCAGAGGACGTAGTCACCAAGACTGCCAGGAAGGCAGGATATCAAAGGAAGACCACTGGGCGCAGGGAACCCCAGTTTGTGATGATCAGAAAGCTGGAGCTTAAAGAGCAGGATTTTGAGGAGTTATTTACTTACACTCATAGGAAAGGAATAACCTTTCTTTCTTCACCTTTTGACAAACGAAGCGTCGATTTGCTTGACAGGCTTGGCGTTCCGGCGTTCAAAATCGCCTCCGGGGAGATAACTAATCTGCCGTTGATTAGATACATTGCTGGAAAAGGCAAACCCGTAATATTGTCCACAGGTATGTCCACAATGGCTGAGATAGAGGAGGCAGTGCAGGTTATAAATGAGGAAGGAACAAAAGACATAGTTCTACTTCACTGCGTGACTTCCTATCCGGCAAAGGTAGAGGATTCGAATCTAAGAGTAATGCAAACTCTTAGGAGCGCGTTCAAGCTGCCTGTGGGCCTATCTGACCACTCTCTGGGCATCACCATCCCTATAGCAGCAGTAGCGCTAGGGGCATGTTTGCTGGAAAAACATTTCACTTTGAACAAAAGCCTACCGGGACCCGATCACCAAGCTTCTCTCGAGCCTGAGGAATTGAATCAAATGGTAGATAGTATTAGAGACATTGAAAGGGCTATGGGCAACGGTATAAAGCGACCTGCGGAGCAAGAAGAAGAGAACAAGAATGCAGCCCGGCGGAGCATCGTGGCTGCCGTGAATATTCCCAAGGGGACGGTTATTACTGAGGCGATGCTAGGCATCAAGCGACCGGGGACCGGTGTTGAGCCCAAATATATGGACAAAGTCATAGGCGCCGTTGCTAGACAGCGAATACAACAGGACGAGCCCCTGACGATGAGTAAATTGGAAGTGAGGCGATGAAAAGAAAGGTCGCGGTAGTCACGGGAACGAGAGCCGAGTACGGCATTCTGTATCCCGTGCTGAAGGCCATAGAGCGGCACCCAAAGCTGCAGTTGCTTCTAATAGCGACCGGGATGCATCTTTCCCGCGAGTTCGGCTACACAGTTGAGGAGTTGGAAAAGGACGGATTTGGCATAGATGCCAGAGTGGATATGGTGCCGAGCGGCGACACATTGCGGGCCATGTCGAAGTCCATTGGCGTCGGTATTATCGGTCTCGCGCAAACCTGGGAACAGCTAGAGCCTGATGTGATTGTCCTGCTTGGTGACCGGGTGGAACCACTGGCGGCAGCTATATCTGGAGCATACCTGAACATACCCGTGGCGCACATCCATGGTGGCGACACGGGCAAGGGAGGCCTGGATGAGTCCGCCCGACATGCCATCACCAAATTCGCCCATATCCATTTCCCGGCTACGAAGAAAAGCGCCGCGCGTATAGTCCGCATGGGTGAAGACCGGTGGAGGATACATACTGTTGGTTCTCCGGCACTCGACACAATTCTGAACGAGTCTCTGCCTTCTTCGAAGACCATAGCCAGAAGATTGGGACTTGATTTATCCCGGCCGGTCGTATTGGTGGTGCAGCACCCCGTTACGACTCAAGTTGAAAAGGCAGCGGAGCAAATGAGGCAGACGCTGCAGGCAATTATGGAGCTTCGACATCCTGCAATTGTGATATACCCCAACTCCGATGCGGGTGGGCGCAGGATGATAGA
>CAYFSE010000262.1:0-4304 GCA_964345725.1 uncultured Dehalococcoidales bacterium
AGGAGGATTGAATCGCTGACTGAGCTCAGCAAAGACCTGCCTACACTGGAGTGAAGAACACCATGCCTTGGAATCAATATATTGGTAACGGGGGAGTTGTCCCGAGACTCCCCTCCTGAGATAAGAGGGATAAGAGGGGTTGCCACCAGGGACACAGTTGCTCACCAAGGTGGCAAAAACGTAATACGAGGCTTCAGCCTCGTGCCGCACGACCCTGAAGAGTCGCGCTACGAGATCTGTAGGTGAAGAGTTTTCGTGGCGACCCGGTTGAGTCTGAATCGGATGCTGTTAGGGGTTTGTTCAGAAGGCAAGCTTCAAAAGCGAGGCTACTATCCAGCCGAGGGCACCGCAGATCGGGAAGGTCAAAACCCAGGCCAGCACAATGTTCCTGGTGACTCCCCATCTTACTGCGGACAGGCGTTTCGTGGCACCCACACCCATTGTAGCTGCCGTGGCACAATGAGTAGTGCTAACCGGAATACCCAGCCGCGAAGCTATCTCGATAACAGTAGCCGCAGAAGCTTGCGTAGCAAAGCCATGGATAGGCTGTAGAGCGGTGATCCTGATCCCCACGGTTCTAATAACCCGCCAGCCGCCCACAGCAATGCCCGAGCTAATGGCTAAGGCGGATACGATTATTACCCACCATAAATTACCATTAAGCGCAATTTCGTCCCAAACCGTGGCCGCCTGCCCAGACTGACCAATCTCCGTATAATAAATTATCAGTGCCATGGCGATGACACCTATAGGCATCTGACCATCATTTTTGCCGTGGCTATAAGCTAAAAAGGCGGTAGTAAGCCATTGCAGACGGCTGAAGACAACTCTCATCCCGGATGGAGCGCTTCCTCGAACCGCCCAGAGCAGGACAATCATAAGCACAAAGCCACCGATGAAACCCAGGCTAGGAGCAGCAACCACTGATACCCCAATCCGTTGCAGAACACCCCATCTTACTGCCTCACTACCCGACACTGCTATCCCCGCCGCTGCCAGCCCGGTGACAAAGCTATGGCTGATACTCACCGGCAGACCCCAACGAGTAGCTACGGTTCCCCAGATGATAACCGCTACTAACCCAGCAATCACTGTTATATATGAGATTGCCTCGGACATTAAAATGTCCTTGCCGATGGTTTCGGCGACCTTCAGGCCGGTAGCGGCACCAGCGAAGTTACAAAAGGCAGCCAGTATTATGGCGTTTCGAGGTGAAATAGCCCGGGAACCAATCGAAGCAGCAACACTATTGGCAGCATCATTGAAACCATTAACCACACCAAAGCCGATGGCTGCCGCAATTACCAGAACCAGCAGAGCGAGCTCAGGCATGCTTCAATACTATACCTTCAAGGACATTGGCGACGTCTTCGCCCCGGTCGGTGGCACTTTCAAGGTGGTCATAGATCTCCCGCCACTTAATTACCCCACACGTGTCAGTACTGCAGACTTCGAACAGCTCTGCCAGGGCGGCATGTTGCACATCGTCAGCGTCGTTTTCCAGAGTATTGATCTCCACACACTGTTGCAGAATCCAGAAATACTGGTCACGCCGTCGCAAACGACGTACTACTTCGTTCAACTTGAGAGCCATCTTCTCCACGATTCGGGCTAGCTCTCGTGCTCTCTCAGTAGGCTGAGCAATATGATAGAGATGTGCTGTTCTGCCTGCAGCCTCGATGAAATCCATGACATCATCCAGGCTGTGCGTCAGGAGAGTAATATCCTCTCTGTCAATTGGGGTGACGAAGCTACGATGCACCCGCGCCATTATTTCGTGGGTGATGACGTCACCCTGGTGCTCCAGCTCCTTAAGCTCTTGGGCCTTTGCCTCCACGTTTTCGTAGTTATCAAAGAACTCAACCAGTTTCTTTGCGGCCATAACCAGATTACTCGTCGCCTGTTCGAACAGGTCATAGAACTCCATATCTTTGGGAATGAGTGAAAACTTAGCCAAAGCGCACCTCCGTCAATGCATGCCTCCTATCTCCAAGACCCCCCAGCTTCGTCTCGCATTATAGCACGCTGCAAAAGACCGTCACTATGTCTTAGACTTCCTGATGTGACTCCCCCCACCATTTCTTAAGCCTGTCGGCAACTTCCTTTTCATAACCCTGCTCGCTGGGGACATAATAGCGTTTCCCTTGAAGAGAAGTCGGCAGGTTTTGTTGCTCGACAAAATGGCCAGGATAATCATGAGCATATTCATAGCCCCGCCCGTGTCCCATCCGCCGCATCAGATCAGTTACCGGGTTACGCAAATGAAGGGGCACAGGCTCATTTCGGCCTTGCTGTATGTCTTTCTGGACGTGCGAATAAGCCCGGTACAGGGAGTTGCTCTTGGGTGCGGTGGCCAGATAGACGACAGCTTCAGCCAAGGCCAGATTCCCTTCGGGCAAACCTATGAAATGCACTGCCTGCTGGGCAGCTACTGCCAGTACCAGGGCTTGTGGGTCGGCCACCCCCACATCCTCAGAAGCAAAGCGCACCAGGCGGCGGGCAATATACAGAGGGTCCTCACCAGCCTCAAGCATACGCCCCAGCCAGTATAAACCAGCATCGGGGTCAGAGCCGCGCAGAGACTTATGCAGCGCCGAAATCAAGTCATAGTGCTGGTCACCGCTCTTATCATAGAGCAAAGCACGATGTTGCAGCGCTTCTTCGACGGCAGACAGGTCTATTGACCGCAAACCGTTGTCATCAGGCACAGTGGCAAATGCCGCCATTTCCAAGGCGTTCAAAGCCACCCGAGCATCGCCATTAGATATAGTCACCAGATGGCGCAGAGCTTCTTCGTTCATGGCAATGTGGAACTCACCTAGCCCTCTCTCTGCATCCTTGATGGCTCGCTCCACAAGGAGCTTAACATTCTCGTCGCTCAGCAGATTCAATCGAAAGACCCGGCACCGGGAAAGAAGAGGTGATATGACTTCGAAGGAGGGGTTCTCCGTAGTGGCACCGATGAAAGTGACGGTACCGTTCTCCACGAAGGGCAATACGGCATCCTGTTGTGCTTTATTAAAACGATGAATCTCGTCAACAAAAAGAATGGTCCTCTGTCCCGATGATTTCAACCTCTTCCTGCCTTCATCGATAACACGCCTCAGATCAGCCACCCCAGCGCTCACCGCACTAAGAGGACTGAAATGTGCCTTGGTGACATTGGCGATAATGTGAGCCAGAGTGGTTTTTCCGCTGCCTGGCGGCCCCCAGAACACCATAGAGGGGAGTTGGTCCGCCTCTATGCATTTCCGAAGGACTCGTCCCTCCGCGACCAGATGCTCCTGACCTACGAACTCAGCAAAAGTCTGCGGTCGGATCCTTGCCGCCAGAGGCATGCTCTGAGGTGAGTCATTTTCCTGCGGCAGATTGAATAGCGGCATCCTGTCCATTATTGCCAACCACAACCTGCTACTTGAATCTCCTCACTTGAAAGCGATAGAGCTCAACCGGCTCGCCGGCTGATATGCCTGCCTTGAGCCGACAAATGGCAATTTGCTCCTCAACGCTGTCTACGCCTTCCAGGTCAGGCAGCAGAAGTCCCCTTTTCCACCCACTTTCCACGATAACGCCATATTCTTTGGGGTCGAGCTGGCTCAGATCTGTGATTGGCTCAGGCGTACTGAGGATATCCACGTTGTATTCCAGGTCATCAAGCTCAGACTCGGTCACCGGTGGAAAGCGAGGGTCCATGGTAGATGAGCTGACAGCGTTGGCAATGATTTCTTCAGCCACATTATCCTTGGCTGGCTCGAAGGTGCCGATGCATCCTCTCAGTTGCCCGTGCTTATGAAGGGAAACAAAAACCCCCGCCCGCTCCCTCATTTCCGGAGTTAGCTCACCCGGCCTGGGCATGTCGCCCTTTCGGACATGGCTTTCCACAGCCTCCTTAGCCAGCTTTACTACAGGATGAAGCTCGCCCTCTGCCATAAAACACCTCCCTCATACCCGGAAATTGAGCTCAGCTCCGCAGAACTTGCACTTGGAACCGTCCAGCCCCACCAGTTGAGTATCATAGCCGATGCGTTGAACAACCATCTTGCCACACGAATAACACACAGTATTTTCATACTCGTGCCCGGGCACATTCCCCAGGTAGACGAATTTCAGCCCGGCTCTTTTCCCAATCTGGTAAGCCCTCTCCAAAGTGGCCAATGGAGTAGCCGACAGATGGGTAAATTCATGCAGTGGGTGGAAACGAGTTACGTGCCAGGGCGTGAGCTCACCCAGGTTATCTCGAATCCACGTAGCAATGTTCTTGAGCTGTTCTTCGTCGTCGTTCATCGTCGGAATGATGTTGGTCA
>CAYFSE010000263.1:0-2458 GCA_964345725.1 uncultured Dehalococcoidales bacterium
GCATAAACTACCGGTATTGTGGCTACAGCAAAGACAACAGAAAGACTCCGGACGATAAACTCGCTTTCGCCAATCTTTAACCAGAAGTGCAGCAACGTATAGTAAAACCACATACTTGCATCATAGCGGAGCATGACTAGCCATATATTTGGCCAGTCACGCGCAACTGTGATGCTTATCGTCTCATCATACCAGAGGCTCTTGTTTCCCAGGAAGAGTAACGCCAGTGTGGTTGCCAGTAAGATTTCTAAGGATACAACAGTGCGACTCAGTTGGTCAGGCAAAGCTAAACGCCTCTCATTATAACCAGTGAGTCTTTTGATGGTCCAATTCATAAAACCTCCATAGCACAAACAAGTGTAAATACCGAACGACAGACTTGCTATTAGAGTTGTTGCACAATGCTTCCTGATCAGGTCGTCCAAATCTCTACTTCTGGAAGCTTTATTCTGGGGGAAGGATGCGATAAATCACCCACTCTGGGTTTTCTTGCTTGAGTTCACAGGTACGCTCGATATGTCCCATGAACTTGGGATTATTTTCCAAAAGCTTATTCTTGCGAGAGGCAACAATCCCCAGCCAGTCTGCGCCCTGAGTACGGAGTTCCTCGAATAGTCGAATTGCCTCGTTGTCGTCTTTAATTGTTGAACCCCACCACCCTACTTCTGGCCAGGGAGGTGGGAAACTCCATCCACGGCGTTCACTATAGTAAATGGCTACAGGCTCAGTAGTGCCAAACGGTATAGTGACAACAAGATCGTCCGAAGTGCTCACCTTATGTAAAGCCAGTCCCAACTTATAGCTTTTGGTTGACTCCCAAGATGGGTTGTACATATTTCTCAGATGCCTCTGTCCTAAGCCACCAATGATCAGCAGTATTGTTGCCACAGTTACCAATGAAGCAGGTAATCCCGCGATTCGGTTTGCAAATGATGCAATGGCAACAATTGCGTGTCCTGCCAGTACTGCTGCTGCCGGGTTGATGATGTGGAAGTTCCAGGAATTGATAACAAGCTCCTTAGCTCCAATGAGGTAATAGATAACACCCGCAAACATCCACCAGTGGAACAGCCACGGTGCTTTACCAAAGCTATCTCCTGGTCGGTAATCAGATACGGAGTCCCGATTCCATTGTGGAGGGCGGAGACACAAACCAACAAAAACAAGGGCAATTACAGGTTTAGTCCAGATCCAGTAGTTGAAATTCCAACTCAGTTTTGGAAGAAAATATTTTTGTTCCCACCACTTCTGTGGCCCGTCGTCCCACAACCAGTTTCCACTACCCGCGAAATGGTATGGCGGATACGTAAGAGAAAGATGTCTTGCCCAGAGGTAATACGCAACTACCGGCGCAAGGGTAAACACTGCTGCAATACCCATTGTGGAAAGCTTCCTTGGGTTTAGCCTTTGCTGATAGCTGAGGATGGTGAGCATCGCGTAAATCATTGGAATCCCGACAATAAGCCCAGGAATTTTTGTCAAAAAGCCCCACGTGCCGATTACACTCGCCAGGAACAAATAGCGCAGGCGATCAGTTTGAAAGTATGTTACTAGTAACCAAGAACTGGTTACCACAAGTGCAACCATTGCCGGATCGGGGATGAAGGACCGTTCAATGAAAATGCTGCCTGGTAACAATGCCATCACTACGGCACTGACAATGGCATGCTCCTCGTCCCAAACACGACGGACAAGCTGATAGAGGGCAAAGATACCCCACAAACCGAACATCACTGCTATGCTCCGCCCAACCCAATCATGCCGCCCTACAACAACGTAGAGCAGTGCAGCAATGTAGCTTACTGTTTGAAATTCCCGTCCTTGATAACTAGGCCCAGGTCCATTCCAGCTAACTTCTGGATAGAAAATATTCCAGCTCCTGCGATAGAAATTGTCTGCCATCATGGCGGTACTAACTTGTCGCCAATCGATGTAATCGATAACGGGCTGGTTTATGTGGTTGAACCGCAGGATCGCTGCAATAAAAAGAATTGCTATGAGCAGATAAGTCGCGGGGCAGGAGTTGCGTATTTTCATAACAAAAGCTTGAATTGACTCGTGGTGTGAGAGGGAGACTTGGACGAGCATTGAACCTTGATCAAGTCATTCTGTGGGCATTTACTGGCTTCGTGGGAATCGAATATCTTGACTTGCCACGAATGAATCAGAGGCCGAATTACTATTTTGCAGCAAACCTTGATGTTCAACGACACTCGTTTTTAAGACCAGAACGGTCCCTTCTCCCCAGGGAAGCCACCTTCTAAAGGTATATCGTTTCACCTCCTCATAACCTGTTAAAGGGTTAAATGAAACAACGTAATCATCACTATCAACCCAGTACCAACTTTTATCAGGCTCATACTTCCAATCGTCATAGTCATCATCGTACAAATACCAGCCGTTGAATTCGAAGCCACCATCTATATGGCTCGGCGATATTTGGTCCTCTTGCATCAGA
>CAYFSE010000264.1:0-1526 GCA_964345725.1 uncultured Dehalococcoidales bacterium
ATACGAAGCCTTGCGCTTTGGAGATTTCCTCGCTAGAATAGGGAAATCGAGTTAGGTGGCTAGTTTGAAAGCTAGATTAAAAGTTCTTTGTTCTGTCCACTTAGCTCCACTATGGTGTACGGAATAAAGAACTCCTACCCGCTCTTCAAAGACACCTTCCGGCAGTAGTGGCATGGTATAGGTCAACAACACCTCATCACCAGTCACCTTCACCTCTTTAACGAAACTCCTGATGAATGACCTTCGCTCTATTAGGGTGCTCTCTTCAAGCAAGCCGCGAAGGTCATCTACACATTTGGTCACCGCCTTCAGGTCAGCTAACTCAACCCTTCTTTCCGACAATAGTGCTTCAAGTTCCCATTTCCTGGACTGAAGTTGGTCCTGCCTATATCTTAATTGCTGGATCCTGGGAGCAAGGTCATCGAGCCCAAGCTTGCCCGTTTCGAGAGCATCATATAATCTCTCCAAGCGACTGTTTGTGCCTACAATTTCACCTGAGACCACATCCAATTCATCTCTATAATCATCAGCGGTGTTATCCATTTCCTCATTTACCAGACGGACGAGCTCATGCAGGTTGTCTTCGGTTAAGATATGTTCTTTTATCTTGCTTATTACAAGCGCCTCGAATTTCCGGCTGTTCAAATACCGGGCTTCGCAGGAACCAGCTCCTTTCTTAAGCAGGGTACCACAAACATAGTAGCTGAATTGACCCCCTTTCGCCTCCTGTCCGACCAGTGATTTGCCGCAGTAGCCGCATCTGGCGAGACCACTCAGCAGGTAGCGGCTTGCTGTCTGTCTCGGATTAAGCTTGGATGGAGCTCTACCACTCAGCTTCTTTTGGACTGTCTCAAAGGTTTCTTTATCGACGATAGATGGCCAGGCATTGTCCACTCGTATCGGTTGCAGATTGCGCTTGCCCGTTCGGCCCCAGACCAGAGTCCCGGTATAAGCTTCATTGGTCAGGATTTTGTATACCGTAGTCTTGCCCCAGGTCTTGCCCTTTGGACCGGCAACACCATCATGATTCAATTCTTTAACTATCTCTTTGAGTCCCTTACCTCCTAAAACGCCTTTGAAAATAGAGGCTATTATAAGTGCCTGGTGCGGCTCGATCTCGAGCCTGGGTCGCTCTTTATCCCCATCCCTTACTTTTACCTTGCGATAGCCATAGGGCGGCCTGCTATGCAAATAGAATCCTCGTGAGGCGCTTTCCCTCAACCCCCTAGTTATTTCCTCACCCAGATTAGCCGAGTAGAACTCGTCGAGGCTTTCGATCATCGCTTCAAGCAGCCTGCCGGTAGGTGTGTTTTCAAAGGGCTCAGTAATTGAAATGACCTGAACGCCATTCTTTCTCAGCATAGTCTTGTACACTATGGAGTCTTCCCGGCTGCGGGCAAAACGTGAGTATTTCCAGATCAGTACGGCATCAAATTGCCTTTGCGGTCGCCTCGCTAGGGATACCATTTCCCTGAATGCCGGCCTGGCTGTTGTCCGGCCACTTTCAGCCTCGTCGATGTACTCCT
>CAYFSE010000265.1:0-2271 GCA_964345725.1 uncultured Dehalococcoidales bacterium
ATGATCCATAAGGAGGCTTTCTGACCAGTATCAGTAGACTCTTAGGGGGCAAATGAAACCACCTTCACATCTTTCTCCAGCAATCCGTCCATGCCCCTTAGACCAATATTCTTTAATCCCTCTATCATAGAGCCAGTTTCAATTCCTCTGAAGTTGGAGCACGTAGCACATACCAGTATCTCAGCTCCCCGCTTTATCAAGTCTTTGAAGAGCGTTTCTATGTTCAGAATGGCAACTGCTCTTTGATCCTTCTTGGCTGCATAGACACCATCGCCAATCAAGTATATTGTGACTGAGTGTCGCATCTTCAGCGCAGCATCGGTGAGTCTAACTACAGTCTCAACGTGGCCACCGTGTCCGCCGGAGTAAGGGGGGTTCTCCAGAAAAAACAGGAAGTGTACCAATGCTCTCATCCTAAATGGATACTAGTTTTGAGCAGGCAGCCCACGAATTTATGATCTCAGAGTAGCTGAAATGCTTGACCTTTGAAACCACTTTCTCAGACTGAATACCTCTGGCTTCCATATCCTCAGTAGCAACTACGACTTCAATACCGGCATCCACCGTTCTCTCAACTAATCTGGCTTCATCCTGGCCTTCGAAGGCAGCCCAAACAGCATCCTCAAGTAAGAATAAGGTTACAGAAATCCCAGAAATAACATCAATCAGCGCGAGTGCAATATTCAACGAACCACTTGTCTTCGGAGAATCTAGAATAACAAAGCCAACTCTATCTTGTATTGCATGCATATGTACCGTATTCTTGGTATACTCCATCTTAAAAAGGGGTACGCCTAAAATTGGCTTCTCTTACCACATCACCCATGAATACACAGTTGTAGGACAATCAATCTAGGAGAGGATGTGTCTTTTAAGGAAGTACGCATGTCAATTTGGTTGATAAATTAATAACGGTACATACGCTAGGTTAATTAATTGAAGGCATAATCGTGATCAATTGTAGGTTGTAATTGTATGCCTGAATCTCAGACCCCTTTGCTAGATGAACTTGAGAAAGGGCCGTGGCCGAGCTTTGTTAAGCAGATCAAGGAAGCTGCTAAGACGAAGCCGGCGGCCCAAGATTTGCTGCGCCAGCTGGAGCAGTCCTACAAGGATAAGGTAGCACACTGGAAGCATGGTGGTGTGGTGGGTGTCAGGGGCTATGGTGGCGGAGTCATCGGGCGCTACTCTGATTCTCCGGAGAAATTTCCCAATGCCGCTGCCTTCCACACTATCCGGATAAATCAGCCCAGCGGCTGGTTCTATACGACCAAGGCGCTCAGAGAGCTGTGTGACCTGTGGGACCGGCACGGCAGTGGCCTGACCAATCTTCACGGCTCCACTGGCGACCTGGTGTTCCTGGGCACCACTACCGAGCACCTCCAGCCCCTCTTTGACGAGCTGAGTGGTGAGCTCGGCTGGGACCTGGGTGGCTCCGGATCAGACATGAGAACACCTAGCTGTTGCGTGGGACAGGCACGATGCGAGTTCGCCTGCTATGATACGATGGCGCTGTGCCAAGATCTCACCCAGACCTTTCAAGAGGAGCTACACCGTCCTTTCTTCCCCTACAAGTTTAAGATCAAATGCGCGGGTTGTCCCAACGACTGCGTGGCGTCTATTGCCAGAGCTGACCTTTCCATAATCGGCACCTGGCGGGACAATATCCAGGTCGACCCGAAAGAGGTCAAGGCTTACGCTGACAGCGGTTTCGATATTTTGTCCGATGTCGTTATGAAGTGCCCGACGCAGTGTATGAAATATGACGCCAGCCAGCAGAAGCTGACCATCAATGACAAGGAATGCAACCACTGCATGCACTGCATAAATATTATGCCCAAGGCTCTCCGGCCAGGCAAAGAACGCGGTGCGGTGCTCCTGCTTGGCTCGAAGGCTCCCATCGTGGAGGGTGCCATCATTTCGTCGGTCCTGGTGCCTTTCATCGAGATTAAGCCGCCTTACGATGACCTCAAAGACCTGGTGAAGAAACTCTGGGACTTCTGGGGCGAGCACGGGCGAGTCCGGGAACGGATCGGTGAGCTTATCCAGCGAGTGGGCATGAGCAACTTCCTGAATGCCGTCGGCTTGAAGCCTAGCCCATACATGATTTCTCAGCCGCGCGACAATCCTTATATCAACTTCGAAGAATATTATGAGGAAGAATAAGGGAGAAATGACAATGACCACCAAACCAAAAGCCCAAATTGATATTGGTCCCCCTGATTACAACAAGTTCTTACCTCCGATCATCAAAGAAAATTACGGCAAATG
>CAYFSE010000266.1:0-6809 GCA_964345725.1 uncultured Dehalococcoidales bacterium
GGCTTCGTTCTTGGGATGAGGATGATCTTCGTGTGCTGATTTTGCCCGACCACGCCACACCTGTCGAGATTCAAACCCATGTTGCTGACGACGTTCCATTCGTGCTCTGGGGGACGGGATTCAAAAGTAGCGGCGCGAAGAGATTCACCGAAGTTGAGGCCAGAGACACAGGCGTTTTTGTCGAAGAAGGACATAACATTATGCGCAGGCTAATGCAGTAAGCAAAGGTGGAGAGATGGCACTGATAGTTCAGAAGTATGGTGGTAGCTCGGTTGCTGACGCCGAGAAGATCAAAAACGTCGCCTGCCGCGTTGCTAAAGCTAGAGACGAAGGAAATCAGGTGGTGGTAGTTGTTTCGGCCATGGGAGACACCACCGATGACCTTGTAAAGCTAGCTTATCAGATCAGCGAACAGCCGAGTGACAGGGAGTTCGATGTCCTGTTGTCCACCGGGGAGATCGTCTCCAGCACCCTCTTAGCCATGGCATTAGGGACTCTAGGTCACGGGGCAATCAGTCTTAGCGGCGCTCAGGCGGGCATACATACTGATGCCAGCTACAGTCGAGCTCGAATTCGCCGGGTTGACACCAAACGAGTGGTCAGCGAGTTGAAGAAAGGAAATATTGTCATTGTGGCTGGATTTCAAGGAGTGAGCGGAGGAAGGGACATCACAACCTTAGGTCGGGGGGGATCCGATACAACGGCGGTTGCCTTGGCTGCTAGTCTGGGTGCTGACGTCTGCCAAATATACACCGACGTTGAAGGTGTTCATACCGCCGACCCTCGTCTTGTTCCCGAGGCAAGGAACCTGAAAGAGATCAGCTACGAAGAGATGCTGGAACTGGCTACCTACGGAGCCAGAGTAGTGCACAATCGAGCAGTGGAACTGGGCTGGTTATACAACGTGCCCATATTAGTGGCTTCTAGCTTCAGAGACAGCCCGGGCACAATTATCTGTAAGGAGGCTTCCATGGAAGCAAGAAACAAAGTAAGCGGTATTGTTCATGATACCAATGTGGCAAAGGTCACCGTCATCGGAGTTCCTGATCATCCTGGCATTGCCGCGGCAATATTTGAGCCCCTGGCGAGAGCCAACATAAGCATAGATACCATTGTTCAGAACGCCAGTATCAATAGCACTACCGATCTCACATTTACGGTGGCTCGCACTGATTTGCTTAAGGCGATGTCCATTGTGGAGCCAGTGGCGAAATCAGTGGGTGGCAGGCAATGTGTTACGGATTCCAAATTGGCCAAAGTCAGCATCGTAGGCACTGGTATGCAGAATACACCGGGCTATGCTGCCAGAATGTTTCGCGCGCTTTACCAGCATAGCATTAACATCCAGTTAATTACCACGTCTGAGATACGGATAACCTGTATTATTTCCGAAGACAAAGTCGGGGACGCTATTCGGGCACTGCATCAGGCCTTCGAGCTGGAGAAGGAGACTTGACAATTTTGGCCTGACATCATTAACTAGTGAGTCCTATGGAGATGTACATAGCCTCTTATCAGCAGGAAAAGGAAGAGAAAGCTCGGTTAAGACAGCGTCTGAGCAAGGAAGCCATTGACTTAGCCCTTCAAGGCAAGTGGGAGGAGGCTGAAGCGATGAACAGGGACATAATCGAGAAATTTCCCTCCGATGTCGACACTTATAATCGCCTTGGCCGAGCTTTGACGGAGCTGGGTGATTTTGATGGAGCCAAGGAAGCTTATCTTAAGGCTCTGCAGCTCGCGCCAGAGAATGCTATTGCTAGGAAGAACCTTGCCCGTTTAACCAGCCTGTCTGAGTCTATAGCAACCTTGAAGAAGAGCCATCAAAAGACTTCAACCTCGAAAGCCAAGGCTCGAAGGGTTGCCCTTGACCTTTTCGTAACTGAGGTAGGGAAGGCTGGAGTGGTGAATCTTCTTAATGTAGCTGCCGTCAAGGTCATGGCTAAAATGGGATTTGGTGACCAGGTGCACTTAAAAGCAAAGAAACAGAGCCTGATTGTGACCAGTGAGGACGGGGAATACCTGGGAGAGGTGGAGCCCACACATGGATTGCGTCTGATCAAATTAATGCGAGGTGGCAATAGATACGATGCAGCAATTCTCAATGCACAGGCAGACAAAGTGCAGGTGATCATTAAGGAGATTCATCAACATCCCAGTCAAGTAGGACATCCGTCCTTTCCTGTCAAAGCTACGGAGCATCTGCGCACCCGCATAAAAGAAAGCCTTCTCAGACGAGGAATCATTACTGACGAAGGCGAACTTATACCTGAGTCCGAGTATCTTGAGGAAGGGGAACTTGGCCCCGAAGAAGAGTCTTTGCCCGAGGGTTTCACCGTCGTCGGTGAAGATGGCGAAAGAGGAATCGGGATTTGATGGAAGCCGCAGTAGTAAAACCTATCGATATCGAAGAGGAGATGAAAAGCTCCTATCTAGACTACGCTATGAGCGTTATCATCTCCCGAGCCCTGCCGGATGTGCGTGATGGCTTGAAGCCGGTGCAGCGACGTGTTTTGTACTCTATGGATGGCTTGGGGCTGCGATACAACAGTCCCTACAAAAAGAGCGCCCGCATTGTCGGCGAAGTCATGGGGAAGTATCACCCTCATGGGGATGCCCCGGTATATGAAGCCATGGTACGCATGGCTCAGCATTTTTCTCTGAGATATACCCTGGTTGATGGACAGGGTAACTTCGGCAGCGTTGACAATGATCCGCCAGCGGCAATGAGATATACCGAAGCTCGTCTTTCCAAGATTGCCGAGGAAATGTTAGTTGACATCGAAAAGAACACTGTCGGCTTCGTACCCAATTTCGACGGCTCTCTCCAGGAACCTTCCATATTGCCCGCTAGGTTGCCTAATTTGCTCGCCAATGGTTCTTCAGGAATAGCTGTGGGAATGACGACCAACATTCCTCCTCACAACCTGGGCGAGATATGCGATGCCATTGTCTGCCTAATTGATAACCCCGAAGCTACTGCGGAAGAACTGCTGGAGCTGGTCAAAGGCCCCGATTTTCCCACTGGTGGGATAATTTGGGGAAAGGGCGGCATAGACAATGCCTACACTACAGGTCAAGGAAAAATTGTACTGCGGGCAAAAGCCAGGGAACTGACCACCAAGGCAGGCAAAAGACAAATATTGGTTACTGAACTTCCCTATCAGGTAAACAAAGCAGCTTTGGTTGAGAAAATAGCTGAGCTGGCCAAAGTGAAGAAAATCTCGGGGATAGCCGAGGTGCGTGATGAGTCGGATAGGGAAGGCATGCGCATCGTTATCGAACTCAAAAAGGAAGCACAGCCCCGGCAAGTACTTAACAACCTCTACAAGCATACCACGATGCAATCCTCCTTCTACATTAATATGGTTGCCTTGGTTGACGGGCAACCTAAACTGATTAACCTCAAAGAGGCGCTAACTTCGTACATTGACTTCCGCTTTCAGGTCATTACCAAGAGGTCTCAGTTTGAACTTGATAAGGCAAAGGACAGGGCTCATGTCCTGGAAGGCTTCAGAATTGCCCTCAACAACCTGGAGCAGGTAATCAAGATTATTCGACAATCGCAAACCGTAGAGGCGGCTCGTGCCAATTTAATGGCAGCTTTTGCTATGTCACAAATTCAGGCGCAAGCTATCCTGGATATGCCACTGCGCAGATTGGCCAAGCTAGAGCAAGACAAAATAACTGAGGAATATGCCGCTGTCATAAAGAATATCTCCTATCTTGAAGACTTGTTAGCTAACCCACGGAAAGTGTTCTCACTGGTGGCCCAAGATGCTGAGGAGCTTAAATCCAATTATGGTGATCCTCGGAGGACAGTTGTGAAAGCAGAGGAAATCGAAGAATTTCGTACGGAAGACCTTGTCCCTCACGAGGCAATGGTAGTCACCTTGACCAACAGGGGGTTCATTAAGAGGATCCCCGCCAGCACATATCGGCTGCAACACCGCGGTGGAAAAGGCATCATGGCAATGGTGACCCGGGGTGGCGATACAGTTAGCCACATCTTGGTAACTGACACCCACGACAATCTTCTCTTCTTCACCAGCACTGGTAAGGTCTACTGTCTTAAGTGTTACGAGGTCCCCGAGGATTCCTCCCGCACAGCCAAGGGGATAGCCCTGGTGAATCTGTTACCTATTAACTTAGAAGACGAAGTAACTGTGTTGCTTGCTATCGCAAGCTTCCCCTCGAACAGATTCTTGTTAATGGCCACTAAGGGTGGCGTGATAAAGAAGACTACCCTGAGCGCATTTGCCTCGATAAGGAGAAATGGAATTATTGCTATGGGGTTAAGGAATAAGGATAGACTGACCTCAGCCGGCGTGGTCGCCGATGAAGATGAGGTCATTATGGTCAGTCGGAATGGGAAGGCCATTCGATTCCAGGTCAAAGGCTTGAGGACAGCATCCCGAACCAGTGGGGGCGTTCGGGGAATTCGTCTTGTTGACGATCATGTTGTTGGTATGGGCATTGTTCTTCCCGACGCCTATGTTCTCACGGTGACCGAGAAAGGGTTTGGCAAGCTGACCCCGACAAAAAACTATCCTATTCACAACAGGGGAACCAAGGGGGTGAGAACGTACAGGGTCAATCCGAAAACGGGTAGCCTGGCTTTGTCCAAGCTTGTGTCCCCGCAGGGCTCCTTGGTTATGTTGTCAACTAAAGGAAACGTGGTAAACATCCCAATGGAGCAGGTCCCAATTCAGAGCAGGAACGGCCGGGGGGCTAGGCTAATGACCTTAGCCGAAGACGACGAAGACGATACCGTGGCGTCGGCCACCTGGGTTTTCCGACAGAATTGAATCTCGCAGAATGCGCCTTGACCCCTTCTGAAAAACACAGGATCCACAATCTCAAGAAACATGACTTGACAATTGAAAGAACGCCGTTTCAAGTGAGATGGCAGAGATTTTCCGAGAATTAGCTTTGACTTTCGTGCCTCTTTTCGTCGCCATGGATGGCGTGGCCAATTTGCCTATCTTTCTCGCCTCTACACAAGGCGGAACAGCTACGCATTGAAAAAAACTGCGGATTCGGCCACGCTGACGGCTTTCGGGGTAGGCCTACTATTTGTCGCTCTCGGCAAAGCTATCTTTTCGCTTTTCGGCATCGAGGTGACTGATTTCTTAATGGCGGGCGGCATCATTCTGGTGGTTTTGACCATCAGACATCTAGTCACCGGTAAGACTCTAGAAATCGGGGACGTATCAGTATCCGAGACAGTAGGGGTTGTGCCTCTGGGCACTCTTGTGGTAGTCGGCCCGACTGTGCTTGCTGCCTTGCTACTGCTGATGGGGCAGCATCATATTGCCATCGTGTTGTCTTCTTTCATCCTCAATCTCGTAATACAGTGGGCGCGTTTCCGACAGGCTAATCGAATTGTGGCTTTCCTGGGCAGACCGGCGTAAGTGCTATATCCAACGTGATCATGTTAGTTATCGCTGCCATCGCCGTGAAGATGATTCGTGAGGCGATACTGGCAATTCTGGCTTGAGCCCTGGATGCTTCTTACCCCGTCGATAGGCGTGTAATTGCCCTCCAGATGGAGCCAGAACAAGCAACAGGCCCTAACCAAACAACCTAGCACCATTCAGTTTCTTCTCATTCTGTCTCTGACCGTTTTCCCATTTGCAGTCTTCGTAACGAGGCGGGCAATTTGATAGCTTTCTAACATCAGATAACAAACTAGAATGGTGAATCACCAATTCTAGCTATTGTGACTAGCGTATTGTGACCACGCCACATCAAACACGCACCCTGAACAGCAGAAGTTCTTTGTTATTGCGTCCCCGCAATCCCAGTTACAGAATGTGCACTACAAACAAAGCAGCGACTGAATACAAACTGGTAAGTTTCTTGGCAGCCTCGTTAGCTTTGAGCGGGTAGAAGAAGGCAGTCAGAGGGGAGTTTGTGGGACAAGTACAGAAATCGCCAGGCCGCATCACATTGCTTGGCTGATCTCAAGCAGATGACCGTCAGGATCGCGGAAGAAGCATCGGACTTCTCCGCCCCAGTTGACTGGTGGTGTCAGAAATTCAGCGCCCTTTGATTTAAGAATCTCGTAGGCTGCTTGACAGTCAGGCACTCGGATAGTCAACTCATGACTCACCATATTGGGGTCTGGAGGCGGTGCGAAAGTCACGCTCGGCTTATCCTTGGTTGGCCCCCCTCCAGTCACCAACAAGAGCCAGCTACCCTGAAAGCTTAGTACACAGGATGTTCCTCCGTATTCCCTGAATACCGTAGCTCCCAACACGTCTTGATAAAACCGGCGTGAGCGCTCTATGTCAGTCACGACAAGCAGTGTGGTCAACTCAACATCGTCGCTAGGGAACTGCTTCTCCATGTTATCACTCCCCACAGCGTTACATCGGTGATTATACTTTGGTATACAACTAGTATATCATAGGGATGGACAGGTTTTGCCAACAATACGGCGCGCAACTGCTAATAATAGATCGTTTTTGGGCTTTATTCTTGAGATGCTAGTTTGGCCACAGTACGCCGTAAGTATGGGGAGGCAAGCATCTATCTGCGAGTAAGTACAAACGAGCGAGACACCAAAAACCAGTTATCGGCACTTGAGAATTTGGCAAGGCGCCTAAACTGTGGGGTACCCGAGGTTTACATTGAGAATGATGCGGCTTGTTGATCCGGCCACCAGGCCGATCCAGGTTGATTGAAGATGCAAGGCATTGCAGGTTTGACGTGTAGCATTCCGACTTGATTTGCAGATGGACAGCGTGCCATTTTACTTGACAACCCGAGGTGCCAAAGTAACGTTACCGATATGAGGTATGGTCACA
>CAYFSE010000267.1:0-7342 GCA_964345725.1 uncultured Dehalococcoidales bacterium
CTGCTTGACTGTGACACCTCTGTCAGCCAGGGCTCCAACAAAATATTCCACCATTTTTTGAGTGCTGCCATGCATGGAGCTATAAGGCAGGATCACTATGTTTCTTGGTGGGTCGGACACCCAGCTTCGATATGCTTCCATGATCAACGAAGGCTGATCATACATGGGGCCGTGGCTGGGACCGATGATGTCAATCTTGTAACTGCCCAACCTTTCCAAATGCTTGTCAATACTGGTGCGGAAAGGCATCATGATTTCCGCAAAGTACCTTTTGGCTGCCTCATAGACTTGTTCTTTGTCCGATACATACAAGTCTGTGGCAGCCAGATGGGAGCCAAAAAGGTCGCCGGGGAATAATATCTTGTCCTCCCGTAAATACGTCAGCATGGTCTCGGGCCAGTGCACCCAGGGGGCATGGATAAACTCAAGTGTTTTGTTTCCTAGGGATAAAGTCTCACCGTCGTTTACGGTCATGAATCTGTCCTCCGGGACAAGCAGGAGAGCCATCAGTATATCCTTGCCTTTGGGTGTGGTAACCACCTTGGCATTGGCATACTTCACCAAAACCTGGGGGATGCTCCCCGAATGGTCTTGTTCAGCATGGTTGGCAATGACATAGTCAATAACGGGAATATCCTCAAGATAAGCCATGAGAACCCCCGTCATAGAGGGGTCGACAGTATCTATCAAAGCAACTTTCTGACTGCCCTGCACCAGGTAGGCGTTATAGCTTGTTCCATCGGGAAGGGGTATCAGAGCGTCGAAGAGACGCCTGTCCCAGTCAATAGCGCCTACCCAGTGTATATTTGTCCTTATTTGTCTGGCTTTCATTTATTCCTTGAGTTCTTCAAATTGGTCCTTACTTGCCCCGCAGACCGGGCATACCCAGTCATCGGGTAGTTTCTCGAAAGGCGTTCCCGGCTTTACGCCGCCGTCGGGATCACCTAGCTCGGGGTCGTAGACATACCCGCAAACAGTGCATTGGTATTTCGCCATTTTGGATACCGTCTCCTTTCTTTCCTCAATATAGCTGGGAGCTGTCTTGGGAGTGCTGCCCCTCTTAACCTGATGGTAGTAAGCATAGGTCATGGGTTCACCTTCTTTGAGGATCTCCGCTCCCACAAGTTCCCCGATGAAGATGGTGTGAGTTCCCACATCTACTTGATTGGCTACCTTGACTTCGACATAAGCTAGGCTATGGTCGAGTACTATGGGAGCCTTAGTTTCACCTAGCCTGTAATTAATATCTTTGAATTTGTCTATTTGTCGACCCGATTTGAAACCAAAATGACCGATGAAAGATAGTGGCGTATCCTGTGATAGTATAGAAGCAACAAAGACTCTGCTTTCGCTGATGAATTCGTGAGTCAGATTCTGCTTATTAATACTTACTGCAATAGTCGGCGGGTCAGATGTCACTTGAAAGACAGTGTTGGCGATTTGCCCATTCAATCTGTCCCCTTTTCTGGAACTTATCACATATAAACCGTAGCTGCAGTTATGCAGAGCCTTGAGGTTCATAGTCGGCCTCCTATCGCCTTGATTTACATAATGTCCTTTTCACTAGCTTCGATTGCCCGCTGCAGTTCCGTACCGAGTAGGGCGGGCAATCCCTCTATATCCACCCTTAGGAATCCTCTCACTATGGTAGCTGTAGCTTCGCTTCGAGTCAGCCCCCGTGCCATGAGGTACTCTACTTCCTCCTCAGCTATCTTGCCCACCGCCGCTTCATGGGATAGGTCGATGCCGGCCAAAGTACCCCTGAGCTCGGGTATGGCATGGATCATGCCGCCTGCCGCCAAGATTAGCCCACGACATTCCAGATGACCTTTGACATCAGGAGCATCGCCTTCTATGCAACCCCGCGCAACGATGGCCCCTCCGGTAGTTATCGCTCGTGATATGATTTCAGTCTTTGCTCCGTTAGCATTGAGGGCGACCCGGGAGCCGATGTCCAGCGATGATCCCTCGCCTGCTACCAGAATACTGTTGAACCTGACCACTGCGTTTTCCCCTACACACCTGGCTATAGGATACATTTGCAGCGAACGGACTGGCTTCATAAGCACATAATTACTAAGAAATAAGCCATTCTCGTCAACGATAGCTGCCGAACGAGGGCGAACAGCTACCTCTGGGTTCCAGTTATGTATCATAGTGAAGGTGATCTTAGCCCCTTTCTTTACATAGAACTCGGAGACGCCCAGATGCAGGCCCGCTTCTTCGTCAGTAGCAGTGGTACAGCCGGTAATGATATGCAGCTCTGAATTCTCTTCGGCAATGATGACGTTGTGAACATTCTGAGCCAGCCGCGCTTTGGCCAGATAGAGACAAGCCTGAACAGGATAGATGGTCTTGAAGCCGGGCAGTGTTCTGATGAAGTAGCCATTACGCTGGTTCAGTTCCACGCTGGCAGTGTACTTGTCGGTATCCACGGCTACTGCCCGCCACCAGTAATCTGACAGCCACTCATATTCTTGCAGGGCCTGGCTGACAGCCATCACTTCCACGCCCTCCTGTCTGACCGAACTATGAACTGGAGCGTTATCCATCTGGATAAACGTCCCTGTTCTCTGGCTTGGGTCATCCAGGATAATCCCTGCCTCCTGCATCCGCTTTTTGGCCTTGGCAGGGAGCTTTTCAGGATCAGGCTGGTAGGGCTGATCTTCAGCGGAACCAGCATAAATGCCTAGGTCTATGTCCTCACCAAATGCCGCCGGTTTGGCGGCTGCCGCTCTGGCCTTATCTTCGTCTGTCTGCGAAGGTCTCGTCTCAACCACTTGAGGCCCTCCTCCGCAGAAAGCAGGCTACACATTCTTGGTAGCCTTTCTCTCTGATAGTGGCCAGGATCTCATGGGGATCTCCTGAACATCCGATTACGCCGTCACACATGACATAGCCTGTGCGGGCATTAGCGTAGTCCAGGATATGACCAGTGTGGGTAATAATGAGCCCCGTGCAAGTTCGCTCGGGTATTGGACATTCTTTTTGCAGCAAGCCATTCAACAGTTCGCCGATAAGGGCGATGTTTACCAGGTCAACGCCCGATTCAGGCTCATCTATTAATGTTAGTGTGGGTCTCTGCGCCAACAGTTGCATCAACTCGGAACGTTTTATCTCCCCTCCGGAGAATCCGTAGTTTATCTCCCTATCAAGAAGATCGGCCAGGTTAGCTTTGTCCGCGAGTTGACTGATGCTCTCTTTTTGTTCCCGCCCTCTGAGACAGGCGGCCACCATGTCACGTGTTTTTACACCACGGACCACCGGCGGCCGTTGGAAAGACATACCGATCCCTAGGCGAGCTCTCTCGTCCGGCGGCAGCATAGTGATGTCCTGGCCTTTGAAAATTATTTTGCCTTTGGTTACCCGATACTTGGGGAAACCCATGATTGCCATGAGCAGAGTAGTCTTTCCACTACCGTTGGGACCGAAAAGAACATGGGTCTCGCCAAGCCCCATCTCCAAGTTTATGCCGTGCAGAATCTCCCGCCCTTCCACCTCTACAGTCAACTGCTCGATGCCCAAGGCAACATCTGGCACCACGTCACGCCATCCCCTAGTCTGTTCAAGCTCCATCCAGTGACCAGTGTTCTTTCTTGGTGAACCACCCTGCAGGGTCACTGAGATACTCGTAGGAATCGAGAAGTGCGAGATGGTGCCCCCGCTCCTCGCCCGCCAGAGTCTTGTAGAACTGCCTTTCCACAGGGAGCGTGCTTTCTGCACTTCGAGTGTGATATAGATTATATGACCTGATCTCCATATCTATAGCTGTTTTGATGGCTTCGAGCTCGGACTCTGCCACTTTAAACTTGCTGCCCAGCGCATTAGTGGCTTCGGCGAACAGGGACTTGATTTTCCCCCCTTTCGAGGAGGGTGCCTCTACATCAGGCCAATGCTGCCCTCTCTTGAGGGCTTCATATATTTCCTCAAACTTGCTACGGTGCACATCTTCTTGATCAGCTAAATGACGGAATAGTCCTTTAGCTAGCTTGTTGCTGCTTTTCCGGCTTGCTTTCTGGTAGAACTCTTTGCCATCCGTCTCCATTTGAACAGCAAGCTGAAGTACTTTCACCGTCCTGCCCTGTTCATCTTCCATCTGCGCACCCCCTTCGATCTTACGAGGCAATCAATTTCATGTCCTCGCCGCAACAGACCAGAGTGCCGCCGCCAACCTTGGTCACCGTCACCTCATTACCACAAACATCGCAGCGATATTTTTCACCAACTTCTTTAACAGCCATTTTCACCTCCTTGAATTCTTTTTTTTGGCCAACAGAAATCCTGGATTCACTTCAATCTTGTCCTGAGTTGCGAAAGCTGGCGCAGGTGTTGTTTTTCTTCATCCAATATGTTGAGGACTACCTTGCAGTCCCGCTCCCTCACCAAGTTCTGCAATTCTGCGTAAAAGAGGATGGAGTCTTTCTCAGCCTGGATTCCGGTATCAATGGCTTCAATTTTATCAAATACCCTACCAGCCTTTTGCTGGGCCTCGGCAACATCGGAAAACACTGTGCTGTCAACTAATGAATTGAGGTAAAGCATATATTCTTCGGTGTAGGTTTCGGGAGGCTTAGCCTGCCTCAGGGAATCCGACATACCTTGAAAGGTATCCAGATGTTTCTTTTCCTCTCCAGCGAGATGATCATAGATGTCTTTGACATCCCTGTTTCCTGTCTTATCAGCCAGGGCTTGATAGAATGCCATACCGTTCCTTTCTATGCCTACAGCTACTTCTAAGAGTTCGCTTCCTGAGAAAAAAACAGCCATTTCAATCCTCCTGTCCGATATTATTTTCTATTTACTTGCTGAGCCTCTGGACATAGCCTTGAGCTTGAAGCGCAGGCACCAGTGACGTGAATTCTCACTCGCGTACCATTTCAGCCCTCTTTAGCTTCTGTTTCAAGCAGTGTGCCTGCTCCCCGCCAGGATTAATTCAACAAGCTGCTAAGCCAATACTGGGCAGCCATACCAAACGCCTACCTCAAGACCAGCCTTGCTTGTATCTTTTATGCCATGAGCCCCACCCACGTGACTTTCCGGTATGACGCGAGGTAAACAGAGTGGTAAGGTTACCTAATGATACAAGAGAAGCCAATCATTCGTCAAGCTAGGTGATGAAGGGCGCAATTGGAGAGCACGTGCAGCGCAAGGTCATCAACTATCTACAAGGCTCGCCCGTTACCGTCGGGCTTGACTCGGGGGGTGCCTCCCTCACTGGAATCCTCTCCCACCAACGGAGAGGAGACTGCTTCGGCTCGAGAAGTCGGGTCTGGCAATGACGGGAGGGTGGGGGGAGACGGAGATCATGCTTCCGCCAGCCAGTCCAGAACCTTCTTCATTACCTGGGGACGGTTGTTCCTGGTTACCAGGAGCACTTCGACTTCGGGATGGCGTTTTATTTGGTCGGCAAAGAGTTGGGGGTTGAGCATAATAGTGCCCAGAACTTTTTTCCCGCTGTCTATGGCCTGCGTCACGACTTCTTTGAACTGGGGCGACAGGAGCTCCATCTTGCCAATCTCGTCAATGACTACGAGATCGCTTTCCTGCAGCGCCTGCCGCACAGCGGAAACGCCAACTCTGTCCAGGGCACCTGTGTCTACCTTGTATTTGCCAACTTGATAGGGATTGGAGATGTTAACGTGGGCTAATATCGCCTCGCGACCATCGAGGGTGACAATCCGGAAACCCTGCCTTATCGCCTTGGTACGTATCTCCTCAGTGTAAAAGCCGCCACCCTTGACTCTGGTCCTGGCCAGGGCCTCTTTGATGAGAGCAGTCTTGCCTGTGCCCGGCTGGCCGGTCAACAGGAGAGCTCTTTTCATTGTTCCTTGGCTGGAGGTTGCGCCTGGGTTTTTCTTCGTTCCTTGAACTTCTTTTGGCGCCGCCTGTGTTTCAAGGCAGCCACTTTCTTCTTTTTGTACATAGCTTTTGCGCTAGATCTGTGTTGTGCGATTATTCTAACATATTGAGGTCACTCGGCAAGTGTAGTGGAGGGTCTGTAATGACAAATAGCAGAGCTGAAATGTCAAATCAAGCTCGAGAGCCAAATGACAAGACGAAGAGGCGTGGGCAGACGAAGAGAGGGGGGGGCTGGCGCAAGCCCCGCCCCTGTGATTCGAGTAGAAGAGGCAAAAGTCGGCCCCGTTTAGCCTTCCCTCTCCAGTATGGTGGCTGCGCCCTGTCCACCGCCAACACAGGCGGTGGCGACACCGTATTTTCCTTTTTCGACGTTGAGTGTTCTGGCGCAGGTGCCCACGAGCCTAGTGCCGGTGGCTCCCAGCGGGTGTCCGATGGCGGTAGCGCCACCCTTGACGTTCACTTTCTCGGGGTCGATGCCCAGTTCTTTAATGGTGTAGAGCGCCACGATGACGAAGGCCTCGTTGATCTCCCAGAAGTCTATGTCCTTCACTTCAAGACCGGCATGCTCCAGAGCCATGCGGCTGGATGGGACCGGCCCTTTACCCATGACCGTGGGGTCCACACCTGCCCACCCCATGGATATGATCTTAGCTAAAGGCTTGAGGCCTAACTTATCGGCCTTCTTCTTGGACATCAGCATCATAGCACTGGCACCGGCGTTGAGCGGAGACGAATTGCCTGGCGTTATGTGTCCATCCGGCTTGAAGGAGGGCTTCAACTGGGCAAGAGCCTCCAGCGTAGTATCAGCCCTGATGCTCAGGTCGTGGTCAATGACTTTCTTCGTCCCGTCCGCCTGGGGTGCCTCAACCGGCACGATCTCGCCCTTGAAATACCCTTCCTGGAGAGCCTTGGCTGCCATCTGATGGCTTTTCAAAGCCCATTTGTCCATGTCCTCCCGGCTGAAGGTGGTCTCCGAGAGCAGCTTCTCCGCGGTCAGTCCCATGTTCATAGTGGTCATTATGTCCAATTCTTTGAATTCCATGAATTTGGGATTGGGTTCGACTGGCACCTGTCGCCCGCCGCCTCCCAGGGTCGGAATGTGGGTCATGTGCTCGACTCCGCAGGAGATGACGATATCGGAGTATCCCAGCATGATTTCCATGGCACCTTGGTGTATGGTGGACATCGACGAGACACACTGGCGGTCAATCCCCTGCGCCGGCACACTCCACGGCAGCCTGGCCAGAAAGTTGATGGTCTTCCCTCCGTAGAGCCACTGCTCGAGCACCGGCATGGCCGTTCCCGTGAGCACATCGCCGATCTCCTCAGGATTTATCTTGGTCTGCTTTATCATTTCCTGGATCAGCCTGGCTGCCAGGTCGTCCATCCTCAGACCGTTGAATGCGTCCCTCTCCGGCTCTCTCGGCCTCGCCCTGGAAAAGGGTGTCCTCAGATAACTGACAATTACCGCTTCTTCCATAAT
>CAYFSE010000268.1:0-4961 GCA_964345725.1 uncultured Dehalococcoidales bacterium
CGGCAGCCATAGCCACCAAGGTAGAGCATTCCTTCTCTTTATAGGGCGAGGTAGTGGAAGCAAAATATAGACCATCTATTTCTTCTCGTTTCAGCCCGGCTAAACAATCAATTGCAGCCTCAATTGACATAGTGATAGTGTCTTCATCGTTATTGGCTACACTCCTTCCACCTCTAATCGAGCCGCTTCCCCAAGCCTCGGCGATAGCATCTCTAGCGAGCCGCCATAACGGTATGTAGGCACCGTATGAAATAATGCCAGCCATAAGCTGAGACCTCCTTCATTTGAATCCCTCGAATTCCCGTTCCCCAGTTTCTCTTTCCCGCTTCGGGGATACAATTCATGAATCCTGAAGGTTGTATTTACTCAGGATAATGATTATTTGGTAGATTCAAGTTCCCTATATGCTCTCAGCATTTTGATAAGCTTGATATCACGCTCGTAGCAGACTTCGGCTTCAGTCCGACCGCTATAGTCATAAAAGCCCTTGCCCGTCTTGACGCCGAAGTGGCCTTCTCGGACCAGTTCATATATCTTTTCAGGCTTATAGTCACGTGGAGTTAGCTGCTTCCGCATATAGGGGTTTTCGAAGTTCCTGACTGTCAAGTCGAGGCCTCCGAAATCCATGCGCTGCACCAGTCCTACCACCATCATGCGCAATGCCAGACCTGTTTTGGCGGCTGTATCAAGCTGTTCCGGCGTGACGATATCGCTATCCAACAGGTAAAATATTTCGCCAAGCATGGCGATCTGGAGGCGAGAAAGCAAATATCCAGAGATGAATTTTTTCAGCACTAGCGGTGCCTTACCGATTTTCTTGAGCAATTCAGCCACTAGGTAAATAGACTCTTCACTTGTATCTGGTCCCTTAACTACATCCACCAGCGGGATTATCTGTGGCGGAGCGTACCAGTGGCCGATGAGGACTCTATCCGGCCTCGAAGTCTTAACGAAATCAAATACGTTCAGTGCGGTAGTATTGCTAGCTAGTAGTGTTTTTGGAGGGCATAGCCTGTCCAGTTTACCGAAGATGTCGATTTTGGCCTCACGGTTCTCAACAACAGTTTCGAAGGCAATATCGGAGTCTTCAGCAGCTTTCTCCAGTGACTGCGTGAAGTTGATCCTCTTAAGAATAGCCGGTATGTCTTTCTTGGCAACCATCTTCTCCTTGACGAAAGCCTGCAGGGAATAATCAATCAAGGATCTGGCGCGCTCCAGTGTTTCGGCGGTGCGGGAATAGAGTGCCACATTGAAGCCTTCTTGGGCGAAAGACTGCGCGATGCCATGGCCCATTGTTCCCGCGCCCACTACAAGTATTTTCCTGATAGTTGATATATCGGGCATAATCTATGCCTTTACAATGGCCGCTAGAATAGTGCAGACATCATGGCCAATAATCTTGATTTCCCTTTCCTCGTCAGGGGCGAAATAGACTATATCCTCCGCATTCAGAGTGAATTCCTCGGTTTTGGTTTTGACCACCATGCTTCCGCTGATGATATAGTACATTTTTTAATATTCCCGCTACGGTTTCCCTATACACCTGCAATATCAGGGAATTGTATTTACCCTATGGCCGTCAAGCCGCCATCAACATAGAGAATCTGACCGGTGATGTAGTCCGATTCCGACGAAGCCAGGTATACACATGCTGCGGCTACGTCTTCAGGGCTACAGAATTTCTTGAATAGAGTCTTGGAAAGTAGCATTTGCAGACGCTCGGGTGCCACTGACTTTTTCAGAGTCTCGGTTAATACTACTGAAGGTGCTATTGCATTGACATTGATGCAGTATGGTGCCCATTCAGCGGCCAGCATCCTGGTGATCATATCGACCGCTCCCTTGGTAGCACCATAGGTAACGTTACCACCATCGGTGCCGCGGACGCCGCGAACTGAGGAAAAGTTGATAATCTTGCCCTTCTTCTGTGCCATCATTACTTTACCAAAGGCCATGCAGCTAAGCATAACACCGCGGACATTGGTGGCGAACATCAAGTCCCATATCCCAAGGTTGATCTCATGCGCCGGCATTTTGGTGACTATGCCCTGGGCATTTACCAGTATATCTATCGTCTTGAATCTCGCCACCGCTTCTTCGGCTAGTTTGCCTACGCTGGCTTCGTCGGTCACATCTACGCACATTGAGGTTAGTTTGGCGGCAACATCAGGATGGTTCTTGATAACTTCGTTCAGCTTCCGTAAGTCACGGCTGGCGATAGCCACTCGGGCACCCTGGCTGGCCATTGCAGTAGCACAGAATTCACCGAGTCCACCCGCACCACCAATCACTACCGCCGTTTTCCCATCAAGTTGAAACATACAGACTCCTATGGTATCTATACCGAATGCAGTAAGATCTGCTCTACTTGTCTAGGATTGCAGCCAGCCTGACAAAGCCTCCATCGGCCATCTCACACCTGAAGGGGAATGCAGAGATGATGCAGCGCTGGCCGGTCACTTCGTTGATGTCTCCTCCCGCGTTCTCTACTGTCACGATACCGTTCTTAAGAAGCATGCGGTGGCAGGGCTCGTATTCGGGAAATAGTTTGTCAGGATCCTTTCCAGTCTCTTTCCTGTACTCCCTATCGACCCAGGGCATGGTCTCGGCGAGGCGGTAATGCCACAGTACATGATCGGTGGCGCCCCAGGTGCCGGCAACACCTTTTACCTTTTTGTCGACCAGCCACTGGGCAGCTTCCGGGCCTAGCCCAGGATAGTGATTGTAATAGGCATAATTATCCCAGCGCCAGTATTTGTGCCAGCCGGTATTGAAGACTACGAAGTCTCCAGCCTCGATCTTTGGCTTAGCATTTTTCAGATCTCTGGCAGTGACGAATTGCCATTTCTTCATATAGCGGAGGTCAACGATAACGCCGGTGCCATAGCAGTTTTCCAGTGGGATCTTATCTAGCATTATACCTCCCTCGCAGGGATGCAGTACGTGACTGGGAGCATCCATGTGGGTACCGGCGTGAAGCGTGCCGGTATAAACTACGCTCCTCTTATGAAAACGTTCGAGATACTCTGCTCTAGCAAAAATCAGGTCCTGCCTTGGACCAGGGAAGGGCCACAATGGAGTATCTACGCCCCAGGGCAATGAAAGGTCCACAATTCTTTTCTTTTTAGCCATTTTTCTCCTCCCTTGTTTCTTATACTTCGAATTCTATTTCAGCTTCGGCAAGCCGAGAATCTCCCGAGCTTCGTCGGGTGTAGCAATATCATAGCCGATGTCTCTGATAATACGAACGCTGCGGGTTACAAGCTGGGCATTGCTCTTGGCAAGCACTCCTTTGGACATGTAGATATTATCTTCCATTCCCACGCGCGCATGACCTCCCATTAAGACGTTAAGGGTGGTTATAGGAACCTGCGCGGCACCGATGGCACAGCAGTTGAAAATCACATCAGGTGGGAGGATTTGAATAAGTGATATGAGGTTGGCTGGGGTGGCGTCAACAGCGCCCTGGTAGGCCATTCCCATCACAAAGTTTACATAGTATGGCTTCTTGACAAGGTTCTTATCAATGAAGTTGTTCATCTCCCTGAGCATACCGTGGTGATAGATCTCCATCTCGGCTTTGATATCGCGTTTCAGCATTTCTTGAGCGAATCGTTCCAATTCTGACCGTGGGTTAGCCCAACACGTGCCGGCATTGGCCCCCAGGGTGCGGAGCATCGAGCCCAAATTAAGAGATGCCATTTCAGGTTTGGCGTCCAGGCAGGCGAGGCGCTGATCGAATGTGAGCCCGGGGCCACCCCCAGTACTGTCCTGCAAAACAATATTGCACTTGGCACGAATGGCAGCATGTATCTCTTTGAAAATGGTCGCATCGCCTGATGCCCTGCCTTCCTTGTCTCGCGCATGGAGATGGGCAATAGCGCAGCCTTCGTTATAGGATTCATAGGCTTGCTGGGCAATTTCATCTGGTTGCTCCGGGAGGTTGGGATTTGCTGCCTTGGTCTGCACACCGCCGGTCAACGCGCAAGTGATGATAACTTTTCTCATCTATCCTCCTGTCACACGTAGCTGGTTGATTTCGCTGAAGATGGGAATCAAATCAATAACCAAAGCATTATCGTTAATATAACAACACTACGAGTGTTGGTACAATAACACTATTGATAGCATAATAACACAACGCATGTTAGTATAATATAATTGTGATGTGCCCCCATAAAGGATACCACTTCGCAAGTTAGTATTGCTGATATTCTAGCCTCAGGCGCAGGTGGCCGATAGTTCAGAGAGCTATGGGGGCACATCATATGAATTCCTAAAGGTAGGTGACTAGATGTCGAAAGAAAAAGATAGGTTGAAAGCTCGCGGCCAGGATGTTACCGCAGATGGGGAACGTGCGGCAGAGACAGAGAGAACCGTTCTAAAGGCACTTGGCCTCAGTGGTGGAATATACGGCGGCGCTCCCTGCGCGGTTGATGTGAAAAACGGAAGAATAGTCAGGATCAGACCGCTTCACTATGACTGGAAATATAACAAAAAGCAATTCAACCCCTGGAAGTTTGAAAGGAACGGTAAGACTCTGGAGCCGCTCATGAAATCGCTGCCCTCTCCTTTCACCCTAGCCTACAAGAAGCGAGTATATTCACCTAACAGGATTAGATATCCCTTAAAGAGGGTTGACTGGGATCCCAAGGGTGAGAGGCACCCAGAGAACAGGGGCAAGAGCAAGTTCAAGAGGATTTCGTGGGAGGAAGCTGCGGAGATCATAGCCAGCGAGGTAAAGAGAATCCATGAAAAATACGGGCCACTTGCTATACTTATCCAGGGCGACGGACACGGCGAGTGTAAGTTTATTCACGCGCCCCATGGTTGCTCTAGCCTGCTCCTAGATAAGATGGGAGGCTTCACTCAGCAGGTGAGAAATCCGGACAGCTGGGAGGGGTGGTACTGGGGGGCAAAACATTTTTGGGGGCCGGGACTGATTGGTATGATGAATCCCG
>CAYFSE010000269.1:0-4317 GCA_964345725.1 uncultured Dehalococcoidales bacterium
AGGGGATTAAGGTGGGAGTGGGATTACCGTTCGGATAAATTGGATTCCGTTATCTGGCCGGTTGTCAAATCAGCGGTGGATTTGATGACATCGGAAGCGATAAAGCGAGTAGGAGAATGCTGCGATGAAAAAGGATGTGGCTGGTTATTCTGGGATACAAGTCGCAACCGAAGCCGACGCTGGTGTGATATGAGCAGTTGTGGGAATCGGTCGAAAGTCCGTCGTTTTTATGCGAAGTCAAAATAACAGGATCTATATCGATCCGGCTGTGAGGATAATGTTTGTTACAAACTTGGAAACACCGCTTTCTTCCTAATGTTGGTAGTTTCAGGTGACGAATAATAGGTACCATTGTCAATCAGTTTACGTATGTAGTGTCGTGTTATGCTTGTGACGAGAGTCAAATCCCTTTCTCCAAAGTTGCTCAATTCCGATAAAGCCTCAAGCTATCTTCAAACTTCACTGACCTAACGAGTAGGGCAACTATGCGCCGAAAACAGAAACAGTTTCTCGTGTGGAACTTGTCCAGTCGTATATATCTTCTGCCAGCGGTCGGCTGGCGGCATAATTGAATTAGGGGGCAACAGGTGGTGAAAAACTATACTCTACGGAATCGCAGACCGGTTTGAATCCAATCTTCATATAGATGGAATTAGACGTAGGATTGCTCAAATCTGTATAGAGCGTGCAGAAGTGGCAACCACTTTTCAGTATATCCCGGCAGACACCGGCTACACAGGCTGTGGCATAACCGTTTCGGCGGAGTTCCGGTGGTGTATAAACAAGGGTAACTGACATACCATGGTCGGTCGGGCGACCCTTCATGACCATGGAGACAGGGTTTTCCGAGTATTCCCACAGATAAACTACGCCTTTCTCAATAAATGGCGTAATGTCCTGTTCGGGTATACTCTGGCTTGTTGGACTTGCCGCTTCCACAATAAAAGCATGTCTCCATTCGGAGACCAAATCTTTATCTGCCAGCGTCGCCAACCGCATATGACCGGGTATAGAAGGCACCTCGTTTACGGAGTCAAGACGGTAGATACGCTGTGCCATTGTTGATTCTATGGAAGTCCCAAAAGTCCTGCACCATCTATCCGCAAAAGGGTCTGTTACTTCTCTGTGCCCTGCGACCCCGGGTATTTCTGCCCAGAGGCTTTGGATGGCTTCAATCAATAGTGAAACGGCTTCTTGCGGGTCACCGGCGTGCCAAGCCAGACCGACTGGATACGGAGGAGTCCTCCAGGCGAGTGCACTGATACCATGGCTGTCATTCACCACGCAGAACAACGGATCTTCTTCTCCATAGTGGTGTGGATTGGCGTCCGCCAGCCGGGCAATACCATAAATGAGACCGTAACGATCTTCGTCAGAACGAAGCAAGTCACCAGTCTTCATAAGGAAATCTGCGGCGTTTGAATAAGTCTTAACGTCCATACACCAATATTATAGTACGGCAGGCAAATATAGAACACTTTGCGGCGACAGTTAATGGGGACTACATAATTCAAGGTGAAAGGAGGCACCTGGCCTCCGCCTTTTCTCCGGGCTACATGAGGTTCAGGCGGCCGGAAGTTCAAATCCTATCACCTCTATTCCGAATTGGAAGGGTAGTCGTGGGACGACAATTCTGACTATTGCGACTAGTGAATGGTGACCGTGCGACGCTAAACACGGACCCTGAACGGCAAGAGTTCCATGTTATTGTGTCCCCGCAATCCCAATTTGCAGTCTTCGTAACCGGCAGGGCAATCTGATAGCTCTCTAACGTCAGATAACGAACCTGCGAACTGTTGACGCCTCCGACAAAGCCTCAAGCTATCGCCAAATTTCGCTGAACTAACGGGTGGTATGATAGGATTACAGTGCATCCTGTGGCTGATGGGTAGCTCAGCCAGCGGATTTGGAGAGCGTAACACATTCAAACAAGGAGAGAAAGCTGAAATGCAAAGAATGCTCTTTTTGGTTATCGCCGCTCTTTTGGTGATAGGATCGGTACTACCGGGCTGTGCTCCTGCCACGCTCACCATATTCTCAATAACCGAGGGAGATGTGTTGGTGATGAAGGCAGGCACGGACGATTGGACAGACGCGGCGGTCGGGATGTCTTTGGGAGTTGGAGATATCATAAAGACCGGCGATAATTCTGGCGCCGAGATCACTTTCTTTGATGGTAGCACTATCGAACTAGGGGCTGACACCCAGATAGAAATTACCGCACTCGATATTGCCCCCGATAGTGGCGCCACAATCATCACTCTTATACAGACAATCGGCACTACCATAAGCCGTGTGACCAAGATTCTTGACCCAGCGTCCCGCTACGAAGTCGAAACTCCGAGTGGTGTGGTAGCTGTGAGGGGTAGTGCTGCGGAAATTCACGTCACCGAAGACGGTACAACCTGGGGGTGTAATCTGGGAGGGGACATACGGGCCGTTGCAGAGGATGTGGAACTGCAGGTCCCTGAAGGGCGGTGCTTCATTATCAGACACGGTCACCCACCCGAGCTCGCGTGGAAGCTCCTCATCTCCAGCACCAGTGGAGGCGAGGTAACCACCCCTGGAGAAGGGACCCTTGCCTATGAGGAAGGAACGGTTGTCAACCTGGCGGCCGCGCCCGATGAAGGTTACGGATTCGTCGACTGGGCTGGCGATGTGGACACCATCGCCAATGCCAACGCTGCCTCAACCACCATCACCATGGACGACAACTACTCAATCAGGGCAAACTTTGAGGAGGGAGCAGGGCCGTACTATACCCTGACCATATGGAGAACGGGCGGCGGCTCAACAAACCCGGCGGACGGAGAGCACACGTATTCCGCGGGCACCGTGGTTGCGATCAGCGCGATCCCAGCTGGCGGCTACCGGTTCGTCAACTGGACCCGCGATGTGGACACCATTGCTGATGTCAACGCCGCCACAACCACCATCACGATGAACGACAACTATTCAATACAGGCTAACTTCATGGCCATTGCGCCCGCTCAATACAGGCTGACCATCTCCAGCAGCGCTGGTGGTTCCGTAGCCACCCCTGGCGAGGGAACTTTCACCTATAGTCCTGGCGCAGTGGTCAACTTGGTGGCGGCTCCAGACGTTGGCTACTACTTTGTCAACTGGACCGGAAATGTGGGCACCATTGCCAATGTCAATGCCGCTTCGACCACCATCACCGTGAACGGAGACTACTCCATAACGGCCAACTTTCAGTTCATACTCAATTGAGGCAAGAGGTGTGGCTGTTAATTGCTAGAGCTCAGCCGCGGGGTCGAAAGTAGAACATCATGGAGGGCAAAACTGCACATTGGCCCGTTCTGTTGCCTCATCACACAAACGGGGAATGCTATATCGTGATGGTGAGACATTGAACACGCACGTTGAACGGCAAGAGTTCTATGTGATTGTGTCCCCACAATCCCAATTTCGGGGACTCTCTCCCAAAGGCTCACCAGGGGAGATTTGAATCCCTTCAATGGCACCCAGAGTGAACAAGCCGCTACCTTTCTGGGTGACTTTCTGCTGTGTTATTGCCCTCCAACAAATATCGGGGATTTTGTCTTCATGCAAGAACAATCCAACTGCACTGGTCAGAACTGGTCTGGTGAATCTAGTATGACACTAAACATCCCCAGTATGTTAGACTTCCCATGGTATAATTACTTCTCCGGATGAGCACATGTGTTGATAGACCATCTGCTTGACTTCGCTCTTCAGGTTGGAGAAAGCCTGGAATCAAGAAGATGAATAGAGCCAAACAAGAGACTTATCCCCGAGGTGAAACATGAAGAGACTAGTATTACTGATACTGTTGGTCCTTGCTGCTATTCTAGTGGCGTATTATGCTGCACCGGCTACTCCCACATTGGCCCCGGAATTGCAGCAGAGACTTGACCTTCTGGTGGAGCAACTTGAACAGCAGCGCCAGACGCACCATATACCGGGTATGGCCATCGCGGTGGTCAAGGATGATGAGGTGATCCTCGCTCATGGCTTCGGGGTTGCCAGTGTTGAGAACGAAACGCCGGCGACGCCCGAGACCATCTTCGCTATCGGTTCGGCTACCAAAGCCTTCACGTCCACCCTTGTTGGTATGCTTGTCGATGAAGGAAAGATGGACTGGGACGACCCGGTAACCCAGTACCTGCCCTATTTTCAGATGGATCTCGCCAGCGTTGATGAAAGCGACGAGATCACGCTGCGCGATGTACTTTCCCACCGTACCGGCTTTACCCGCATGGGCCTGCTCTTTGCCAGCGGCGAGATCCCTCGCGAAGAAGTGCTGCTTGACGCTACCAAGGCCGAGGCATATGT
>CAYFSE010000270.1:0-4531 GCA_964345725.1 uncultured Dehalococcoidales bacterium
CTACATCTCTACCTTGAGCCTAAAGACGACCTTATCGCCAGCGAGCAAGGTGTGGCAGCAGCGATATATGAGGAGCTAGTGAAACTGGATAGCGTTTATCACTACAATATCTACCGTGCTTACGGTGATCCAGAGACCGTGCTTGGTCTGAAACCTGTAAGAGTTACCTTCCTGCGTCAGGGTGCTTTCTCCAGTTACATCGCTCAACGGCAAGCTGAGGGTGCCGATCTGGGTCATTTCAAGCCGTCACACGTCAATCCTTCCGATGGAGTGCTTTCCCAGCTTGTGGCTCCCAGGATTGAGGTGGAAGCTGCGCCGGCCACTGAATCCGAACGTGCAGCTACTTGATGACACTACCAGCACAGTGGTTGGTGGGAATCAGGGCGCCTTGCCCGGGCAACGAGGTGGAGGTCTATATCTCGCCTTCCGTTCATCACTCGGGCCTTCGCTCCTCGGCCACACTGGCAAAGACAAACCTTCAAGGTCGCCTTTCGCGAGGGGAGCGTGTCGTGAAGGGCATCTAGTACTTTCTGGGGAGTACCATAGTCCCTCTTGACACCTTGCAGATTTGTATCAATAATGGATTTAACTATGAATACAGAAGCTTTGATTCCTTTGATTGCCTTTGTTGCTTATGTCCCTCTGCTGGGCATTTTGCTGGCTAACCGGCCGTGGCAAAGACGCCACAAGCTTCTCTTACTATATCTTATTCCTGCCATCGCCTGGAGCTTCAGCGACTTCCTATTCCGCGGCTTTGGTACGCAGGACGAGGTTCTACTTAACATCGTCCTCTGCACGGGCATCTGGATGGGAACCGGATTTTACTGTTTTTTCCATTCTTTCTACGAGACTCAGGGGTGGAAGGCATTTCTTGCCTATATTTGGTTGGTCGGTGCTGTTGTCCTGGCAGCTTTAGGCGAGCTCGGGAGCATTAATCCCGCTGAACATACTTTTACATATGGTAGTTGGCTTCTTCCTTTGGCTATTTCTCTTACGGTAGTGTTCACTAAAGGCATATATTCTGTTGTGCAGAGGTTCAGGTTCTCGTCAGATGCTGCAGAGCGCAATCAGATTGCCTATTTGTTCGTTGCGATGGCAGTGTTGGCCGCTTTTGGCTTTGTCTCTTTCCATCCTCGTTTTGGTCACTTGCCTTTGGCTCACATCGGCAACCTAGCTATGGCCGGTATCCTCACCTATGCAGTGGTGAGACATCGCTTACTAGATGTAAAGCTCGTTTTCCGCCGAGTTTTATCTTGGTTAACCTTGGGTGTTGTTGGCGTTGCCATTTATACAGGTCTATTCTTGCTGGCTTATTGGAGAATAACGGGCGTCGCTATCGGCGATATGGATCGCAGTGTTGTTGTGGCAGCTGTAGGCATAGCAGTCGTTGCTGCCGTAGCCGTTTATGAGCTGCTAGGCTTTTTCTCCGTCAGAGTAGAAAAGGCTCTTGTTGGGAAAACATATTCCTATCGTAAGCGGCTATCAGACTTCATCACCAAGATACACGATATTCCCACTCTCGAGCAGTTTGGCAGCGATCTGATATCCCTGCTTTCTCAATCCATTGGCTGCCGGAGGGCTTGTTTGTTTTTGCCCGAAGCTGAAAATGGAGGTTTTCGCACCCGATTTGCCTACCCGCCTGTGGAAGATAACCCTATGGGAAAACTGAGATTAAGGCAAGATAGCCCTGTTGTGACCTGGCTGAAGCGCGAAAAGACCATATTACCGAAATGGAATCTCATGGTCTTTCCTGAATTCCAGTCTATATGGCAGGAGGAAAGGGAAGAAATCCAGTTGGCGGGAGTGGATACATTTATTCCTTTGATGAACCGGGGTGAGCTTGTAGCCGTTCTGGCAGTAAGTGAGAGGCGAGATGGCAAGCTTTACAGCGTTGAGGATATTGATTTGTTGGAATCCATCGCCGCCCGAGTGGCAGCAAGCATGGAAAAGGAGTACTTCCATGAGCAATTGCGGGAGCAGGACAGAGAAATAACCCTGATCAACCGTTTAACCACAATCATTACCTCCAGCGTGAGCATTCAGGGGATATTCGATGGTTTTGCCCACGAGTTAAAGGAAGTAGTGGATGTCGATTGGGCAGCCATCGGTCTAATTGACGGAGATGACCTTTGTATCTCGGCTCTGTCCGGTACCATAGTCTCTCCATGGCAGAGGGGAGAGAGAATACCGCTTAAAGGGACGGGTACGGAGTGGGTATGCCAAGAGAGAAAGAGTCTCTATGAAGCTGATGTGGTGCGATACCATAGATTCTGGACGGGGGAGCATTATCTGCAGCGAGGGATTCGCTCTATCGTCTACCTGCCCTTGACTATGAAGGAACAGTGTATTGGCAGCCTAGTTCTGGCCAGTCTGAAACCCAACGCCTACAGTCACAGGCAGATCAGGCTTCTGGAGCAGGTGGCTCTGCAGATTGCCACGCCGATTGAGAATGCTCAGCTTTATGCCCGGGCGGAGCAGAGGTCTCGTGTTGATGAGCTGACCGGGCTCTTCAACCGGCGTCATTTTGAGGAACGGCTCAAAGAAGAGATTGGCCGGCATTCCCGCTACGGTAACATGTTCTCCGTTTTGCTGCTCGATCTGGACAACTTCAAGACATATAACGACATCTACGGACATCCAGCAGGGGATACTCTGCTGAGTCAGATAGGTAAAACCATCAAGGGTTCTATCAGGAGTGCTGATCAAGCGTTTCGCTACGGCGGCGATGAATTTGCTGTCATTCTGCCCCAGGCAGCTATGGATGATGCTTATGTCGTAGCTGACCGAGTTCGGGCACAGGTCGCCAGAGAAATGGAAGTGAAGGAAATCGCCGTGACTTGTAGCATTGGTGTGGCTTGCTATCCGGCGGATGGAGTGATATCCGGCGAACTTGTTACCGTTGCGGACACTGCTCTCTATTATGCCAAGCGAACCGGAGGCAATCGGGTGTACCTTTCCTCCAAGATTCTGTCTGAGCCAGTAGACGATGCAGGGACCTACGCCAGGCATAACGGTCTGAGCGCCATTTATGCCTTGGTCTCCACGGTGGAGGCCAAAGATCCCTATACTTACGGTCATTCCAGGAAGGTTAATACTTATGCCGTCGCTTTAGCGGAAGCGATTGGGCTATCGCCTGAGGAGGTGTCCAGAGTGAGTACCGCTGCTCTGCTTCACGACATTGGCAAAATTGGTGTTCCTGACAGAGTTCTGAACAAGAAAAGCAAGCTGACTAAGGAAGACTGGGAAGCGATCAAGTCGCATCCTAGATTGGGGGCAACCATCGTGGGCAACATACCCAATCTTGCTCCCTGTGTGAGCACCATTCTACACCACCACGAGAGGTGGGACGGTACTGGCTATCCCGAGGGACTGAAGGGCGAACAGATTTCCGTAGAAGCTCGGATTCTTGCTGTAGCTGACTGCTTCGAGGCCATGAGTGCTGCCCGTCCTTACCGTCCTGCCTTATGTAGTGACAAGGTGCTAAAAGAGCTGCGCCGTGGTGCCGGGTCTCAGTTTGACCCTCAACTGGTGGAAGTGTTCATCGGCATTATGGAGGCTGGTTCTTCTGACAAAGTGAAGGCAGGGCAAGATTCATCCCCTGAGCGAATCAGCCAGTAGCTAGGAGGCATTTGAGCCCTTGGGCAGGGCCAAACGGCTCTGTGGGAATTCAGTTACAGCGTTGCGTACGTGCCCAAGCGCTACCCAATTGCTGTCGAGGGAGTGCTCTGTTTCCTTACCAGAACGCATATATTACGCGAGAAGTTCCTTATAGGGAAATGGTAGGAGTTCTCCGGCGACATGGTAACGATTCCCCAGCCAGTTTTGACTAGCAGCTTTCGTAACTCCCCATAGGAGAACAGGTGATAGTAGCGATATACTGTCTTTTCTTTCAGCCTCCAAGGAACGTGCTGTTCTTTTGATTTGAACCAGAATCTTGGCTGCCCCTGATTCCACACTGTCAAAAAGGCTTCTCCCTCGGACTTGAGCACCCGCTTTAATTCGCCGAATGCTTTCTCCCTTTCGTTTCCGCCTTTGATGTGGTGATAAGTTGCCACGGATATGGCCCAATCGAAGGTATCATCGGGGAAGGGCAGGAATAAGGCGTCAGAGGTTACCAAGTTGACATAAAGCTTATGCTTGGTAGAATATCTGAGACCCTGCGTGAGCATAGCAGTAGAGGAATCCACACCCCAGAGTTCGAACCCTCGCCTGAAGGGAAAAAAATCCGGTCCATGGCCACAACCGATGTTTAGCAGCTTCCCGCTTTGCCACCTTGCTGCTAAAGCGTCCAGCTCTTCCCTTAGCAAAGACCAATGCCTTACGCGATACCAACTTTCGGCTATTTGGTCGAACACTTCTCTATTTGTGGTCATATACGCACTCTGATAGACTTTAACATATTATGGCATGAAGAAAGCATCTCGAACGATTTCTGGAGTGACCCCTGTAGCAGTTATGGCCAAACCTTACCCGTGCCCGGGTAAATGCGTCTATTGCCCCAGTTCCCCTGAAGCGCCAAAGAGCTACACCA
>CAYFSE010000271.1:0-1619 GCA_964345725.1 uncultured Dehalococcoidales bacterium
TGTGCAATTTGCCAAGGAAGAGGCGCGGCGGTTCAGGGGCAATACTGTCGGGACCGAGCATGTGCTGCTCGGCCTCATCCGAGAGCAAGGCGGGGTGGCCGAATCAGCGAATGGAACGATTCCAGTTGCCGTCGGGAAAGAAGAGAATCTTCCTATTCTAAGGTACTTCTGTGCCACCGTTTGCACCAGTGGACATAGCCCACAATTCCTCATGGCTTCTTCACTGTCTATAGTATCATAGCTATCACAGCCAAATTCTCTTTCATCAAGCAGTCAACTTTTCCCCTTGTTTTCGTCAGTACACGACGCAGCCCGTCCCTTCCTTTGGCAGCAGCTAGATAGTGGCCAGAATTTACGGTCGCCACCACTCAGATAAGACCACAGCTCAATCTCCCAAGTAGGGACCTCTGGCATCATTGGCTCTGGCCCTTTGCCGCTCAACCAGGTCTTCAATCATCGCAATCAAGTCTTCATCCAAAGCTTCAGCATACTTCTGCTGAGCATACGCACGAAATCCGGGCTGTTCGGAGGCTGCTCCTTTTGTGCCTATGGCCGTCCGCATAATCTGGCATAGAATCCTCTTCTTCGAGCGGAGAACAGAAGTCCGTCTCATCGCCTCTCTGTTCTAGTACCATTTTCTTCCCGGGAACAGTACCAAAACAGTACCGTATGGTGATGGTGTACACGTTTGCCGAAATATAGACTGTGAAGTAGTGGGAAACGCCTTCAGCGGTGCGAGTCCCTCTTGCAGAAGGAGGTCTAAACACATAATGAAGAAGATGATAGTAGCGTTGGCGGTGGTGGTCCTGCTAATGTCCTCGTTCCCCATAATTGTCTTGTCCGCTCCACCGGACAGTCCTCCCCCTGTCTCAGACTTCTCGTCGGAGCAAATCCTGGTCAAGTTCAAATCTGGTGTCACTTTGCCTGAGGCAGCTCAGACACATCGCCAGTTGGGCGGTCGGGTGAAGGAGACTATCCCCGGCATTGGGGTCCAGGTGGTAACAGTGCCCAGGGGACAGGCAAAGGAGAAGGCGAAAGCCTATTCTTCGAATCCGAAGGTGGCCTATGCCGAGCCTGATGGCTTGGTTCAGGCCGTCGATACTCCTGATGACCCGTACTTCGGCAAACAATACGGCTTGACCAAGGTTGAGGCCCCGCAGGCATGGGATGTGACCACCGGCAGCCCCAGCGTCAATATCGCCATCCTGGATACGGGTGTTGACCAGGATCATCCTGACCTGGCCAGTAAGATAGTGAGCAACGTCAACTTCACCAGCAGCCCCACCGTGGACGATGTTCATGGCCACGGGACGCATGTTGCCGGCATAGCCGCCGCCATGACCAATAATGACATAGGTGTCGCTGGCCTGGGCTACAGTTGCACTATTATGAATGTCAAGGTCATAGGAGATACGGGCACCGGAGGTTATGGCGATGTGGCTTCAGGCATCATATGGGCGGCCGATAACGGGGCAGAGGTCATCAGCATGAGCCTCGGTGGCATATACTACTCATCAACTCTGGAGGATGCGGTAAACTACGCATGGAGTAAGGGGGTAGTAGTGGTGGGTGCCGCGGGCAATAAGGGAAATACCGTGCCCTTCTATCCTGCCGCCTGC
>CAYFSE010000272.1:0-4608 GCA_964345725.1 uncultured Dehalococcoidales bacterium
TGATGACTGCTTCAATGTAAGCGCCGAAATGATTCGAGGCATTTGCGACGAGATAAAGACAAGAAATCTGAGCTTCAACTGGTTTTATCAGGGCAGGGCTGACTTGCTGGTGGAGCATCGCGATCTTTTGCCTGTAATGAGAGAAACAGGTAACAGAATGGTACAAATTGGAATTGAGGCCTCGACGGACCACGAGCTGGAAGAGATGAAGAAGAACCAGAGCCTGGATAAGGTAGCCGAGGCGGTGAAGTTGCTGAGAGATCATGACATCGTGGCGCAGGGTCTGATAATCGTGGGTACCAGGAGCGACAGTGCAGATTCCATAATTCAAAAAGTGCACTACATGCAAGGTCTTGATGTCGATTTCCCGATATTCACCATGTTCACGCCATTTCCGGGAAGTGATGTCTATGATGAAGCCAAGGCAAATAACTGGCTTGAGACCGAGGACTATTCATTATATGACATGTCTAACGCAATCATGCCGACGAAGCACTTGACCAGAGAGCAGCTCATGGCCTCATATCGATGGTGCTATGCCACCTATTACATAAACGTATGGAAACTCGCTAAAGGGCTGCTCTCCAGGAATGACTGGAAGCGCAAGATATGGAGACATATGCTAAAATTCATCCTGAAGCAAGTGGTTCGTACCTGGACCAGGTTCTGACAATGCAAGGGGGTGAAAGATGTCAGAGGAGAAGCCAGAACGCAGCGAGAGGAGGCGCGATGAAAAGGGAGGCGAAGGGATGGAAGAAAAATGGCGCCGGGACCCGATATCGGGTGTTATCTTTGGCTTGATTGTGCTGGCATTTGGTGTGCTGTTGACCCTGGCAGCCCGGAATGTGATATCGTGGGATGACTGGTGGAAGTACTTCCTGATTGGAATTGGCGTCGCTTTTCTGATTGAAGTATTGATCCGCCGTCTCAGACCAGCCTACCGTAGACCTATGTTCGGTCGATTTGTAGCCGGCCTCGTTTTGATTTGTCTTGGCGTAGCATTTGTCGGTGGCTTTGGCACGTGGTGGCCTCTCATTATCGTTGCCATTGCCGTTGCCATTTTGGTCCGACTTCTCTTATTCAGGAAGATAGGCTAGGGCCGTCAAAACTCCCACAGTCGGCTAAGGCGGTATCTCAGGACAGCATTTCGTCCTTCTCGGCCAATAACTCGGAAGTAATTCGGCGCCGTGCACAGGATAATGTCTCCCATCCTGTAACGAGGAAGAACCACCGATGAGAATATGAGGTTACCGTACTCTCTCGGTTTCAGGTCGCAAAGAAGTCTTATGCCCTGGCTTGTCTGTACCTCAAAGAGATACGTATCATAGTTGGGGGTGATAAAGGGCTGATCATCAAGCTGCTGACCGTACATTCCCTCAGTTCCCCCATACATCTCAATAACGGCAACATCGCCGTAGAGTCCTGTTAGCGCTGGTTTATGCTTCGTCTGGATGCCAGCTATGCTGGTCGCTGCAATCAGGCTGATGTTCCAGACACCTTTGGGATACAGCCGATGGTTCTTTTTCAAGTAACTCCCAAACTCTATAATGACCGGTGTTACCCCGATGACCATAGAAACCTCTTTGTCACGTGCCTTCTCATAGATCAGCTGAAACCGTCTCTCCCAGTCGTTCTTGGTTATGCCGCCGCCCAGCGCATCTATCTCATCTTGCTCTGGTACTATCTTCAGCCGGGCGTTTCTAGCGTTGTATTTGGTATATATGCCCGAGGTATAACCGCAGAATACGTCCTTGTCTCCGACCCGCATCGAGCTTACTCTTGAAGGGAAACCGATGTTCAGGTCCCAGCCGGCCAGGATGTCATACCTTTGTTTCCGCTGTACGTAATTCAGCAAGCCACGAGCGCCGCATTTGGTCTTGTCGCTGAGGTCACTGGCTGTCATAGGGACCAGTTTCGATTCACCACGCGTTGTACCGCGGGTCAACCCCCATTCTATCGGCGGCTCTGGCAAAAAGGCAGAAAAATCCCCAGCAATTACTTTGTCAATGTGAGGTCTCAAATCAGCATAAGTGACCACAGGGAACGCTCTTTGGAATTCCGGGATATTTGAGACCTTATCAGCATGGAATCCCCGGCCGTATTGCGTCTGGGCGTAGCTCTTTAGAAGCCTGGCCAGGGTCTCCTCTTGAGCCTGGCGAGGATTGGCGATTGACCGGAACCAGGGATCAAGCAAGGCCTGCAGTGCATTAGTCTCCATATCAGATTGAAGCCATTCTCTCGCTTTTGGTCGTACTATCCTACCATTGGACGACGAGCGTTTCAAGACAAGGTACCCTTGTCAGCAACAGACTTTTCGTTATTAGGGAGTCACGAAGCGCCACATATTTGTCTGACGCTAGAAAGCCATCAAATTGCCCACCTCGTTACGAAGACTGTAAATGGGATCGCGCCCGCACAATGACATAGAATTTCTACCGGTCATCGTGCGTGTCTAGAAATTGCGCCGCGTCGCCCTAGTCTACCATTCTGCGTGTGGTGGTATACCCAAGGTTGAGATAACTTAACGATGAGGTCAGCTGCCCGACGAACCCTCTTACACTTCCAGGTCCAGATAACCCCCAACCAAGATATCTCACAATCAACGGCCAGTTCGACGAGCGTCAACTGAACCGATGTGTTATGCGACCCCGCCACCAAGAACTCGAGACTGGGCTCCCGCTACTGTTGGAGCCCAGAATCCACGTCGATGAGCTTCGGCGAGTCCCCATCTGGCCAGATCATCACTCTCCCGGCCATATCCTCGTTGGTAATGAACATCCAGACCTTTTCGGCTATCTCTTCTGGTTGAATTAAGACCCGCGGTGGTGGGAACGACTCCGCCGCTTTTTCCTCTTCCGTCATCTCTGAGAGCTTCCGTTTGACCGCCTGGGTTGCTACCCATCCCGGGCAAATGCAGTTTACTCGCACATTCCATCTGTCATGAAGATTACTCAGACTCGAGGTGAGGCGCACGATCGCCGCTTTGCTCGCCGAGTATTCAGGGGCGCTGTATGCTTGGAAGCCAATGGCCGCCATTGAAGAGATATTGACGATTGCGCCTCCGCCAGACTTCTTCATTACCCCAATTCCATACTGGATGCAGAGCATCACGCCTCGTAGGTTGACGTCGAGGGTCCGTTGCCAATGGGACGAATCGGCTTCAGGGAAACTGGGACCGGGTGCGATGCCGACATTATTGACGAGCACATCCACCCGTCCGTGGGTACGGACTACATGTTGAAATAGGGTTCGGACGTCGTCTTCATGCGCGATATCTGTTCGGATGAACTCAGCAGTGCCACCGGAGGACTCGATTTGCAGGGAGGTTTCCATCCCACCATCAGCGTCGATGTCAGCGATGATAACGGGGCCGGATTCTTGACCGAGTCGAAGTGCGATTGCTCGGCCAATTCCAGATGCGGCGCCGGTTACAATTGAAATGGTCTTTCTGTTGGGTGTCATATCTCTACGCGACGATTATAGTCAGCAGCCAGGCCAGATGGCAAACCTCGAGCCGCATAACAAAACCGAGAATTGTTGGGTTACTTTTCGCCAGATTGTTGTCTGACGCCAGGAAGCCATCAAATTGCCCACCTCATTACGAAGACTATAAATGGGATTGTGCTCACACAATGGTATAGAACTTTTGCCATTCAGGGTGTGTGTCTAATCTGGCGTGGTCACAATACAACTTTCCCATTTTCTGCATTGAGACAACAAAACAAGTTTTTGTTACCCGACCCCCGACAATAACTGATGTTCAGATCGGCTCCTCATTGCGGCCCCAAACCATTATCCAGTAGAGCTATTTATCGAGCCAGTGCTCCATTTGTCTGATATCAAGATCAGCTTGCAGAGATCCGTCCAATTCATCGGCTGCCGGTCTTTTGCAGTGTCTGCAACGTTGTGCACCCCTGAAAAGCGGGCTGCCACACGAAGAACAATGGTATCGTTCACATTCTGCCCGCGCCCATTCCACGCTGCCTTCCTCATCACCGTACGCGGCTACTTCTGCCCTCCATACGGGAATCGTTCTTTTCATTACCCGGAGGCCAGTAGCAAGAGGGAAAGTCTGAATCAAACTGCACGGCCATTCCTGACATTGCTGGCAAGAGTAGTATCCCTTTGATTTTACGCAATCCCTTATTCTGCACACATCGCACCAACCGTAGCGCTTTCTCGGCGGATCAGGTTGCATACAGCCGAGACATTCTGTCTCTTCGGGTTTTGTCCCGTAGAGGTTCGCCATAATCGCCCTAAATTTCCTATTGCCGTCTCTTGTTGCGATGTAAACCCCACAGGTACCGCAATATAACCCGCATGGTGCCATCAAATCCTTGGTCCTGATTTCCTCCTCTGTCCATCCTTGCATGTTCATGTTCCCTTTCATCAGTATTTGTGTGTATGTTATAAATCGTTTGCCTACTGCTGTCAATGGCAACTAATCTTCAGTTCGAGGTAAGTCCGCGACATAATGCCAGCGTCAAGGCGATGTCACTACCTTGGTCTACCGACCACGTATTGACAAAGGGAAGACACAATTCAGGCGACTGTGTAATTCCACCCTCACTCGGATTATCGCGTCGGCTGAATCATTGGAGCTTGGGC
>CAYFSE010000273.1:0-6887 GCA_964345725.1 uncultured Dehalococcoidales bacterium
GTTCGGGGAAGACCACGCTCGTGCGCTGCATAATTGGCATATTCAAGCCTGAGGCTGGAAAAGTTCGTTTTAAGGGCGAGGACATCACCGGATGGCGTCCCTGGAAAATCGTCCAGAGAGGGCTGGTAGGAACGTTCCAGGTAGTTAAGCCATTCCGTCGCCTCCCCATTATCGCCAATGTCATGGTCGGCTGCATGTGTCCGCGGATAACCAAGGGTGGAGAATGGACCAAGACCACCGTGGTGAAAGCGCGGGACGCGCTGGAGTTCGTGGGCATTGCCGACCGCGCCCGTGAGCCGGCCTCCACGCTATCTCACGGGGACTTGAAACGACTGGAGGTAGCCAGAGCCATTGCCACCGAGCCGGAACTCCTTATCCTCGATGAGCCCTTCGGGGGACTTAATCCCGCCGAAACCGAGCTTGTGGCTAAATCTATGAAAAGGTTGCACAAGGGAGGTCGGTTCGGCAGGCTTCACAGCGAAGGGCCGGCTATGCTGATAATTGAGCACAAACTGAGTGAGCTCATGAAAATAGTGGACCGGGTGATTGTCCTCAACTATGGAGAGGTGATCGCCCAGGGCACCCCCCAGGAAGTGGTCAAGAACCCCACGGTGATTGAAGCCTACACTGGCAAGGAGGTGACGGTTGCTTGAGGTAAGCAATGTAAGTGTGAAGTACGATACAGCCACCATCCTGGATGAGGCCAGCCTGAAGGTGGAAAAGGGTGAATTGGTCGGGCTGGTCGGTCCCAATGGTGCTGGCAAGACCACTCTCCTGCGAGCCATCGCCGGTCTGATAAACTGGGACAAGGAAGTCCTCAGAGGCACCCGGAGGTCCGATGTAGTCTTTGGAGGCAGCATTGAATTTGAAGGGGAAAGGATTGACAAGCTACCGGCATTTGAAATAGCTAAGAAGGGTCTCCAGCTCTGTCCGCAGATGGGTCGGCCTTTCGTCGAGATGACGGTGAGAGAGAACCTGCTGGCTGGAGCCTACCTCTGTAAGGACCAGAAAGAAGTTGATGAGAGCCTGGCTAGGGTTTATGACCTCTTTCCCAGGCTGAAAGAGAGAGAGAACCAGGTATCGGGCACTTTGTCCGGTGGGGAACGGCAGATGCTGGCTGTTGGGCGCTCCCTGATGCGCCGTCCCAAACTGATGTTGGTTGATGAGCCGTCCAGTGGGCTGGCGCCCAAGATAAAAGATGACCTGTTCAAGCGCGTAGAGGAGATTTACAGGGAACTGGGAGTCACCATACTCCTGGCTGAACAGGATATCAGCTTTGCCTTCGCCCTCTCCAAGAGGAACTATGTCATGTCCAGGGGGCACATCATCGCTCACGGGACAGCCGACGAATTGCTCCAGGACGAGACTATCAGGAAGACATACCTGGGTCTGTAGCAACGCGCGCATAAGTATTGAGCTGGCACTGGTCAGTTCTCAATAGCGGGTTCATCTCTGCCTTGCCGAAGTTCAGAAGTCAAAACTCAAAGCTTGTTTGTGCTTCTCTCCCCCTGCGGGAGAGAGTTAGAGAGAGGGGAAATTCACGCTCACCTTGGTCCTCTCCCCTCAAGGGAGAGGATTCTCGTACAGGATTGTACGGGAAGACTATCGATGACCAGAACCTCAAAGACCGGAAACAGTTTGGGATTTTGGATTTTCATATTGGGATTTGTCTAGAGCTTGGATATTAGGATTTGGAATTCAGAGCTAGTTGGTCTTAGCGCAGAGGGGCACTGCAGGCCCGGCATTCCTTACGCCAGGCCACGTTACTCAGCTTACAGCGAGGACACTCGCGTTCGATCTTGTCCCTTATCCACACGGCAACCCCCTCCGGCATGAACAGCAGTACCAATATAACGAGGCCGGTCATGATGAGGAACCGATATCCATAAATAGGGGAGGCTCGCACCAGTTCCACGAGTGGATACAGAGTGTAGACTCCAACCACCGCCCCGTAGATGCTGACAATTCCCCCGAATACTACGTATATTATGATCGTGAAGGAATTCACCATGGCAAAGATGGACGGGCCGACAGCCCTGAATACATGGGCATGCAGGGCGCCGGCGAGGCCGGCGAAGAAGCCGCCAACGGCAAAGGCCAGTATCTTGTATCTTATGGTGTTGATTCCCGTGGCACGGGCGGCAATCTCGTCCTCGCGGATAGCATGGAAAATCAGGCCCGTCCTGATATACTTGCTGCCGGCATCGGTGAGCTTCCACATTATCAACACCGACACGGTCATGACGATAACAATTATGTAGTATTCACCCACCGGTGAGGTGGTGAGCAGAGGGAAGCCACGAAGACCGTAGTAGCCGCCGGCAATCTCGTCGGGCAGGGACTTCATAACTTGCTCCAGGATGAGCGGAAAGGCCATGGTCAGCAGTGACAGGTAAGGTGGTCTCAGCCGCAGGGCGGGCAGACTGGTCAATGTGCCTACCAACGCAGCAATCACAGCTGCCAGCGGCACTGTCGCCCACGGCTGCCAGCCCAAATGCTCAAACAGCAGTGCCGAAGCGTATCCGCCCGCACCGAAGAAGAGGGCGTGCCCAAAATTCACCTGGCCGGTATAGCCGGATAGCAGGTCCCAGCTCACGGCAAACATGGCGAATATGGCAGTCAGGTTAAGCAGGTGCAGTGAATAAGGAGCGCTGGTAATCAACGGGAAGACAAACAGCAAGACGAAGAAAATGACAGCCAGGAGGCGGCCGGGTACCGGCAGTACCCCAAAACGGAAATCCTTGAGTAGCCGGCTGAGCACCAATTTACAGTCTCTCCTCTTCGAACAGCGTTCCGAATAAACCTGCCGGCCTCACCACCAGCACTACGACCATCACTGCCAGCGCAGCCACCGTATACAGGTAGGCCAGGGTAGGTATTAGAGTGAACACCAGCGCCTCCACCAGGGCGATAATAAACGCTCCTATGATGCTGCCCTTGATACTGCCCAGGCCACCCAGCACCACAATTACCAGGACCATCATTAGCGGAGCCAACCACATGTAGTAAATAACTCCCTGTAGCGGCGCCACCAGCACGGCGGCCACTCCAGCCAAACCGGTGCCTATTCCCATGGTTACCATCAACGTCCTTGACACGCTTATTCCCATCAAGCTGGCAACCTCAGCGTCGTTGGCGGTGGCCCTGATGGAAATGCCCAGCTTTGTTCTTGATAGCACCAGCCACACGATGACAATGACCACTGCTGCTATGCCTAGAGTCAGCAACTGCTGGTCAAAAACTATGATGCCCAGTATTCTTCTCTGTCCCTCGAGAACAGGGTCGATGGAGCCGGGCAGAGAGCCAAATCCCTTGAGCATCAGCTCCTGGAAAGCCATGGCCAGGGCCACGGTCACTATCAACACTGCGGCCCCGTGCTGGCGTATCCGATCGAGGAGGTAGCGGTACACCAGGAGACCTAGCGCGGCAACGCCCAGCACCGCTACGACTATTGAAGCAAACATAGGCCAGCCGAGGCTGACGGTGAAGTAGTAGAGGCCGAAGGCGGCCAGCATAAAAAATGCCGTGTGGGCCAGATTAACAATACGACCCACACCGTAGATAAGGGACATGCCCAGCGCCAAGAGGGAATACAGACATCCCCTCAGCACGGTCAGCACTATGATTTGCTGAATCACCGGCCTCGTGCTCCTGTGAGATTGCTACTACTGTCAGCCCCCAATTCGCCAAAACCTCGCCCGAGAAGATAGGGCCTGTCCGTGACATAAGACACGTTGCGCCGGCCAAAGATCGGCCGGGAGCCCAAAATAAGGCGGGGAGAAACCCCGCCGCCACATTGTCTGATTCTGACTGTCCCTTCTAGCTTGGACATCCTTCAGAAAACCTTGGTCTCGCAGGCAACGACTGGGACACTCTATATTATTCCTGCCTGCCGTGTCAAGGGTTTTTCCCTTCCTGTTGGGTTTTTGATGGTTCTGTTCAACTTCCGCTTGATTCTTGAGAAGCCGGGACGAACCGCGCCGGTACGTTACTTGATCGCAAGAAAGAGGCGGCCCCTTGATCCGGGGCCGCCTCTGTCTGGCAACAGACAACGGTCCTTGCCCGTTGCTCTATTCAGAACCCTACGGTTTGACTGCGGCCGGATTCAGTATAAGGTCCTTCGTGCCAGTATATGCGAAGTTCCAGTCGCCGTACTGGTCCTTGAGGTCAGCTCCTGCAACTTCTCTCGGCCAGACACCGAACTTCCTCCACATGCCTGCACCTTCATCCCACTGCCACTGGCAGCCGACGCCCGTCAGGTAACCCGGGCCGTAGACCAGGTCATGGGTGGTGTGCGGAGGCATCGTCCAGTCAGCGGCATCATAGTCCGGAAAGCCGGCGGTTCCGATGTGATCATAGAAATCGCTGACCTGCTCCTCGGTAAGCGCAGGCTCGCCTCCGCTCGTGGTTCCCGGCAGGGGATAGTAGGCGCTCCTGCCTGTCGTGGTCGTCTGTATATTGGCCGGGTCTTCATACCAGGAGATGATATCATCAGTGTTTGCATAGCCCACTCCAGCCGCCTCATCGTACCAGGCCACATCTTCGATGGCTGTTGCGAGGGCCTTAAGAACATCATAAGTAGAGGCGGTGTACAGCGGGTACTCTCCTCCAGCGAAGCCCGTGAACGCCGCGAAGAAAGCCAGCGTGCTGGCAGTCGTGGCTACCTCCTCCGCCCATGTGTCCAGGTGGACATCATACGCCACGTAAGGCCCTCCCGGGGGAGCGGTGGCGAGGTCCGCTGCGAAGGGAGACTTGAACTGCGCCGGCACATTGATACCTACCGACATGGCAGAGGGCATCATGACCTTGCGGGTCCCGGCAAAAGCTACGCCAGCGTCTGCAGAGAGTATGGGTACGACAATGTGAGGATCACCGGCAGCTATTGGAGCCAGGGCCGCGCCCATTTGCGATGGGTCTACCAGCAGAGGATTTATTCGCACCGTCGGGGCAACGAGATCGAAATTCAGACCCGGGAGCAAGGCCTCAAGCTCTACTATCAGGTCCTCGCACCATTCCGCGTCGTCAGCGATGATGCCGACTCTGAGAGCATAGTCTTCAGCGAAGCCGCCTGCTTCTCTGATCGCTCGTCCCACGGTATCAATCAACCTGGCACAGCTCTGGGCCAAGAAAAACTGATTGTACGGGGTGCCCTTGAACCAGTACTTGTAGCTATCGTAATCATCAACTACACTGTGCTGCAGCGCCTCTGTGGCGGCACCACAATCGATGAAGATCACCCCCACCCCGTCAGGCCCCACGGCCACCTCGCGGTAAACGGTAACGGCCTCTGTGCGGAAACCGCCGAGGATGAAGTCCACCTGGTCTATCTTGGCCAGGAGGGCTGAGTAACCCTGGGAGCCGGCCGGATCCACGGTTGCTTCGCCGGTCTCTATCTCGACCAGCGCGATCTCATGGGGCACGCCACCGATATCCACTTTGGCGTCGTTAATCTCGCCGGCTGCCATCGAGGCGCCCAGCAACTGGAATTGGCCAGTCATGTGCGTCAGTTCACCGGCTATGCCGATGCTAATTGTCCCGTCCTCGAAGACTATGTCTCCTACGGGTTCTTCCTCTTCTTCCTCCTCTTGTTCTGCCGGAGGTGCACAACCGGCCAGGACCAACCCTAACACCACCAAGCCAGCCAGAATCAAGTAAAGAATCTTTTTCAATTCACCAACCTCCTTTTGTTTCTTGTGGTTGCTCGATGATTCATCAAGCGAACCTTCAGTGCTGGAACAGACCAGTCGACCACCGGTTACCTCCAGCAACCTGCATCTTAATACGCTATCCCGATATAGTCACCTCCTTTCATGGTTCTGGTTTCCCGGTTCTTTCTTGCCTGTCGGAGCAACCTGACACAAGCAGACCAGAAAACCTAGCCGAAAAATCGACCTTTCTTGTATCCGATGATTGTTGTCAGCTTGAGTGTTGTCAGGTCCGCCCGAGCCTCCGTTTTTTTCCCGCACATACCTCCTAGCATTATAGGTTCTCTCCCCAACCTCTGTCAATCGACCTCATCCCTTGTATACGCTTCAGTGTGTCCCTTTTTCTTTTGCTACTTGAAGTGTAGCATCTAAATGTTAAGATGCTGTTAACAAAGGAGCTCAACTCCGCTTTTCTCCACTCCCTCCTGTCATTGCGAGGTCTTCCCTTTTGTCTTTGTGAGCACCTGAAAGGTGCGCGGCAATGTACTAACGCTCCACCGAGATCGCTTCGGCTGGTCTTGCCGGCCTCGGTATTGCAGAGGTGTACCACAAACAGAGAGCCGAGGCTGAAAGCCTCGGCTCTCGTACCAGCCCTATTGACAGGCCGATTGGGCTACGCCCATCAGCTCGGCACTTCCTCAACGTAGAAAACAGTACGAGACGTTTCCCAGGCCTCGACTACCTCGCGGGTGAGGAATACGGGCTTGTATGTCCAGCTTGCGTATAGCGGTACCTGGTCAGCGACGTACGGGCTGGCAACTCCAGGCCATCGAACGAATCCACTCTGTCCGGGCGGGATCACGTTCTTGGCATTCGGCAAGCCGTCAGCGACCATTTCGGCAATCTGGTTGTAGGTGCCGCGGTTCATATAGGGGTGCAACGGACCCCCAGGTAGGGCTCCCTGCGCATCATAGTTCTGCATCCGTACCGGGGTAAGCCAGGTCGCCATATCGCTTGAGCCGTATTGGGTCTCTAATTCAGCAATTGCAGCCTGCAGCGCGTTGACGATCAGCTGATTCTTATCTCTTGCACCGAGGTAATCGTAATTGAGAGCTGCACCGTCAAAGACGCGGATCAACAGGCTGGGATAACTCCTTAGCCGTCCCAGGTCGTCCTCTGAGAGAATCCCGCCGAATACCTCAGGGATGATTTTGTCGAACCAGGCATTGAAGATGGTCAGGC
>CAYFSE010000274.1:0-2012 GCA_964345725.1 uncultured Dehalococcoidales bacterium
GGAGCCGCGGGGGGTGGCGGACTGGCGCATGGAGGCAATTTCCAAAAGATTCTCGACAACAGTTTTCAGATAATTGCGATCGGTTCGGTCCAACCGGTAACTTGCAGAATACCATTTTACGAGTAATCTGGAGGCTTGTCTGATTACGCGACTGTTAGTAGGGTCATGCTGAAGGAAAGACTGTAACTTGACGCGAATGAACGCTATTTCAGGGTCAACGCCTTCCAGATTGGTAATGTTCCACAGCTGGGATGTTTCGGCAGGGCTAAGGTTGCCGGAATAGAAGCCATGTTTGCGCGCATTCCGGTTGCCTTTCTGGCCACCGCGCTTTCTCTTAACCTGTGTTTGGTTTGCAGTCACGTTTTGAGAAACCTCACCCCCGGGACTTAATTCGTCAGGGTAGCACACGAGTTCTAAGCAGAAATTAGCATGAATTCCTCATTCGAACAAGGGGAAAATGTCGCTTTTTCCCCAAATGGCTGACTGAGGCTGTTGACCCCATGGTTAGAAGCGAAGATGGAAGAGATCAGAGATTGAAGATTGGAGACTAGAGACCGGAGACTGGAGATTAGAGACCAGCGTCACACCGGTTTCCTTTGAGTTTTCGGGAACATCGAGGGTAGAGTTCTTCTGTTCATAATATATGGTTTATGCTCAAATTCAAGCCAGAAAACAACACAGATTGCATAGATGCCCATCCTGAAGTCGAAACACTTGCGATAACAAGAGACAACCGCATTGAGGTAATGAGAAAAGTCTTCGACTGGCCAAAGTAAGAGGCGAACTGAGGCCCGCCTTCTTTGCCGCTGAACCCCACGCCATTTTGCCAGTTGACCTTTCATTGATCTGCGACCCATGGGAAATTCTCAGTGTTACAGTGGCTGGCAATGTTCACTGTACGCAGACCTCGATTTAGATGTCAGTCGACAACGCGCTTCACTTCAAAGATCTGTCAAGTATGAATGCGGCTTGACGCTCTTCAAGTCTGATGATAGCCTTTGGACACGTCAGAGAAAAGGAGGTATGCCATGAGAGGGTCTTTTCCATTACGAAAATGGCGTCTTAAGGCATGGCAAACTACGCTGGTTTTTGGTTTCGCGCTCTTTGTCGTTACTGGGCCATCAGTGTTCTTCTTCGATTACCTGGCTGGATCAGCAACACTCGGCTTTGCGGTGTCACCCCCCTCGGGTTTTCAGGGAATCGGCATGTTCTACCTATATATGGTCAGTTTTTTCTCGTCCCTCATCGTCATATTGCCGGCCCTCTTGACGAGGCGCTTTGGAACCGCTACCGCAGTCTTCCTGCCTTACGTAATCATTGGCTTTCCAATTAACTACTACTTCGAGTGGGTCACTGAGCATACCTGGGTAGCGCCGTGGTCCGGAGTCGGCTGGACAGCGGCGTTTCTTCTCACAGGGCTCTCTGTTGACTTGGCCCTCCGCTATCTACCTAATAGGTTGACCTCTGCCTGGAGGCCAGCCTTGACCGGCGCAATAATGGGCCTCGTCTCTTTCACAGTTACGGTTGCAGCCCTTGATCTTGTCTATGTAGGCCCGCTTCCGACGAACCCGGGCTCTTTTGTTGGCATTGCCTATTTCGGTGTGCCTTGGATGGTTATCAGTAGTGCGTTCGGTGGATACACTGCGTACGCCTTGGCGAGGGATATGGCCTCATCGGCTGATCCCGCCAATAACAGTTTGAGTGGTCGGGCAGTTCCGTAAATTGCACAAGTATCAAAGAAGTGCAATCTCTTTTCGAGTATTAGGCTCTTTGCGGCGCGGGGCTGATCCTTCACGTTGTGAAGGACGGCGTCCCTGGAATTCGGCGTCTTCCGAAGCAGATTGTAGAAGGCGGACTTGAATTCATTACCTGGCGCTTGAGGCAGACTTAAAGCACGAGTAGAGCCGCGGTGGGACTTGACAACTCTGACAATCGGTGTATGATGTATCGTAATAGTTTAGGTTTGGGATATTACAAGCTTCTTACGATTCGCTCAGATTCATGTCAAGTAT
>CAYFSE010000275.1:0-2788 GCA_964345725.1 uncultured Dehalococcoidales bacterium
GGAAACCATCCCGGTAGTCTTTGAGTGTTGGGATCTCCCTTGAAGACCCACAATGCACTGGAAGAATGTCCTCAAGCCTGTTCACATTTGTGTGTGGAGATATTTACAGAACTTGAGCTATCCGCCATTAGCCAGCCCGATTAGTAGGGGCGTAACAAAGGCCTCTATGGCGGCTGCAATGGCAAGCCCGGGGAGAATCCACCTCAAGTAGACTTTCAGGCAATTTGAAAACTGTGATTTGAGCCGGCTCTCTCTTCGCAGCAGCCACTTAAGTGATTCCATACCTACCGTGAGGCTCAAAGCGGCGGCTAGCAAGATCACTGGAATCTCGATCACACCGTGCGGCGCAAGGCTAGCCATAGCGTATGTCCATCCCTTTGCTGATTCAAGCACGGAGCCCAGGCCCCCAAGTATGAAGCCGTTCAGGCCAATGAAAAGCAGAGGTGGTAGTCCCAGTAGGATACCTAGGAGAATCAGCCCGAGAGCCTTGATTGCGTTGTTGAGGAATACTATTAAGAAGAAAAGGATAGACAGGTCACCAATCGATGCCAGGGGCTCTAGTGCAGCGCCCAACTGTCTCATAAGCTCCTCAACGGTATTCTGACCGACGAGTGTACCTAGTACCAGACTGACAAAGAATATGCCGGTCGCCAATATGAGGCTGCGAATCACCGCCTCCTGTCTGATAATCTGAGTCACCTGCATGATTCACTCTGAAGCTAAGCAGTCACTATGTCGAACCTACCTGATCTCACCAAAATCACAAGATGGCTTTCTGTTGGACGAGAGCGAGGCTGCACAATCATCAGGAGAGTCGGCCGACAGTCGTATATGTTGACACATCTTTACGGGCTCGTACCCGACGAAGTCAGTGTGGCGACTGTCTCCTTGTCTAAACCTTGTACGAGGGCCGTTACCAGTGCAGCGGTATGGTCAAAATCATCGCGGCGAAGAATTGTATTGTGGCTATGGATATGTCGGGTCGGCACACCCAGAACCACGGTGGGTACACCCACCCTATGTAGATGGATTGGGGCGCCGTCGGAAGATCCTCTTTCCACGGCCGACATCTGCAGTGGAATACGGAGCTTCTTGGCAGCATCAATTACCATATCGCGTAGTCTGAGGTTAGGTATCATTCGAGCGTCATAGGCCACGAGCGTCGGGCCACCTCCGAGTTTTATGGCTGATTCTTCCGGCTTGATACCCGGGACATCACCGGCGATGTCTGTCTCGAGAATGATAGCTACGTCGGGATTGATGATCTCAACGCTGGTGGTTGCCCCTCTCGCGCCAACCTCTTCCTGTACCGTGGCCACACCGAAAACAGCGTTGGGATGCTCTTTCTCCGTCAATCTCTGGAGTACTGTAATAACGAGAGCGCAGCCAACGCGGTCGTCAAAGGCCTTGGCCATATAGGCCTTCGCATCAGGCAAAACCGCGAATTCACTGACCGGTATAACAGGGTCCCCTACACGAACACCCGCATCTTCTACTTCTTGCTGAGATGTTGCCCCGATATCAATGTACATATCCTTCTTCTCACAGACCTTCTTGCGCTCCTCATCGGAAAGGAGGTGCGGGGGCTTAGCACCCAGCACCCCCAGTATGCTACCCTTGTTGGTTCTGATGCGCACTCGGTGCCCGAGCAGGACCTGGTCCCACCAGCCTCCCAGAGGCGTAAATCTTACGAATCCTTCTTTGGTAATGAGTTTGACCATGAAACCAATCTCATCCATATGGCCCACCAGAATTACCTTCGGCTCCCGCACCGGGCTCTTCTTCCGGCAAATCAAACTGCCAAGTTTATCCTCAAGTATCTCTCCAAGCGGTTCGAAATGCCTTTTGATCATGCTGCGTGCCTCCCCCTCATATCCGGCCACTCCATCGGACTCCGTTAGTTCCTTCAACAGCAACTCTATCTTATCCATGCGCAATTACCTTTCTCACGATGTTGGTAGATATTATGATACCTGAAGACTTAGCAATAGGCTAGCCAAGGCGAGAATTTGGATTGGAACTTGGCCCGGCAGAATCAACAGCTCTTCTTGTGCTTAGTGCATTGGGCAACCACATCGTTCCCGAGCCCCGCCTAGTACTTGTTATTGGCGGAGAGGGTGGGATTCGAACCCACGGTCGAGGAAACCCCGACACACGCTCTCCAGGCGTGCCTGTTAGACCACTCCAGCACCTCTCCGCGGAGAGGGTGGGATTCGAACCCACGCTCCGATATAATCGGAGACCGCTTTTCGAGAGCGGCACCATAAACCACTCGGTCACCTCTCCTGAAGCTAATTATGGGGTCATAACTTTACATAAAGCAATTTAGCCAATAATCCTTTTTCAACAGCCTTTTTTTCGCAGACGCCATTATACTTTGCCGATACCAGTTTATCAAAGCTCTCTGCAACAGCTTCCTGCAGTCCCGCCGCTACATGCGAACACGTGTCTAGCGTTATCTGTACTGAAGCGTGTCCCAGCATGTCCTAGACTATCTCGGGCTGTACGCGTCGCTTGAGCATCAGCGAAGCATCGGTATGCCTCGCATGGTGAAGCCTGATAACCCCTGCACCGGCCCGAGAAGCAAGCGCAGTCCACGCACTGCTAACTGTGTTAGGCCGCAGCGGCTTGGCTTCGGGTGTGATGACTACCGGGTTCTCACCTTTCAAAGACACACCCAACATGGCTCTTATTGAGTAATGCTTTTGCCGGCCTTGACTGCCACGTCGTGCCAGGCCAAAGGCCGTCGAGCCGTAGTCCTGGACAAGGATTGCACTTTTTCTGACAA
>CAYFSE010000276.1:0-11424 GCA_964345725.1 uncultured Dehalococcoidales bacterium
ATTCGCTATGCTCAGTTGTATCTGGTTCCCTTCAATCCCCACCAATGTCCGGCCTAGTGGCCTCGAATTGGTTCTAGGTTCTACGGGTTCTATGTTCTATCTCAAAAACCTAGCTGTTCAGACTCAGAATCAACACTGGAAACACTAGAACCAGAGCTACGGCTGGAACCAGATAGAATCGGAACAGAACTAGAGCTAGAACCAGATCTAGAACCTAGAACCAACTTGAGTGGATACCAAACGGATACTAGTGGAAACTCAAGCGGAACCCGGAAGTAAATCTTGAGTACACAATCTGGCTTCTTGTTTAGCCCTTGATTGTGCCTATTGGTTTCATTCTCGCAACTTTCGTTGCTATACTAGCATAATGACAAGCGTCTATGACCTCCTCTACATCTTTATATGCCCCTGGCGCTTCCTCTGCTAATCCAGACCATGAATGACACTTTGCATAGATGCCTCGTCTCTCCAATTCTCGTGTTAACTCCTCTCCACGCCATTTCTTCTTTGCTTGTGTTCTACTCATAGCTCTCCCGGCTCCGTGGCAAGCGCTACCAAAGGCAGATTTCATCCCGCATTCCGTGCCGGACAAAATATATGAAGATGTCCCCATCGTGCCACCGATTATTACTGGTTGTCCCACCTCTCTATACTCATCTGGCAGCTCCTGCCCTCTTGGGCCAAATGCTCTTGTTGCGCCCTTCCTGTGTACCAGTAATTCTTTCACCTCGTGATCGACTTCGTGATATTCGAATCTAGCAGAATTATGACTCAGACACCAGAAAGTCCTTAATTCTGAGTCTGGGAATATTTCTTTGAATCCTTTCCTGACCAAATGAGCTACCACCTGTCTGTTAGCATAGGAATAATTCATCGCACAGAATTGGGCTGATAGGTATTCCTTACCTTCGGAACAGTCTATCGGCGCACATACCAATTCCCTATCTCTGATTTCTATTCCATATTTCCTTGAAGCTTCGGCCAACTTCTGCAAATAGTCAGTGGCTATCTGATGTCCCAAGGCACGTGAACCACAATGAATTGAAACCAGTACCTGATCCTTATTCAAGCCAAACTTTTTTGCAGCGTCTTCATCAAGAATCAAATCAACGTATTGAATCTCTAAGTAGTGATTTCCAGAGCCCAACGTACCAATTTGCCTTTCCTCCCTTTGTCTGGCTATTTTGCTCACATTGGCGGGCTCTCCGCCTTCTAGACACCCTCCATTTTCAGTATTCATTAGGTCCTCTTTCGTGCCGTAACCGCGCTTAACAACCCATTCTGCGCCATTTCTAAATAGTTCATCAAGTTCGCCGTCCGACAAAGAAATTTCCCCCCTAGAACCTAAACCAGCCGGCACTAGCCGAAACAGGCCATTAACTAACTCTTTTATTCTGGGTTTCACTTCTTCTATGATTAAATTCGTTATTAGAGTTCTTACGCCACATCCGCAGTCAAAACCTACGCCTCCCACACTGACTACCCCCTTTTTCGGATCCATAGCAGCCACGCCACCAATGGGAAAACCGTAGCCCCAGTGAGCATCAGGCATAGCTAGAGAAGCTTTTACTATTCCAGGGAAACAAGCAACGTTGGTAGCCTGTTCTCTTACCTTTTCATCCATTTCCTTGATTAACTTTGCGTTACCAAAGATTCTTACAGGGACAATCATGTCCTCGGTTTTCTTAATTTGCCACTCGTATTCATCTATTTTTTCTAATTCTGATAGTTCCATAGTTTCGCCTCCTCACACATCCACTACAGTTTGAGCGATGTATCTGCCTTTTTCTTCTCTAACTGTTAATTGAGCGTATGTTGCCCCTTTAACTTCGATTTTTGCGCGATGTTTTTGTGGGTCCAATTGTTCTCCTACAGCAAAGCCGGCTAACTCATAATGGGAGTTGAATTTCCTAATCTTCTCAACCCTAAAATCCGAAAAAACCATATTGTTCATACCGGCTTGAGCTAATAAAGAGTTTAACCACTCAACAAATAATTCCTCTCTATCAAACGCTCTACAATTGACTTCGACCTTTCGTCTTGGCTGCACCTTACCTGGATCCACCATTATATCGAACATTGCCTTCGCCGCATTTTGGAAAGCTTCCTCTAGTGTTTGCCCATATCCTCTTATACCAACATCCGATCCGTGTTCAAATTGTTCAAACTGCACTGGTGGTTGTCCTTGGTTAAGATAAGAATCCATGTTTCTTTACCCAATTATCAACCCATAATTAAGGTTCTATTGTTGGCAACTTCGAAGACCTTATTCAGCACCCTTGGGCAATATGCCAGCCTTTCATCTGGTGTTTCTGCAGACCCAAGAACACCTTAAACATATTTGTAGCATAAGTTCCGTAAGATATAAAGAAGCTTGAAGGCCTTTTTCTTATCGCGCGTCATATGCGCTCATTCCATCTGGCTCATGCATGTTATCAGATGCCTGTTGCTTACAGCTCCAATTCAACGCTCTCGTCTAGCTCATCACCATCAACGCCAAACGTGGTAGCAGCCTGTGACCGGGTCTTCGTTAATCCTTTCAGTTACGACAGCGCAAATGGGATTGCGGTGTCGCAATAACATAGAAGTCCTGCCGTTCAGAGTGTCTGTCTGAGGCTCCATGTTGGCAGCTCGGTCACCGGGCCCACGGCCACCATAGTGCAGTCGGACTTAAGGCCCACCGTGTATTGATTGAGCAGTGGCACAAGGAGTACAATCAGGTACGTCCTCATAGTTCTCTGAACAATCGGCCACTTGCACCTGAGGCTAGAGTACCGGCAATACTGACTTAAGAAGTGGTACCCTTTACGGAGGCATATCAATAGATGTTATAATAACAATACATTTCTTAGGACGACGTCAACATTGACATCAATGACGACAACATAAGGAGTTCCAAAGAGACAAGAGGAGGTGGTGATATGTTCAAGATACACTGGAGTGCAAATAATTTGCTGTTTTAGAGGGATGCAGTGAAAGGAGGGATGTGTATGACTTAACGATGGAAAGACGCGATCCAGTTTTTGAGAGATTCTAGAAAGGAGGAGAAAAGGTGAAAAAGATACTTTACTTGATTTTGGCTAGTCTGTTAGTGCTAGGGTTGGTCCTAGTCGGTTGCGGCGCCACCCCGTCAGAACAGCAAGAAGAAGAAGAGGAAGAGGAACAAGAGGAAGAAGCTCCTACCAGTATCAAGATTGGTGCCCTACTCTCTCTTAGTGGTTTTGACGCAGGAAGTGGCGGACCAATATTACAGGGTTATGAATTGGCTGTGACAGACATAAACGAGGATGGCGGCGTATATGTCGAGGAGTATGGCAAAAAGATACCCCTTGAATTACTAGTTAGGGATGGCGAGTCAGATGCAGTTAAGACTATTGCCCGTGCTGAGGAGCTAAATACGCAAGACGTCCTAGTCGTCTGCACCGCCACCATGGGCGTCTCAGCAGTTGACGTTTTTGAAGCAAATGAGTTGCCTGCTGTAACCGTATATATACACAATTCCTATCTGTGGGAGCAGGGCCGTGAGTACTTGTTTAATCTTGGTAGGACGAACCCTTTAACAGTGGATTTCTTGTTTGAGGTTTTCACAAACGTGCCCGAAATGTCTTCTAACTGGGCTTTGTGGGAATTGCAGCAAGATTGGGTTAATGAATTATTCCGCTTTGCCGAGGAAAAAGCGCCTGACTATGGCATTGACTTCGTATACCACGGGACGTATGCCATGCTGAGTCCAGACATGACTCCGATTATCCAGGGAGCAAAAGATGCGGGCGCTGAAGTAATCTTTTGCAACGGTCCCTTTCCTGATGACGTCACCCTTCTCACGCAAATGGCACAGCTTGACTACAAGCCAAAGGGAATCATTATGGTCCAAGGCTCTGATGACCCAGGTTGGGGGCCGGCGTTGGGCGAACTAGGTGCATATGTAGTGGGATCTCCTGAGTGGCATCCGGCGATGGACTTCCCCGGAGTTGCCGAACTTAATGCTGCATACGAAGCCGAGTATGGAACAGTGACCCATATTAACTCCGGGCCTGGGTACGCCTGTATTCAGGTAGTAGCAGACGCAATTGAGAGGGCTGGCACGTTGGACAGGGAGGCAATCAGGGATGCTTTAACTACCACTGATATGATGACAGTTACTGGTCAGATCGAACTGGATGCGACTGGCAAAAGAGTAGATTCTGTGCATACAGTTACTCAATGGCAGAATGGGGTAATGGAGCTGGTATGGCCCGATGATCTGAAGACAGAGCCATTGATTTATCCTATTCCATAGGACTAATGCTAGGTAGGCATTAATGACACGCAAGTGTGCCCTAACCATTGCCAAGAGTGGTTAGGGCACACTCCTGAACAAGACTAAGTTAGTTGAAGTTTGGTCCGGTTGCCGTGTTGAACAACTGTAGGCTTTGTTGGTCAACAGGTTTGAAGTTATCAAGGAGGGGTGAGCTAACATCGGCTTTTTGGCTCTAACGCATTAAGCGGCTAGGACGATGTCACTGCTGCCCCGAAGGCTATGACATTCCGGTTAACGCCATTAAGTCTGATATTACTTGAGGCAGAGAATCTGTCCAAAGCGTTTGGCGGAGTACAGGCCATCAGGCAGGTGAGCTTTACCGTTAACCAGGGGGAGATATTGGGGCTCATCGGTCCCAACGGCTCAGGCAAAACTACCTTGTTTAACCTGATAACCGGGCTTCTCAAACCTGAAACAGGCAAGATAAGGTTCAGCGGTAAAGACATAACCGGTATGGCACCTTATAAAATATGCCAGAGCGGCATCGCCAGGACCTTTCAATTGGTTAAGCCGTTTAACCAGTTATCCCCCTTGAAAAATGTAATGGTAGGCAGGGCTTATGGCAGTGAGCCAGCTCGGAATACAAGGCAAACCCGCATCGAAGCGGAACAGATTCTAGCTCTTACTGGCTTGGCAAATAGGTGGGTGCCAATGGCCGGAATGCTTAGCCTCATTGACCGCAAACGCTTGGAGATTGCCCGGGCGCTGGCAACAAAGCCCAAGCTGTTACTACTCGACGAGATGTTTGCTGGTTTAAACACAGCGGAGATGGAAGATGCTATACGGTTGATAAAACGAATTAGAGACTCAGGGATAACCCTGATAGTAGTCGAGCATGTAATGAAAGTAATAATGGGCATTTCAGACAGGGTGATTGTACTAAAGGTTGGGGAGAAGATTGCTGAGGGCACACCGCAGGAAGTAGCCAGCAATAGGCAGGTCATCGAGGCGTATTTGGGGAAGAACAGTCAATATGTTAGAGATTAGTCACGTAGACGTTTATTATGGTGACCTCCAGGCATTATGGAATCTAGCCCTTACCATTGGAGACGGGGAAATAGTAACCCTTATCGGCTCTAATGGGGCGGGGAAAAGCACTATCTTCAAGACCATCTCAGGGTTACTCAAGCCCAAAACCGGGAGCATTAGCTTTGAGGGAATACGTCTGGACAAGCTGCCTGCGCACCGGATAGCGGAGCTGGGCATTTCTATGGTTCCCGAAGGAAGAAGGCTATTTCCTCAGATGAGCGTTCTGGAGAATCTGGAAATGGGTGCTTCCAGAAAAGACGCGAGGAAGGCAAAACATAACACCATCGGTTGGATTTATGAGTTGTTTCCGATCCTAAGGCAACGGGCTAAACAAGAGGCTAATACACTAAGCGGTGGTGAGCAGCAGATGTTAGCCATAGGCAGGGCACTTATGTCCCAACCGAAGCTTCTCATGATTGATGAGATGTCCCTAGGCTTGAGCCCACTCTTGGTTCAAGAAATCTCCGGAGTTATCAAAGACATAAACAAGTCAAGAAAGATTGCAGTTTTCCTGGCGGAGCAGGACATCTATATAGCTTTATCCATAGCTGACCGCGGCTATATTGTTGAGAATGGTCGTATTCAAAGCCAGGGTACTGCCAGAGCACTTTTAGGCAGTGACCGAATTAAGGAGGCTTATTTGGGCATCAGTCCAGCGGGAAAGGGAAGTTAAATATAGTGGAGAATGTAATCCAGACTATTGTCTATGGCATTGTGGTAGGCGCGCTTTACGGACTTATAGCGTTAGGCCTCGGTTTGATCATGGGCATCATGAAATTCCTCAATATTGCCCATGGCACTTTCATAATGCTTGGTGGCTATGTTAGTTTCTGGCTTTTTACTCTCTGGGGCATTGACCCCTACCTTACTATCCCCTTGGTTATCGTTGCCATGTTTTTGGTTGGGTTGCTCCTATATAAGCTCACGCTTTCGCCATTGCTGAAACTACCGCATATCGGAATGAGGATTAGCAACTCCTTGTTAATTACCTTTGGCGTAATATACGTGCTAGATAATGCAATGACTTTGGTCTGGAAGGCTGATGTCCGAACCATAATAGCTTCTTACAGAGGAGAGGCACTTGATCTTTTCGGCACGAGGGTACCCTATACCGGCCTAGCTGGATTGGGCATTGCCGTCTTGGCTACAGTTACCTTGTATTTTATTCTCAGCAGGACTTACTTCGGCAAACACGTAAGGGCGGCAACGCAGGATGCGGAGGCCGCCAGCTTATGCGGCGTAAATGTTCAGAAAACCTATTTAATCTCCTGTGGTATCGCCACAGCTATAGCGGGCATAGCTGGTGTTGTAATTGTTTCAGGTTACAGCATCACGCCGACTGGTGGCTTAAGCTGGCTATTAATAGGCATAGTGGTTATGGTACTGGCCGGGGAAGGAAATATTAACGCCATCCTTCCCGCTGGTATTGTTTTGGGATTGGTAGAGTCAGCTAGTGTTTTTGCTGTTCCCATGCAATACCGACAGGCTGTCGCACTTCTCATATTCATCATAGTGCTAATGTTCAGGCCGCAAGGATTATTCACTAAAAGGGGATAGATGTCCACTATAAGAGCCAATTGGAAGAAATTGCTGCCAAGTGGAATTGTAGTTGCAGCTTGCATAATACTCCCCATGGTTATGGAAATAGGAACCCACGCCCTGAGTCTAATGGTTATGCTGTTCATCTACATCATTTTGTCCCAGAGCTGGAATCTAATAGGCGGTTACACCGGTCAGATTAACCTTGGCCTTGCCGCCTTCTTCGGCTGCGGGGTTTTGGTCACCCATTTCATCTGGAGTACTGGGGTGCCGATCTATCTGGCAGTAGCCGCAGGTGGTGTTTCAGCTATGTTTTTGGGCGGGGTTATTGGCCTGCCTACTCTGCGGCTGAAGGGTGTGTATTTTGCCATTGGCACCTTGGCATTGGCCGAGGTATGCCGAATAGTCGTGGGCAATACTTTCACCAAGATGGTTCAGATGCCAATCTACTACGTCCAAAACTATAGCCTTATTTCCCGCTATTACCTTGGCTTAACAGTAGCTCTTATAGCGGTAGGTGTAGTTTATTTAGTAACAAATTCCAAACTGGGACTGGCGATGGCAGCTATCCGGGACGATGAGGAGGCGGGTCAGGTTACAGGCGTCAATACATTTAAATACAAGGTTTTAGCCCTGCTAATTAGCGCTTTTCTGGCTGGTTTAGCTGGAGGAGTGTATGCTTTCTTTCAGCTCACATTTCAGTTCATTTCAAGCGTCTTTAGCCCCCTGTGGACGTTTCAACCACTCATGGCTGTTATGATCGGTGGCGTCGGCACCCTGGCCGGACCTATTGTTGGCAGTGTTTTCCTCGTTATTCTTTCTGAAGTATTTGCACTTACTCTAGGAGAGGCACATCTTATTCTATTTGGCATCCTCTTTATCTTGGTGGTTTTGTTCTTCCCTAACGGATTGGTTGGTTTTGAACATAAAGTCCGTCAGTGGATGGCTCGTGTTAGGCGAAGTAGATTATGGAAGGCAATATGGTAGACTGTAGACATCGGGGACTGTGGAGGTATCAGATGGTGTGAATAAATGAAACACTAGCCGACTAAAGAGTCAAGTACGGGTTAAGGAGGCAAAGGAACATGGCTAAAGACCTGATTAACACACTCGCCGATTTGAAAGAAAAAGAGGCACTTAAGATTGTGGAGGAGAGGCTGAGCGCTGGTGAGGAGCCGCTCAAGATCCTGGATGATGCTAGAGGTGCCATGGAAATCGTGGGCAAGCGTTTTGCCGCTGGCGAGTATTTCATCCCTGAACTGGTGTACTCCGGTGAGCTATTGAAACGAATAAACGATATGGTTAAGCCCAAGCTAGCTAAGGCAAGCAATGTTAAACCTCAAGGTAAGGTTGTTTTGGGCACTGTTGCCGGGGATATACACGACATCGGCAAGGACATTGTCGCCTTTATGCTCGACGTTAACGGCTTTGAAGTTTACGACCTCGGCGTGGATGTGCCAGCGCAGAAGTTTGTCGAAAAGACAAAGGAGAGTGGTGCCCCTATTGTTGGCTTAAGCGGATTCTTGACGCTGGCTTATGATTCCATGAAACAGATTGTGGAAGCAATAAATGATGCTGGTCTGAGGAACAAGGTGAAGATTATGATTGGCGGTGGTCTGATTAACGAGGAGATAAGGAAGTATACGGGCGCTGACGCCTACGGCAAAGATGCCATGGCCGCAGTGAGTCTAGCCAGAGAATTTGCGGGAAAGGAGTGAAATGAGCGCAAGAGCAGGAACAGAACCCGTAGGAACACCATCCACCTACGAAGCCCGGGAAAGGCGATTTCATGATGCCGTCAGTTTGACCAAGCCAGACCGGGTTCCTATCGCTTCCTTTGCCGTTTTCTTTTTCACCAAATATTCTGGCCTGAACAACGCTAAGGCCATGTATGACTACGACAAAATGGCCAAAGCTTGGAAGCAGTCAATGCAAAGACTGAACTGGGATATGGCACCCCTTCATCAAAGCGTCTTTGCTGGTCCGGTCATGGAGATAACAGGGCTCAAGGCTTTTAAGTGGCCCGGTTATAACCTGCCTGGCGACGCCCTCTATCAATACGTTGAAAACGAATACATGATGGCCGACGAGTATGATGAGTTCCTGGCTGATCCCGGCAGCTTCACCATCCGCAAGGCTTTGCCTCGTATGGCTAGTGTGTTCGAGCCCCTGGCAATACTGCCTCCCCTTCCCTCTTTTGCCTTCGGTTACTCGATTTTCACCGTGGTGTCCACCTTTGTCGGCATACCCGGCTTCCCGCAAATGATGGAGACGCTCATCAAGACCGGGCGGGAAATGAACCGCTACAACGCTACCCAGGCCGGGCTGGTAAAGGACTTAGCCACCATGGGCTTTCCCTGCATCACCGCTGGGTTCACCTTCACTGCCTTTGACTGGCTGTGTGTCCTCCTCCGCGGGCTAAAGGGCACCATGGTGGACATGTTCCAGCAGCCGGATAAGGTCAAGGCGGTTATCGAACGGCTAATCCCATACACCATCGAACAGGCCGTTGCCGTAACGCAGATGACGGGCAACCGGCGGGTGATGATACCGTTGTGGCGAGGGGCAGCCGGCTTTATGTCCGACAAGCACTTCGGCGAGTTCTACTGGCCAAGCCTCAAACAGCTCCTTCTGGCACTGATCGAACAAGAAATAACACCCATGCCCTGGTTTGAAGGCGACTACACACCGCGCCTGAACTATCTGGCCGAGCTTCCCCGCGGAAAAGTGGCGGGGCATTTTGATCGTGTAGACAAGAATAGATTCAAGGAAATAGTCGGCAATGTCATGTGCTTCTGGGGCGATGTGTCGCCTCAGTTACTTGTCACCGGTACACCAAAAGAAGTCAGAGATTATGTCAAAACATTGATCGCCTTCTTCAGTGACACGGGCGGTCTGATTGTCGATGGTGGAGTCGAAGGCATACCGGCTGAAGCCAAACCAGAGAACGTTGAGGCCATGACCGAAGCGGTTTTCGAGTATGGTGTGTACTAGAGCATACCTCAGGGCTAAGTCCAACACGAAATAATATGAGGGAATAACTAATGTGAGTGAAACAAGAAAGATTATCGGCTTATCCTGTGGCAGAAAGAATGGCAACAGCGAAATTCTGCTAAAAGAAGCACTCATGGAAGCGGAGGACCTGGGGGTGGAATCGGAGATAATCCGGGCTATGGAGCTAAGAGTAAAACCGTGTACGGGTTGTGAATCATGCTCCATCGCCATGGCAAGAGGAAAAGACGTGAGATGTGCCATCAAGGACGACGATGTTCCCTGGATTCTGGAAAAGACCTTGGTGGAGGATTGTGGTTTGATAGTAAGTGGTCCCGTATACCATTTAAGAGCTAATTCATACTTTGAGATAATTCATGAGAGGATGCTACCGACTATGTTCCGGCATCCCGAAGTTCTTAAGAAGACAAGGGTTGGTGCCATCATTTCTGTTGGGGGTGGGGAACCCGAATGGACTCCGTTGGGTCTCACCTCCATGAATATTTTTGTTCAGCATAGCCGAATACTGGTTGACCAGATGCAAGTGAATTATGTTGGGCGTCCCGGTGCTGTGTTAATGCAGGAGAAATACCTTAAACGAGCCAGAGAACTAGGCCGAAGGGTTGCCAGGGCAATGATGATGCCGATTAAACAGGTGAAATTTGTGGGCGATGAAACAGAAGTTTCTTGTCCGGTCTGCCATTGCAATGTATTGAAGGTGCCTGCGAAATTACCCAATGTCTTCTGCCCTGTATGCTGGGTCAAAGGTGTAATAACTATTAACGAAGACAAGATGAAGGTGAAGTGGGATGAGGAAGGCGCGAAGCATCCTCGGTTTTCTGAGCGAGGTGTTTCCACGCACTTAGAGTTGATAAAGAACTTGCAGACGAAGTTCTATACAGAAGACCTGGAGAAAGTAAAAGAACGGGTCGAGAAATATATCTCATACGGTAGAATCATAAAACCTGATGCTAGTAGATGAACGCCAGAAACTTTGCTAACCATAATATTTAGAGAGGGGAGAATTGTGTCATGAGGAAGTTTCAAAGTGTGTTTTCACCGTTTAAGTTTGGCAATGTGGAGGTAAAGAACAGGATCGAAGTTGCCCCCGCGATCCCATGTTTAGCCACACCTGATGGTTTCGTGACCAGGGAGTTGATTGAATATTATAAGTCATTGGCGAGAGGTGGAGCCGGAATCGTTACCATCGGTGATACTGCCATAGACTTCGAATACGCCAAGGACCATGAGCACGAGCTGAATCTTGGCGATGACAGGGTAATTGGGGGGTTGAGTGCACTGGTGGAAGCTATACACAGGTACGGGGCCAAGGCATCAATTGAACTAAATCACGGTGGCAGATTTGTTGAGCCACGGCTCATAGGGGGCAAAAACCCCATTGCGCCATCACCACTGCCTTCAGAGACAGCAAAGATGTGGGCTGAAATGCATGGCAGAAAGCTTGATTACCAGGAAGAGGAAATGACACAGGAGCAAATTGACATGGTCGTAGACCACTATGCTGAGGCATGCCATAGATGCATGCTCGCGGGAATGGAGATGGT
>CAYFSE010000277.1:0-2840 GCA_964345725.1 uncultured Dehalococcoidales bacterium
TATCATCCCAGCCACACCATTCGAGAAGCAATAACTCTTTCCGAGCAGCAAAAAGAGAATTCCAAGGACATGTCGCTGGCTGGCCGCATTGTATCCAAGCGTTCTATTGGCAAGATGTCATTTCTGGATATTCGCGGTGGCTCGGGGAAGATACAGCTTTCCTTGCGTTACGACCTTCTGGGCCGTGAGAGATATGAACTGCTGCAGGATATTGATATTGGGGACATTATCGGGGCAAGTGGGAGGCTCTTCCGAACGAAATCCGGGGAACTCACTCTGGAGGTATCCGATTTTGCCATGCTCTGTAAATCCCTTCGCCCGCTGCCCGAGAAATGGCATGGGTTGGCTGACGTAGAAAAGCGCTATCGGCAGAGGTATCTCGACCTGATTTCCAACGAAGACAGCAGAGGCATTTTTGTTTTGCGTAGCAGGATCATCGCTGCCGTAAGAAGTTTTCTTGACAGGCGAGGATTTATGGAGGTAGAGACTCCTGTCCTTCAGCCTCGTGCTGGTGGAGCACTGGCGCGCCCCTTCATCACTCATCACCATACCCTTGATGAAGACCTATACCTGCGAATTGCGCTGGAGCTCCATCTCAAGAGGCTGATAGTGGGCGGCTTTGACAAAGTCTACGAGATAGGGCGTGTCTTTCGCAACGAAGGCATTTCTGTTGAACATAACCCGGAATTCACCTTGCTGGAGTGCTATCAAGCTTATGCCGATTACCATGACATAATGACACTGGTTGAGGAAATGTTCGTGTATGTAGCGAAAGAAGTCCTGGGGAACACCAGACTTACTCGTAACGGCCAAATCATAGACCTTGGTCTGCCCTGGCAAAGACTCTACCTTCGCGAAGCAATTAGAGACCATTGCGGCATTGATTTCAAAGACTATCCTGATGCCGCTTCACTGAGGGTGCGGATGACAAAGATGGGAGTGGATGTTGACCCGGCTAAAGGGAAAGGCAGGCTGATCGAGGATTTGCTCTCGACTTTCGTCGAGCCGAACCTTATTCAGCCGACTTTCCTTCTGGACTACCCTGTGGAAATGTCACCTCTGGCCAAGAGGAAGCGAGGTGACGACCAGTTAGTCGAGAGATTCGAAGGCTTTGTAGATGGCATGGAGGTTGCCAATGCCTTCACCGAGCTTAATGACCCCGTAGAGCAAAGGGAGAGGTTCAGGCAGCAGCTAGAAGAACGCCTGGCCGATGAGGATGCAGAAATCGCGGACGAAGATTTCCTGCAGGCTTTGGAGTATGGGATGCCACCTACCGGTGGTCTGGGGATAGGCGCTGACCGCCTTGTGATGCTGCTCACCGGGCAGCGGTCCATCAGGGAAGTGATATTCTTCCCCCAGCTGAAGACGAAGCCCTAACCTCGAACCAAGAGAAGAGACCGATGCTTGATATCAAGCTTATACGTGAGGACCCTGAGTTTGTCCGCCAGGGTCTGGAGAAAAGAGGCGACACTTATGCTCTCGATAGCATCATTGAGCTTGATGGACGGTATCGCAACTTACTCCGGCAGACGGAGGAACTACGTGCCAACCATAACGAAGCCAGCAAGCAACTGAGTAAGAGCAGAGAGAAACCACCCCAGCTCATCGCCGAGATGCGTCAACTGGGGGAGCAGATATCTTCCTTGCAGCAGCAGACCAAAGAAGCGAAGGCCAAGCTTGATTCCTTGTTGCTGGAACTGCCGAACGTACCTCATCCCAGCGTGCCCTTAGGTAGGGGGGCGGCTGATAATGTGATAGTGCGGACCTGGGGCAAACCAAGGCAATTTCCCTTCGAGCCCCTGCCTCACTGGGAACTGGGAGAAAAGCTGGGCATCATAGATTTCCAGCGGGGCGTGAAGCTGGCGGGGACAAGGTTCTATGTTCTCAAAGGCCTGGGGGCGTGTCTTCAACGGGCGCTTATCTCATTCATGCTCGATGTGCATGTCAACGAGCATGGCTATGAAGAAATCTATCCACCTTTCATGGTGAAGCGAGAGTGTATGGTTGGCTCGGGTAATCTACCCAAGTTCGGCGATAACCTGTATCACGACGAAGAAGACGACTTCTGGTTTATACCCACGGCGGAGGTACCGTTGACCAACCTGCACCGTGATGAAATATTGAATGCCGACAGCTTGCCCCTTAACTACGTCGCCCATACATCGTGCTTCCGTCGTGAGAAGATGGCCGCCGGCACAGACACTAGGGGCATTAAGCGGGTGCACCAGTTTGATAAGGTAGAGATATACAAGGTCACTGCCCCTGATAGTTCTGATGAAGAGCTGGAGAGACTGGTGGCTGATGCCGAGGGCATTTGTCGAAAGCTGGACATACCCTATCGCGTGGTGCAATTGTGTACCGGAGACCTCGGCTTTGCCGCCTGCAAGACGTACGATATTGAAATGTGGGCTCCGGGCTGTGGGGAATGGCTCGAGGTCAGTTCTTGCAGCAATTGCAGTGACTTCCAGGCCAGGCGGACCAATATCCGCTACCGCCCTGAGCCCGGCGCCAAATCAGAGTTTGTCCACACGCTCAACGGCTCGGGACTGGCTTTGCCGCGGGTTCTTATCGCCGTGCTTGAAAACTATCAGCAGGCTGATGGCACAGTATTGATTCCCGAAGGATTGGAGCCTTATCTGAAAACAGGGTAAGCACCACTTGGAGGCGGCGGATTACGGACCATAGCTGGAGGTTATAGAATGACGGACTGGACCCAAGAAGCGCAAGCACTGAATAGACTCATAAGGCCCCTGACCTTCGCTATCGCCGTTAGGCTGGTCAAAAGCGTTGACCTATTCCCGGACAAGACCCGCCGTCCTTTTAATGATATGGGATTCAAG
>CAYFSE010000278.1:0-1691 GCA_964345725.1 uncultured Dehalococcoidales bacterium
GCCAAAGAGGGCAACACCAATGAAGACCAAAAAGAAGGGTCCCAAGGCAGACTCGGCAAAAGTATGAACTGAGGAAATGATACCGCTCCGAGTTAGGAAAGTGCCAAATATCGTCAGGCTGAAGGTTAGTATTATCAGCACCATATTCCAGATCTTGAGCATTCCCCTTCTTCTCTGCATCATAATAGAGTGAAGAAAAGCAGTTGCCACCAGCCAAGGCATCAATCCTGCGTTCTCCACCGGATCCCATGCCCAATAGCCTCCCCAGCCCAGCTCTACATATGCCCACCAGGCACCGATAATATTGCCAATTCCAAGGAAGAGCCAGGATATAAGCGTCCACCTTCTTATGGCTCTTATCCACTCATCGCCAAGTCTTCCACTCAGCAGGGCAGCTATGGCAAAGGCAAAGGGGATAGTAAAACCGACATAACCAGCTAGTAGAGTCGGCGGGTGAATTATCATCCCAGGATTTTCCAGCAAGGGGTTCAGGCCCATCCCCTCAGCGGGTACATAGGTGAGTTTATGAAAGGGATTTGATACTGAGAGTAATAGAATGAGGAAGAAAGCTTGGGTGAGCATAACAATTGAAGAAGCATAAGGCACCAAATCCTTGCCAACGCTCCGTTTCTGAAGCACTGCCACAACGGCAAATAGAGATAGAAGCCATGCCCAGAACAGCAGAGAGCCATCGTTACCGGCCCATAAAGCACTTATGAGGTAGGTCAGTGACATGTCACGGCTGGTATATGAAGCAACATATCCTATCTGGAAATCGTGAGTTACCAGAGCATAGACAAGAATCGCTACTGATATTGAAATCAGTCCAGCGACGGTCAGAAGACTGTTCCTGGCACTATTGATTAGTGCTGGGCTTCTGCTCTTCGCCCCAGATACGAAGGCAATAGCCGCGTAAATCGAAGCTATCAGTGCCAGAATTAGAGCGATGTAGCCTATTTCCGCCATGAAAAAACTTTCCCTAATAGAATCTTAGTTTTTAGGAATATATTTGGAGGGACACTTTACCAAAATAGTGTGCGCCTGGAAAGTACCACTTGCATTAAGATGACCTTCAACAACAACATCATTACCCACCTTAAAGGCATCAGGGACGGCCCCCTGATAGACTACTGGCAGGCTCTCTTCGCTATCAATAATGGTGAATTTCAGTGTACTACCTGTATTCTCCTGTTCAATGGAGCCAGGCATAACCTGTCCGCTTACTCGCACATTCTCACCATAGATTGAGTTTCCTTGCTCCATGATTTCACTGACAGTATAGTAGTAGGTCGCCGAGCCCTGAAAACCCATGTATCTCAGATAGCCTATGGTGAGGAATAAAATAACTCCGCTAACGAGAAACTTCTTCCTTAGCACTGTTCACATCCAAATTGAGATTTTGGTGATGTTAAAGAAGTGTACTTCCAAACGTTGGTAACCATCTTTTGAGCTGGAGCGTTATTAAGCTCATTATCATTGTGCTGGCTCATGACATGCGGTACAGCTATCATTGCTGCGCCCAGCGTGGTCAGCAGGAAATGGTTTAAGGCCATCCTCGCCATGACACTGCTGGCAGTCCTCACGGCCCTCTATCGGGTGTGGTATTGCCGTTGGACTTACTGTCGGCTCTTCAACCGTCGGCTCTTCAACCGTCGGTTCTTCAACTGTCGGCTCCTCTATCTTTGGTTCCT
>CAYFSE010000279.1:0-3649 GCA_964345725.1 uncultured Dehalococcoidales bacterium
GGTGGGTGGATTCTTTCAGAGTGGCGGGGGAGCCGCGGAATTTGTCCGCTACGCTGCTTTGAGAGGAGTCCGTTTCAGTAAAGTCATAAGCTATGGCAATGCCTCGGACATTGACGAGATTGAGCTATTGGACTATTTCGCCTCCGACGACGAGACAAAGGTAATTACGTCCTATATTGAGGGAGTGAAAGATGGCAGGCAATTCTTTGAGTCCTTGGCCCTGGCTGCAACAAAGAAGCCGGTCATAATTCTCAAGGGGGGAAGAGGTGAAACGGGGGCAAAATTGGCCCTCTCCCATACCGCATCACTGGCTGGCTCCATTAACGTGTGGAAAGCCGCACTAAAACAATGTGGGGCTATTATGGTCGGTAGTTTTGAAGAGCTGATAGACCAGGTTGTCGCATTCACCTTTCTACCGCCCGTCAAAGGCAGGAGGGTAGTCGTTGCCGGGGGTGGAGGTGGGAAAAGTATGGTCTCAGCCGATGTGTGGGAAGAGGAGGGCTTCGAGCTACCGGACTTGTCTGCGGATTTCAGAAACAAGCTTAGGGAAAGAATCCCCGAGCTCTGGGATTGGGTTAGAAATCCGATTGATGCCTCTCTCTTTCAAGGCACGCCCATAGTGGATGTAAACGTACTGGAGTGGCTCAGTAACGAAGACGGATTTGACATTTGGGTTGCCAATTTGACTCAGGACGACCCTTTGCCTGAAGATATATGGGCAAATATGCTGGCTCCGAATTTCTTGAACAGCGTAACGGCAATCAAGAAGAGAGGCAAGCCTGTGGTCTGTGTTATTGAAACAGGGGAAATTGGTCCGGTGGAGATGGAAAGCTGGAAGTGGAGGGCTATTGCCGAGACGAGGAGACAGATTGTCAAACAGGGTTTAGCTGTTTTCCCTTCTCCGCAGAGAGCGGCGAAGGCAGTACGAAAATTGGTGAACTACTGGGCATGGCGGAAGAATGAAAACGAATTACTATGATTATGTTGTGGTGGGTAGTGGCATTGCCGGGCTGTATATTGCCTTGCTGGCCATAAAACGGGGCAGCGTCCTTGTCCTGACCAAGGGCAGCATAGATGACTGCAATACCAAGTATGCGCAAGGTGGCATCGCCGTGGCCATGGGCAGGGATGATTCTCCTGAGTTGCACTTCAAAGACACCATAGCTGCCGGAGCTGGCCTTTCTGATGGCAAGGCCGTGCGCATCTTGACTGAAGAGGCTGCTGATTGCGTTGCCGATTTGATCAAATTCGGAGTACCGTTTGACACTTTGGACGGTGAAATTACGCTGACCAGAGAGGCAGCTCATACTGTGCCGCGGATCATGCATGCTGGTGGAGATGCTACCGGGGAACATATTGAGGTCACCTTAAGTCGCCAGGTGCGCTCCTGTCCTATCAGAGTCCTCGAGAATTGTCTCGCCAGCAAGATTCTGGTCCAGAAGGACAGAGTAGCCGGCATGAAAGCTCTCGACTGCAATACTGGCTCCATGGAGGAGTATCACTGCCGATTTCTTATCTTGGCTACCGGGGGTTCTGGGAGGTTGTTCAAGTATACGAGCAATTCCGATGTAGTCACCGGCGATGGGATAGCACTGGCTTTTCAAACCGGTGCTGAAATAAGCGATATGGAATTTTTTCAGTTTCATCCCACCGTTCTTCGCCTGCCCGGAGTGCCTCCTTTCCTTATTTCTGAAGCGGTCAGAGGAGAGGGCGGCATACTCAGAAATGTGGAAGGTCATCGCTTCATGCCGGACTATACTGATAAGGCTGAGCTGGCGACCAGAGACATAGTAGCTCGCAGCATTGTCTACGAGATGAAGAAGACTCACAGCGATAGAGTTTTTCTGGATGTTACTCATTTGGCCTCCCGGTTAATTACCACCCGATTTCCTCACATATACCGCTTTTGTCGGGAGCATGGCCTTGATATCACTAAAGGGCTTATCCCAGTCGCCCCGGCTGCCCATTACCTTATGGGAGGAGTGAAGGTCAATACGTGGGGAGAGACAAACATTCCGGGGCTGTTTGCTGCTGGCGAGACTGCCTGCACCGGGGTGCATGGCGCCAACAGGCTGGCATCAAATTCCCTGCTTGAGTCAGTTGTTTTCAGCAAGCGGATAGTTCAGAGGACTGAAATGACCGCTGGTTCTCGTCACGGCAGGAAGCGGAGCGGCGAGGCAATCTTCCGTTGCCTCCCCGAACGCGAGACATTGTCCAAGGCACCATCGCTCAACCTGCCCAATCTACAGTCACTCATGTGGGATAAGGTAGGAATCATCCGTTCTGGTAAGAGCCTCAAAGAGGCGACAAACATTCTTGCCACGTGGGAAACCTGTCTGCCTCAGCCCAGTGACCGACCGTCTTATGAACTGAATAATCTGGTGTTATGTGCCAGGCTCGTGACTGAGGCCGCTCTGCTCCGCGAGGAAAGTCGAGGCGCTCACTTCCGCATAGATTTCCCGCAGACTTCGCCCGAATCGAAAAAGCACATTGTTTTCAGGAAAAATGTCATCAAATAAGCTCCAGACTGAGGAAATCGTTGACCGCGCCTTAGCCGAGGACGTTGGTGAAGGTGACGTTACTACCGAGGCTTTAATACCCGGTGACCAGCGCGGGGTTGGCTTTATTGTGGCCAAGAGGGAAGGCATCCTGGCCGGTGTAAACGTAGCCAAAAAGGTTTTCCATCGGGTTGATCCAGCGCTAGAGGTGGAGATTCTTCTGGAAGATGGGGCTAAAGTCAAACCGGGCGATGAGGTAGCTAAGGTGTCTGGCAGTATCGCCAGCATTCTGAAAGCGGAGAGGGTAGCCCTGAATTTTCTCCAGCGCTTGAGCGGCATTGCTTCGGAGACCAATCGCTATGTAGAAGCAGTCAAAGGACTGCCGGTGCGCATCAAGGATACCAGAAAGACCACCCCGGGCTTGAGGTCGCTGGAAAAGCATGCCGTCAAGGTAGCTGGCGGTGAGAACCACCGTATGAGTTTGGGCGATGGTATACTCATCAAGGACAATCATCTGGCGGCGCTCCGCAGCCAGGGACTGAATATCAAGGAGATTGTAGCCAGAGCAAGGCAGAATTCTCCACAACGGTTGCCGGTCGAGGTGGAGGTCGGGACCGTGTCGGAGGCACTAGAAGCTGTGAAAGCCGGGGCAGAGATCGTAATGCTTGACAATATGAGTGTCGAGGACATGCGCGAGGCAGTGAAATCTATTCACGGGCGTGCTCTAATTGAAGCCTCGGGTGGAATTACCCTGGACAATGTTCTGGCTGTAGCCGAAACCGGCGTTGACTGCATTTCCATCGGCGCCCTTACCCACTCCGCCATGGCTCTAGATATCAGTTTAGAGTTAGAGATAAACAAGAGATAGGGGTAAGTCTCTCAACCCCGAGAGACAAATCCAAAATCGCTTTTGTGACAACTTTCAGGTTCAGTTCAAGGCTTCGACACGTCCAAAACCCATCCAAGAAATTGAATTACGTTGAGTGTGGCGTGTAGACAAAACCCAAGTGAAAGTGTACAATAAGAAACAATAATGCCTTATCAAAAATGAGTAGAGACGGGCCACAGCAATGGTATAGATAGGCTGGAGCATCTGTATCAGTTGGTGAAACCCTGGTGATTATGAGACAGCCGAATACGGGATGAGAATA
>CAYFSE010000280.1:0-4582 GCA_964345725.1 uncultured Dehalococcoidales bacterium
CATCTTCAAGGCGGCGCCAAGAAGGTGATTATTTCAGCACCGGCTCAGGAAGAGGACATATCTATTGTCCTCGGAGTCAATGAAGAGAAATATGACCCGGCAAAACACCGCATTATATCCAACGGCTCCTGTACCACTAATTGCATTGCTCCAGTAGTCAAAGTCCTTCACCAAAACTTTGGGATCGTTCATGGACTGATGACTACCGTTCACGCCTATACCAACGACCAGAAGATACTAGACGTATTCCACCGCGACCTGCGGCGAGCCAGGTCCGCTGGTACCAACATCATCCCCACTACTACTGGCGCGGCTAAGGTTGTGGGCATAGTGATTCCGGAACTGCAGGGGAAGTTACACGGAATTGCCCTCAGGGTGCCTGTTTCGGTGGTATCCATCGTCGACTTCGTCGCCGATTTGAAAAAGAAAGGGAGCGCTGAGGAGATTAACGAAGCCTTTCGTAGGGCTGCTGCCGGAGAACTCAAGGGAATTCTGGAGTATTGTGAAGAGCCACTAGTGAGCTCAGACTTCAAGGGCAATCCTGCCAGTTCCATCTTCGATGCCTTGAGCACTATGGTCATTGATGACAACCTGATAAAGGTATTAGCCTGGTATGACAACGAATGGGGCTACAGTTGTCGTCTTGCTGACCTCGTGGCTTATATTGCCAAAAAGGGATTATGACCTCCATCTATGCTCTCCCCCTTCAAGGGAGAACTGAGGAGGGGAATAAACGATGCACGTCAGCGTATGCCAAATTGAGCTTCGCCTCCCTGAGAACCATTCCCTCAAGGGCAAGAGGCAGGTAATTAAGTCCATCATCACACGGCTACAAAACAAATTCAATGTTTCCGTAGCCGAGATTGATGACCAGGACTTATGGCAATTGGCTACCTTGGGCATAGCTTGCGTTAGCAACCACAGAAAACACGCCGATGAGGTTCTGGCCAACGTCGTGAAGTTTATTGTCCAGAATTATCCCGATGTAGAGTTGTTGAGTTCAGAGATAGAGACCTTTCCCTAAATCACTTAGGGAGGTCTCGCGGTTTCGGTGGGAACCCAGCTAGACTTGGAGTCAATATCCATGGCGCTTATGAAAACCAGCACGATTTTCTCAAGATCAACATAAATGGATGCCACTGCTTTTCTGCACCATCTTCTCAGCTTAACTGATTACAACCAGCAGATCGTCCATATTGAACGGATTCCTCATCAAGGCGCAGTTTTCGGCAAACTCGATAATCCCCTCCACCCTAGCCTTCAGACATGTCTGGAATCCGTGGGCATATCGACTCTCTACAGCCATCAGGCAAAAGCCTTGAATGCCGTCTTTGCCGGGAAGAATGTAATAATAGCCACGCCCAGTGCCAGCGGCAAGACACTGTGCTATCACCTAGCCACACTCGACGCACTTATGCATGATAAGGATAGCCGTGCTCTTTATATCTTTCCCACGAAAGCCCTGGCTCAGGACCAGCTACGCAGTCTGAGACAAATCGCTCACCCTCTGTCATTGCGAACTAGAGGCGAAGCAATCTCTCCGGCAGCTGTGGCCACTTTCGACGGCGATACACCTCAGGATCGAAGGGCAAACATAAGAAAACAAGCCAGAGTAGTGCTCACCAACCCCGATATGCTCCATCTGGGCATCTTGCCCAACCATCAATCGTGGTCTAGATTGTTTCGAAATCTCAAATATGTCGTAGTAGATGAGACTCATATTTATCGGGGTGTCTTCGGCTCCCATGTGGGCAATGTGCTAAGGAGGTTACGGCGTCTTTGTGCTTTCTATGGCTCGGACCCTCACTTTATTTGCTGCTCAGCGACCATCGCCAATCCCCAAGAGCATGCCCAAAACATCGTCGGTTTGTCTTTCGAGGCTGTCGTCGAAGATGGCTCACCACATGGTGAGAAATATTTCGCCTTCTGGAATCCACCTCTGCTTGATGAAGGTAAGACTGGCCGGCGCAGTTCCAACAGTGAGGCAGCCTTTCTTCTCAAAGAGCTTGTTCAGAAAGAGATTCGCAGCCTGGTTTTTGCCACCACTCGCAAGCTTACCGAGCTCATCTATATCTATACACAGGAACAATTACCTCCATCCCTGAGCGACAAGATCAGCCCTTACCGGGCAGGGTACCTTCCCGAAGACCGGCGTCGAATTGAGCATCAGTTTTTCCAAGGCGAGCTTCTCGGTCTGGTCGCCACGACAGCCTTGGAGCTGGGAATAAACATCGGCGACTTGGATGCCACTGTGCTTACCGGCTATCCGGGAAGCATCGCCAGCACCTGGCAGCAGGCAGGACGCAGTGGACGGAGCACCCACAGCTCCCTGAGCTTTCTCATCGGCCTCGAAAACCCACTTGACCAATACTTGATGCGTAATCCCGACTATCTTTTCAGTAGGAGTTTTGACAACGCCATAATCAATCCTGACAATCCTTACATTCTGAAGCCTCATCTCCTCTGCGCCGCCTGGGAGAAACCTCTGGATAAAAAGGATGAGGAATTCTTCGGACCAACCGCGGGGACAGTGCTGGTTGAGCTAGAACAAGAAGGGAGATTGAGAAAACGGGAGGAGAGATGGCATCCCACTACTGCTATTTCTTATCCCGCTCAGGATATAAACATCAGGTCGACATCCGGACAAAATTACGCCGTCATTGACGATCAGGATGGTCAGTTGCTGGAGACGGTGGAAGCCAGCGTCGCCTTTTTCCAGGTACACCCCGGCGCCATCTATCTTCACAAAGGTGAATCTTATCTTATCAAGGAACTCGATTTACCCAGACGGATTGCCTGGGCAGAACCGAGGGCTGTAGATTACTACACCCAGACTGTGGAGATACACGACATCCGTGTCACGAAGACAGTGAAGGAAAAGGATTGCCCCGGTGTAAAGGTCTACTTTGGAGATGTTGATGTTACTATCATGGTAGTAGGCTTCAAGAGGAAGAAGCAGTTCACCGACGAGGTCGTTACTGAAGAGTACCTTAATCTGCCACCACAGAACTTCTCTACTAAGGCGGTGTGGTTTGATTTGCCTCAGAAAGCGGTTGACAAAATAGTTAACGCCGGGCTTGACTTTCACGGTGGTCTGCATGCCTGTGAACACGCCGCTATTGGTATACTGCCCTTGTTTGCCCTTTGCGACCGCAATGACATTGGCGGTGTTTCCACTCCTTTGCACCCTGACACCGGAAAGGCACAGATCTTTGTTTACGATGCTCACCCGGGAGGCATTGGCATCGCTGAAAAAGGATTCGATATGATAAACAAGCTGTGGCAAGCTACTTTGAAGGCAGTGAAAGAATGTCCCTGCACCGACGGCTGCCCTTCCTGCGTGCAGTCTCCCAAGTGCGGCAACAACAACCAGCCTCTGGACAAAGAAGCCGCAACAATACTGCTTGAAGAACTGGCGGCCTGAAGGGAAGAAACAAGAAGCCTGAGCAACGACTCTCTGGGCTAATTGCAATATTGTTGCATTTATCTTTCCGACCAGGCAGAATAATGCCGTGGTGCAAAACTCGGTTCGAACCCTGCGGGCTCAAGGATATAGGGCAACCAAGCCACGGAAGCTGGTGCTTGAGGTGCTGGAAGAAACCCAGAAACCGCTGTCCCCCTACGATATACAGGGCATTCTGCGGGCTAGGGGCATACATCTGAACCATGTCACCATCTACCGTATACTCCGTTTGCTTTCCCGCCTTAATCTAGCTCACAAGATGCTATCCAGCGGCGGATTTGTCAAGTGCAGCCTGGATACTGGAGAAAGCTGCCATCGCTTCATGGTCTGCCACGACTGTGGAGCCATCCAAGAGTTTGCCGACGGCGGACTGTGCCAAGGGGAAAACGAGTTTGCGCGTGATCTAGGCTTTCATATTCAATACCACATTTCCGAGTTTTCCGGCCTCTGTTCCCACTGTTACTGGAAACAGCCTCAATTGGCGAAATAGGAAATGGGCAAGCGCATAGCACAAGAACTCAAAGAGCATGTCCCTTTCACTATCCTCGGCGCGGCCAGTGGTATTGTCATCATGATTATCGTGGTTTTGGGCAATGTGCCTTCCCACATTTCCCAGACCGTTTTCTATGTCTCACACCCGCTCCACGCTTTGTTGGGCGCACTTGTAACCACAGCTATGTACATGAGATATGGAAAGGCTAAATTCTGGGTGGCAGTTCTGATTGGCTGGACAGGCTCGATCGGTATAGCCACGATAAGTGACGCCATCATCCCTTATCTGAGCGGCACCTTGCTTCACGCCCAAATGGAGTTTCATGTGCCTTTTATTGAAGAATGGTGGATGAATTTAGTGGCACTCGGTGGCATTGCTATCGGCTATTGGAAGCAAACAACCAAAATCCCGCATCTTGGACACGTGCTGCTCAGTACCTGGGCATCGCTATTCTACTTCACAGCCTTTGGCGTAGCCGATTGGATTCGTCTCCTACCCTACGTTTTTCTGTTCTTATTCCTTTCGGTCTGGATCCCCTGCTGCGCCAGCGACATCATATACCCTCTTTTATTCGTGAGAAAGGAGCGCGAGGTGCTTCTGCCAGAAAGCCAAGAAATCGCCACCTA
>CAYFSE010000281.1:0-2555 GCA_964345725.1 uncultured Dehalococcoidales bacterium
GAGGCAAAAGACAAAGATTTTCTGGTTCTGCTAGGGCCTTCGGGTTGTGGAAAAACTACGGCTCTTCGATGCATCGCGGGCCTAGAAACTCCGGAGGAGGGAGAAATTTACATAGGGGACAAGCTTGTGAACGATTTAGACCCCAAAGAGAGGGATGTGGCCATGGTTTTTCAAAGCTACGCCCTGTATCCTCATATGACCGTCTTCAAAAACTTGGCTTTTCCCTTGGAAAACATGAAGGTTCACAAGGATGAGATAAAGTTGAAGGTTCGGCGAGTTGCAGAGTTGCTGAAGATAGAGGCGCTTCTTGAGAGAAAGCCAAAACAGCTTAGCGGAGGCCAGCAACAAAGAGTGGCTTTGGGTAGGGCTGTGGTTAGGGACCCGCATGTCGTCCTTATGGATGAGCCTTTAAGTAACCTGGACGCTAAGTTGAGGGTTTACATGAGAGCTGAGCTCAAGAAGCTTCAGAAAGAACTCGGAATCACAACGATTTACGTTACACACGATCAAGTTGAAGCTATGACCATGGGGGACAAGATTGCTATTCTGAACGAAGGTTTTCTGCAGCAGACAGGTACACCTGATGAGATTTACTACCACCCATCCAACGTGTTTGTAGCTGGTTTCATAGGCAGTCCACCCACCAACTTCTTTGATTGTAACTTAATGGGAGGAGTTCCTTATACTCTCGACACAGGAGAGTTCAGGTATCCTCTGCCTGAGCATGTGGTGAAGGCAGCAGAGAAGTGTACCTCAGATGTGTGCATACTAGGTGTGAGGCCCCAAGATGTCCTTGTCTACAAGGACGCAAAGAGGGGGAAAGGCTTGATCAAGGCTGTGCTCGATGTGATAGAGCCCCTTGGAGATGTAATGATACTTGACCTCAGAGTCGGGGAATATCTAGTTAAAGCAGTAGTTAGTCCCGACTTCAAGGCTGAGTTGGGAGACGAGCTCTGGATATTTTTTTCGGCAAAGAAGATACACATCTTTGACAAGAAGACAGGTGCTACGCTAGTATGATGCTCTAGCCCTTAACCGCTCCTGCTACGATGCCTCTAACATAATAGCGTTGTAGGGCTACATACATTGCGATTGGGATTATCATGACTATTATCGAGGCGGCTGACAGGACGGTCCAGTCACGGAAGAGTCTTCCTTTTATGACTGGTATGGCTTGGGTGGCCAGCTTCAACTCAGGGGAGCTGATGAGGACAGCGGCGAAGAAGAAGTCGTTCCACACCCAAACGAGTTGGAGAGCTGTTAATGAAGCGAGGGCCGGCAGGGTCAATGGTAAGACTATCTTATAAAAGATCTTGAAGTATGAGGCACCATCTATCATGGCGGCTTCCTCCACCTCCACGGGAAGGATGGAGAAGAAGTTTCTCAGGAAGAAGATTTGCCACGGGAGAGCGAAGGCTGAGTGAACGAGGATTAAGCCTAAGTAGTTGTTCCAGAGACCTATGTTTATCATTATGTTAAAGATTGGTACGATGACCATCTGCTGAGGAATTGTTTGGAGAAGAACGATAGCGAGAAAGAGCAGATCGCGCGTGGGAAACCTGAATCTTGCAAAAGAGTATGCTCCTAAGGCCGCGACAATTATGGGTATGAAGGTTGATGGTATGGTGACTATGAGGGAATTCAGGAGAGCTCTGCTTAGTGGGGCAGTCGGATGGTTCCAAGCCCCGAAGAAACCCCTCGGCGTTGGGTTGAAAACCTCAAAGTTCCACCAGCCGTCTAAAATTTCTGGTAAGGGTCTTATCGACGCCATTAAGACTCCAAGAAAAGGTATTATCCAGATTAGCGAAACAGCCCAGGCAATTATGTGGGTTAAGATCGTGAACTTCTTTGCTTTTTTCAGTCTTGCAAAACTGTTTAGTCTAGTCAACTTTTCACCATCTTGTTGATCATGTAAGTCGCGAACCCGAACGTCATGATAGTTAGCAGGGTCGCTATGGCCGAAGCCGTACCGAAGTTTGAGGGGATACTAAAGAAAGCATCGAGGAACATGTCTAAGGCCATGACGTTGCTGGCGCCGCCTGGACCCCCCTGCTGTATGATCCAAACTATGTCGAAGATCTTGAGTTCCCAGAGGAGCGTCATTGTAACGACGACTATTGTGGCCGGTCTCAGCATGGGAACGGTGAGGCGCCAGAAGGTTCGCCAACGGGATGCTCCGTCTATCTTGGCTGCTTCAAAAAGCTCTACGGGGATACCCTCCAAACCAGCAGAGTAGACTATCATGCTGAAGCCTGTCCAAATCCAAACGCTTCCAAGGATCAGGGCTAAGAGGATGGTCTGGGGGTAAGCAGTCCACGTTCTGGCTAGGTGTCCCAGCCCTACAACTCTAAGGAGTCCGTTCAGTATCCCTGCTCTCTCGTCGTAGATAAACCGTAGCAGGATGCCGCCCACTATCAGCGGGATAACCATCCCCAGAAAAACCGCTGATTTGATGATTGCGCCTCCCTTAACATCTCTGAGAAGCACAGCTAGAAGGAGGCCGAAGAAGATGGACAATGGTAGATGAACCAATATCCATATGCCGTTATGAATCA
>CAYFSE010000282.1:0-2711 GCA_964345725.1 uncultured Dehalococcoidales bacterium
CTTGAACACTGATGTGTTCTGCTTTGCCCCTCCTGATTTCCCGTACGATAGACTCCCTCATGGTGTGCTGCATCCACGTCGCATTTTCAAGGGCGTCCGGGCCGGCGTGGCCGACTACGGAAACCGGCTTGGCATACCCACGCTAAACGGCGCCATTCTCTTTGACGAGCGATACATGGGCAACCCTTTGGTGTTCTGCGGGACAGTAGGACTACTACCCACAGAGGTGAGTCAGAGGGGACAGCAACAGCCAGGCGACTTGGTTGTTCTGGCAGGGGGCAAAACCGGGCGTGACGGCATCCATGGGGTCACCTTCGCGTCGGGAGAGCTTACCAAGGAGTCGGAGGCGGTCTCGAGCAGTTCCGTTCAGATTGGTGATCCCATTACGGAGAAAAAACTAATCGATGTCCTTCTTAAGGCACGCGACCGCGGACTATACCGACGGATCACAGACTGTGGAGGGGGTGGGCTTTCATCAGCGGTGGGAGAGATGGCTGAAGACACGGGGGTGCGCGTTTACCTGGAGCAAGTCCCTCTCAAGTATTTAGGACTTTCCTACACAGAGATATGGATATCCGAATCTCAGGAACGGATGGTATTGGCTGTGCCACCGAATGCAGTCGATCAGCTGATTTCTCTCTTTCACAGTGAGGAGGTAGAGGCTACTGTCATCGGAGAGTTCACCAATACTCAACGGCTTGAGCTTTTCTACGAAGGCAATCTCGTTGGCGACCTGGATATGCAGTTCCTGCATAAGGGACTGCCGCAACTGGAGAAGGAGGGTCTCTGGGAGCAGCCACAGCATGCTGAACCGAGTTTTCCACAGCCGACTGATCTGGGCGGAGACCTGCTGCGTGTTCTGGCCTCGTGGAATGTTTGCAGCAAAGAATGGGTGATACGCCAGTACGACCACGAAGTACAGGGAGGCAGCGTCCTCAAGCCCCTCACGGGAGTAGACAATGATGGTCCCAGTGATGCCGCCATAGTTAGACCGGTACTCGATTCCGACAGGGGTATCGTGGTGGCCAACGGCATCAATCCCAAGTACGGAGACATTGACCCTTACTGGATGGCCGCCTCTGCCGTAGACGAGGCGCTGCGACAAGTTGTGGCCGTCGGGGGCAGTCTTCGCAAGGTGGCGCTGCTGGACAATTTCTGTTGGGGTAATCCGGATAAGCCGGACAGACTGGGTGGCTTGGTGCGGGCGGCACAGGCCTGCTACGATGTTGCTCTGGGCTATGCAACACCATTCATCTCCGGCAAGGATAGTCTGTATAACGAGTTTGAGACTGAGAAAGAGACTATCTGTATTCCCCCGACTCTGCTCATCTCTGCGGTGGCCATCATGGATAATGTGGAGAAGGCAGTTGCAATGGACTGCAAACGGAAGGGCGACACGGTGTACATCGTCGGCATGACGTGGAATGAGCTCGGCGGCTCACAATACTACGGTATTCACGGTTATGTAGGCAACCGGGTGCCCAGGGTTGATTCCAGAAACGGTAAGAGGCTCATGGATGCTCTCAGCGCCGTCATGGAGAAGGGCCTGGTCAGTGCCTGTCATGATCTGAGTGAAGGAGGCATCGGAGTGGCTGCCGCCGAGATGGCCTTCGCCGGCGGCTTGGGGATGGTAATCTATTTAGGAAAGGTACCCCTAGGCGAAGCCATCGATAGAGACGACTATGTGTTCTTCTCCGAATCAAATACAAGGTTCCTGGTAGAGGTAGCCCCCGAGGAGAAGCCGCGGTTTGAAGGTATGATGACCGGGACTGACTTCGCCGCCATCGGAGAGGTTACAGGCAACAACAAGTTAGAGGTCTACGGTCTTAACGGGGAACTAGTGCTTGCAGCCTCGATTGCTGAACTCAAGGAGGCCTGGCAGAGGCCCCTTCGCTGACAGGACTCGATATGATGACCAAGGTGAAAACGCTGATACTGCGGGCCCCCGGGACTAACTGTGACGTGGAATCTGCCTTTGCTTTGGAACGAGCCGGAGCCCAGGTGGACTTGGTCCACGTGAATGAACTTGTCCATCACCAGAGACATCTCTCCAATTACCAGATAATGGTCATCCCCGGCGGCTTTACTTACGGGGATGACATCTCGGCGGGGAGAATCCTGGCCAACGAACTAAAGCTCAAGCTAAGGGATGAAACTCAGAAGTTTCTCGACGATGGCAGGCTTATTCTGGGCATCTGTAACGGTTTTCAGGTCTTGGTAAAAGCCGGCCTGTTACCTGAATCGACGGGTGAAGACTCGCAATCGCTAACTCTGGCTGGCAACGATTCCGGCAAGTTTGAGTGTCGCTGGGTCTACCTCCGCGCCAATAAGACAAGCCCCTGCATTTTTACACGGGGAGTAGATCTCATGTATCTCCCAGTGGCGCACGCAGAAGGCAAGGTGGTGATTGAACCGGGGGCACTAGAAGAGCTGAATGTGGCACTCTACTACGCCGACGAGGCAGGAGACATTCGGGCCGGCTACCCTCACAATCCCAATGGCTCAATGAGCAACATAGCCGGCATCTGCGATGCTACCGGTCGCATTTTTGCTCTGATGCCCCATCCGGAGCGATTCATCCGCTGGATCCAACATCCAAGGTGGACCACGCAGGCCCGACGAGATCATGGGGATGGCTTCCGCATCTTCCTGAACGCCGTCGAGCACGCGAAGGGCATTTGAATAAGCGGTGGGCTATCTTGCCATTAGCC
>CAYFSE010000283.1:0-5764 GCA_964345725.1 uncultured Dehalococcoidales bacterium
TAACCACGAACAATATGCTCGGATTGAAGGCAAGGAAGGCAAGGTCTTTATAGTCTACTCCGACACAAACCGCTTGGAGCAGCATATGAAGGAGCTTGCCCCGGAGGACAAGGATGCCATCGAAGAGTTCGCTACAGGGATTCGCAAGATGGTTCACTTTCCTATACCTTGGCAAAAAGCGCCCGAGCTATTCGGCCCAATTGACAGGCTTAAAATGATATCCAAGATGCGTCCCTACTTGGGGTTGTGGAGAAAATGGGGTGAGATCACAATCCAGGACGTTGCCCAACGTTTCAAGAATCCGTTCTTGCGCCAGGCTTTTCCCTTTATCTTCAATCTCCAAAATCCCCCTGACTTTCCAATAATGGCTGTGCTTACCACTTTTGCTTGGATGGACCAAAAAACGGGCGGCTATCCGGTAGGTGGCTCCCTAGACCTGGCCCGAGCTGTCGAGCTGCGTTATGTTGCACTAGGAGGCGAGATTCACTACAAGTCACGGGTCATCAAGGTCCTGATGGAAAATGACCGGGCGGTTGGCGTGCGACTGGCTGACGGCAGTGAGCACCGTAGCGACATCGTCATCTCCGCCGCCGACGGTCACACCACCATATTTGACATGTTGGATGGAAAGTACATCAACGACAGAATCCAAGGCTACTATGATAAGCTTTCTCTCTATTCACCCTTAGTCTACATCGGGCTCGGCGTAGCCCGCTCGTTCGAGGACATTGCGCCTACCGTGACGGGAATAGACTATCCACTCGATGAGCCGGTTAATATTGGTGGGCAGGAACGGAAACGACTGAGTGTGCAGATATACAATTTCGATCCTAGCCTGGCACCGGCGGGCAAGACGTTTGTGAGAGTCATGTTCGCTTCTGACTACGACTACTGGAAAAAGTTGAAGCAAGACCCTGAGCGCTATAAAGCGGAGAAGCAGCAGATCGCCGACCAGGTGGTTGCTTCGCTCAACCGACGTTTCACAGGATTGGCCGCGCAGGTGGAGATGTCCGATGTGGCGACACCTATGACTTGGGAACGCTACACTGGCAACTGGCGAGGTAGCTTCCAGGGCTGGTTAGAAACTACAAAGACTCTAAGGATGCGCATGAGCAAGACGCTGCCGAGACTCGAGAACTTCTACATGGCGGGGCAATGGGTTGAGCCGGGCGGTAGCGTGCCGACGGCGGCTATGTCGGGTCGGCATACGATACAAATTATCTGCAAAATGGATAAGAAGAAGTTCGTGGCAAGCACTCCATAAAGGCTGGTATAAAGCAGGTCTGTTACATAACTTCTAAGCAAGCGGCACAGTGGGCAGGATAGTCAATGACTCCTTATCGGAAATCTGGTTATAGTGCAAAAGAAGCAAACTTCCCGATCTTCTTGCAACAGTGATTCCGTATACCGAGGCCATTCTTTTGGACACACCGTTTATCGCTTTCAGCACTTCTCTTAATGCACTCTGTTTCTCGCCATCCAGCTAAAACTGGGTCATCCAAGGCAAGCTATTGGCGCGCAACCGTGCTATAATCGCTACAAGACACAAGATCTAACAGAGAACGGGCAGGGCTCATTACTTGGACCTGTTTTCACCTGAGACATATAAGGGATTCACTCAATCGGCGGTGACATCTTCGGTCTTCATCGACGCCAACATAAGAGAGCGCGTGGAGTCAAAGTGGATCATAGAATTCCCGTAGTTCTTGAGAGAGCAAGAGAGAGATGTGCGTACCACTTGCCTTTAGGTGGCAGCTGATATCGCAATGAAGTAATCGCACTAATGGTTCGTCCGAAAGTACGTGGTGTCAGGCTACTCACCGCAGCTGTGATTCTTGGCATAGTGGCGGCACTAGCTGCAGCTACGGTGGTGGCAGCGGTCTATGTGCCTCAGGTCGCTATATGGGTGCCTATTCTCACCTTGGGGCTGGCTCTAGCTCTCCAGAAATACACCGGCAGTTTTCTAGCTTACTTTGTCATCACCTTCTGCGATATTTGCGGCATAGGGGACAGAATTCGTATTAGTAACGTGAAGGGCGACGTGCGAAGGGTGGGATTACTCCATACTATTCTAGAAGAAGTTGGAGAAGACGAAAAACTCGGAGGGGAGCTCACTGGCAGGCTATTACATCTGCCAAACATGATGATCCTAGACCAACCCGTATTGAACTACTCAAAGGACTATTCAGAACACTCTCAGGCTGTTTCCTCTGACTATATGTTTGATGAAGTTCGTATCCCCCTCACCACTGATACTAACGTGGAGAAGGCTAGTAGGCTACTAGAAAGTATCCTGAAGAGGCAGGACGAAGTTTATTTGAGAGAGGCGGGCCGAGTATTTCAAAATGGCTACCCTCAGTTTCTGAAGGAAGCTACGAACAGCCCTCGCGTACTGATCCATGTTGAGCCAGAGCATGTCTGGATTAAAGGCAAGTTTGTAGCTCCATTGCGCGGTCGCAACGACTTGAAAAGCCGGATCCTGTTGGACTTTCTCAAAGAAGCAAACACTGACTCCGATATAAAGCTGGCATAACGGACTGCACGCGCTGAGATTCTACGTTCAGTACAGGAATATCCACATCTGAGCCACACTGAATAAAGCACAGCGGTTCGCCTCCAGAGCTACTAGACAACAGGACCGTTGCACGTCTTGCAGTCAAGAGAGGAAGCCGGTACAATACTCATGGACCCTTTGTCGGAGATCTGGTCATAGTGCAAAAGAATCAAACATCGCCATGTTTATTCAATGGTGGTAACAGTCTTGCGTATTGCGCTTTCTTCCCTCCAAGGCATGTTTTGGATACTGTAATCTATCGATAACCTTGTCGCCACTGATACAATAGCATTTTCAAGCTCGCGTGTATGAGAACGATTAGTGTCTTTCTAATTGCAATGGTCCTAATTGCCGGGACGGTAGGTTATGGTAGTCGCGAATCCCATACCCTCACTATCGCCAGTACCGCTGGAGGATCGGTAGCCACCCCTGGAGAGGGGACTTTTCCCTACTACGCAGGCACAGTGATCGACCTTGTAGCTGGCCTTGAGGTGGGCCATTGCTTCGTCAAATGGACTGGGGATGTGGACACAATTGCCAACGTTAATGATGCCATAACCACCATCACAATAGAAGATCACTGCTCTATCACCGCCAACTTTGATGAGGTCAACTTCATGGTGGCCGCAGGCTATTATCACACGGTGGGACTCAGGTCCAACGGCAGCGTGGTGGCCATAGGCTACAGCGACCCATACTACGGACAGTGCAGTGTCGACGGCTGGACGGATGTCACCCAGGTCGCCGCAGGCTATGCCCACACCGTGGGGCTTGAGGATGACGGCACGGTGATCGCCATGGGGTACACCTACCACGGCGAGTGCAATGTCGGCAACTGGTCGAACATGATCTGCGTCGCAGCAGGGCACTATCACACGGTCGGGCTGAAACAAGACGGCACCGTCGCCACCGTGGGAGATAACAGGAGAGGGCAGTGCAATGTGGGCGGCTGGACGGACATCGTCCAAGTCGCCGCAGGCTACGCCCATACGGTGGGGCTTAAGGAAGACGGTACCGTGGTCGCCGTGGGAAACAACGACAACGGTCAATGCGATATCGGCAACTGGACGGACATCGTCCAAGTCGCCGCAGGCGACTACCACACTGTGGGGCTTAGGTCCGACGGCACCGCGGTCGCCGCCGGATACAACAACAGAGGGCAGTGCAATGTCCGCATGTGGACGAACATCATCCAAGTCGCTGCAGGCGGTAGGCACACCGTGGGGCTGGAGTCAGACGGCACCGTGGTTGCCGCGGGCGCGAACTGGGCGGGCCAGCGCAATGTCGACGGCTGGTCGAACATCGTCCAGGTCGCTGCAGGCGACTACCACACTGTAGGGGTTAGCTCCGACGGCACCATGATTGCTGTGGGATGGAGCGACTTCGCGCAGTGCGCGGTCGGCAGCTGGCACCTGGATTGAAATTTCATCCATGATCCACCAAACCGCCTAATTGCCCATTCTATCAGCTATGCCCCGTGACAATGCAAAGTCCTTCCCCTCAATATAGCCATACCCAGAACGAAACAGCGCTGCCATGCCAGTATTCGTACGGTCGTAACCTGTCCGGCGTTCGATCAAGGACTCTGAAGAGCTAGAAGAATGGCAATTTGCATAAGCGAGTCAATTAAGGCAGGCCCACAAAGGCTATCGCGGGGACTGCTCCTATCAGTGCCACACCCGAAGCCAGTAAGCCAAACAGTAGGTCTCTATTCATACAGAGAATCCCTCTTCAAGATGTGCCTCGTATAATACTGGAACATCGACCAAGAAGGATTGTTGTACTCACTGGCCACGCGCTAGATAGGCAACGACTGCGAGTCCTATTCTGCGATAGGCAGAGTGAATGAAAAACGGCTTCCCTCCCCCAGCTTGCTCTGTACTCCGATTGTTCCACCATGGGCCTCTATCAAACGCTTGGCTATAGTAAGCCCCAGACCACTGCCGCCCGTGGCTCTGGCACGAGACTTGTCCACCCTGTAAAAACGCTCGAAGATATGGGGTAAATCTTCAGCAGGAATGCCTTCGCCTGTATCAGATACGCTCACCTCTACCCATCTGCCTTTTCGGCTGGCCGCCACGTTAATACAGCCTCTCTTCCGAGTGTGAGCCACCGCATTTTCCAGAATGTTGTGCAGTACTTGGTTGACACGCTGCCAGTCGATGTTGACCAGTGGCAAGTCGTCGGCCAATTCGAGGGACACTGATATCTCTCCTGCTGTCAATTGGGGCTGCCAGGGAGTCACCGCCTGTTTCACGAGGTCGGCGACGTCTTCTGCCTGATAAACCAGCTTCAGCTCGCCAGCTTCAGCGAGACTTAGGTCCTGGAGTTCATTGACTAGTCGCGAAAGCAGAGCTGTCTCTTCGTTGAGAGAACGAATAGCAGCGGCATCCGGCTCTATCATCCCGTCGCGAATTGCCTCCAAATAGCCCTGAATATTGGAGAGGGGAGTCCTCAATTCATGAGCGACATCGGCGACCATGTTTCGTCGTATTTGCTCGGCGTACTCCAAGTCAGCCGCCATGGAGTTAAAGGCTTCAGCTAGTGCTGTAACCTCACCCTCGCCCCGCAACCGAACCCTCTGGGACAGATCTCCGTGCCCCAATCGTCTGGCAGCCCCGGCCAGCACTCCGATGGGTGACGTCATCCTCCGCGATAGGACAAAGGTCAACAGCAAAGCGATACCAATTGCCACCGAACCTCCCAGGAGAAGAGACCGATTCATTGACGCAGACAATCTCAGAAACGGAGCAACATATTCCTCCGCGGTGGGGTCAGCAGTGACGTATGCTCTTCCCACAAGCTCGTCCGCCCACGTCAGATTGAGAGAACGTTCGTGTGAGTTAGTGTAATTGGCGCCTGTAAGCTCTCCTTCTGAATCACCTACTACTGTCCCGTTGGTAGCAACCAGTACGATATGGTATCCAGAAAAGAGCGCCGTATCTTCAACGACGGACTGTACGCCCTCCCAACTTTCGTTGTCAACATAGAAGGCATATAAGCTGAAGCGTATTTGACTCAAACGGTATTGCTCGCTTATTCTCTTATACTCTTCGATTTCGACGGCGATGCGCTCGCTGACGAAGAAATATATCGTAAAGACGGTCACCAATATTATCACTGCGAAACTCAACGCCAGACGAAACCACAACCGATGTATCACTGTTCGCCTCCGACAAACTTATAGCCGACTCCATATACTGTCTTTAT
>CAYFSE010000284.1:0-4101 GCA_964345725.1 uncultured Dehalococcoidales bacterium
CCTGATTCGCTGTATGGTGTTGGCAAAGCTTTCGGTGAAGCCTTGGCCAGATACTACGTTGACCGGTTTGGGATGTCGATTATCTGTCTCAGAATCGGCTCCTTTTTGGGGAAGGATCCTCCAGGTCCCTTGAAGGGCAGAGTCCTCTCCACATGGATCAGTAATCGAGACATGGCTCAGCTAGTATGGCGCAGCATAGAGACAGACCTGCCCTTCGGCGTCTTCTATGGAATCTCAGACAACACACGGAAATACTGGGAGATCAGCAATGCACGTGAACTCCTCGGTTACTCCCCAGTGGACGATGCGGAACGATACGCCATCGAAGGTTGAATGGCAGTGCTAGACCCGAAGCTTTAGCTAGCCAAGGAAACACGTTGCATCTATTCATTATGGGCCTTGGGATTAATTATCCAGTAGGGCCTCAACCCTTTCAAGTACCTAATTATGTTCTCAACGGCGCCTCTATACGTCTGCTCGACGGCCTAGCTAGCTGTGGCGTGTCCAACCCTGACTGAGTCTACGTCGGTGATTGCATTGTACTTTCCCGGACTGAACTCGCCGATGCGTATTCCAACTTCGATCTCTCGATCTGTTGTTGCTCATATCAGTCTCTCCTACACCAACATATTTCTCATTCGACCCTCTATTGGCCTTATGCTGAATTCATCTGGCCAACGCTGACCCTCTCTCCCCGTCGTGGGTGCGGACATATGCGCTTATAAGTTCTTTGTTAGTACGGTGTATTGGCCGGAATAACCAGTGGGTTCTGTTAATGGGATTACGACTGCTACGGGCGATTGGCTATGGAGTCTGATAGATACGAGCGAGTTATGGCTGCGATGCGGCGGGAGATACCGGATAGGGTGCCATGGACCCTCTGGGGGCATTTCCCGGCAGTGCCGTTCCTCAAATATTACAGTTGGGAGAAGGCTAGCAGGGATGGAGAGGAGTCGGCCAAGGCCCATATGGCACTCCTGAGGGCCCTTGACTACAAGATGGACCTGCTCAAAGTCACACCTTTCTATAGGTATATGGCTTTCCAGTGGGGCTCCAAGTTCCACTTTGCAGACAATGAAGAGAACGCTCCTACACTGGATGTCGTGGTGAAGGAGCCTGATGACTGGGAGAAGCTCTGGGTGCTCGACCCAAGAAAGGAGCTAAGGGAGAACCTAAGAGCTGTAGAGATCCTAGCTCGAGATCTGGGGAGCATGCCCTTCATCTACACGATAGCCAGCCCTATCGTGCAAGCTCTACACGGGGTCTCAGATCCAGAAAGAGTCTACGCCGATATGGAGGACCAGCCGGACGTTCTTAGGCAGGGGCTTCAGACCATCGCGCAGACCTGCATTGACTTCGCCAGAGAGTGCGTCGACGAGGGCGCCACGGGCATCTTCTTCGGCATAGGGGGCGGCGGACAGATATGGTCTAGGATGAGCATAGAACAGCTTGAGGAGTACGCTTTGCGTTATGATAGGATGGTTTTGGACGCTCTGAGGGATGTGCCCATCAAGCTCCTTCACATCTGCAGCAACGATGTGGAGAACCCCCAAAAGAACGGGGGCCTAATGGAGGAAGGCTGGTTCAAAAAGTATCCTGTAGAAGCCATCAACTGGTGGGACCGGAACTTCACCTCCATCCATACCGCCAAGAAAGTCTACGAGGAGAAGTTCTGTCTCGTGGCAGGGGTAGACCATAGGCACACAATGCTGCAGGGCACACCCCAGCAAGTGTCGGCGGAGGTCAGGAAAGCCATCGACGGCGCTGGAAAGGGCGGCGGCTTCATTGTCGCTTCGGGCTGCACTCTGAACCAGTACACGCCTTTGGTCAACTACAACGCGGTAGGAAGGACTGTGGAGAGATACGGCAGATACAAACATTGAATGCAATTGGCTTGCAGTTTTGCCCAGCTAGCTCTCTTCGCAGGAAGACTAGATCTGTTGAATCGGGACAGCGAGACCGCCGACTGGGATGACCGCCACCTTCGCATCTTTGTTCCGGCTTAGCTCTTGATCGACAGCCTTCTGAATTGATTCTGCACTGTCGAATCCGAATTCCTCCGCTTCTCTCTGAGAGACCATGTCTGAAACGAGTATGACGTTGTTTCTATGTACTACCTTTGATGTGCACCAGTCAAAGACGCCTCCTGATGCCGGGATCTCACCGTTCCTGATAGACATCATGAGTTGACTCGGTCGTATTGATAACATTTTCCGGAATTCTTCCCGCTCGAGCTGTGTACCTGGACCTGTGAGACAAGGTGCCACCCATATTATGGGGCCTCCTTCCTTGACTAGCGGAACAGCACATGGCAGGGCGAAAGTTCCATGGTAGATTGTGGCGTCTCTCGGATGTGCACCCAAGACAACTAGGTCTGCGGCCTCACCAACCTTGACACCGTAGAATCGATTGTAGCCAACAATCCCTTGCCGATGCGCTTTCACTACGTCTCCGGCCACAGCATCGATGATCTCATTTTGTGGGTTCAAGATTACGTTGACAATGAAGTCTAGACCGGCCATTCTCGCAATATCTTCCATATCTTCTCTCACGGGGTTTCCTTCTACCATTCCCACTCCAACGTTGGGATTATCTGCCAATGAATGATTCTGATTTATGGTTTCTGCGCCAGCTACGCCGGGAACGATGATCTTTGCTCCACCCCCATATCCAGCAATTGGGTGGGCAAGAATCCCGCCGACGGCGACTTTGAAGTCAGCTTGCATGAAAGACTTGTTGACGAAGACTGATGTCCCTTTCCGGGATTCACCCAGATATGACAGGTCACGAAGGGGGTTATGGTTATGGACTTGATAATTGTCGACGGTATTCTTCCCCAGCTTCTCCTCCATCTGCTGTCTATTCAGTGGTGAGTGGGTGCCACGTGCCACGATGATTCCTACGTTCTCAGGTTTGACTCCGCTATCCAGTAACTCTTCCAGTATGATTGGAACTACCTTGTAGGCAGGGGTTGTTCTAGTCCAATCATCAACAAGCAGTGCAACTGTGTCTCCTTTGCCAGCATGACTTCCGATCGTTCCTGTTCCGATCGGATTCTGAAGAGCATCTCTAATCCTTTGACTCTCTAATATCATTGAAGGTCTCGGCGGAAGTTCAGGCATAAGATTGCAGAGAATATTCTCCTCGTCGACCTGAAAGCTCTTCTCTCCTTCGCCGTACGGGATTCCTATTGTTGTCTTCAAGATCGGGAATCTCCTTCCCGACAAATCTTGCCCGGTCACCCATTTAACATTTAGCGCGCCGCGCGGCTCTGACAAATGAACAGGAACTGGAGAGGTTTGGATAGAAGATGCTTGCAAAATGCTCTGCTAGGTGTCTGGTGTGGGGAAACGGCTTTCATTTTCCTTTGTGTGTTGCTTTTGGGGGCGATTTTGGCTACATAAGCTTTATATGGGGAATGGGTGTAGAATTGTGATCTAAGTTCTGTAGTTGAGTTATGGGTGATTTATGGGAGAGGTCTAGTGGATCATGAGTTGTTGAGGGTTTTGTTTTGTCTGGTTTGTCCTATGGGGTTCTGAGGGCTTTTCAGCTTAGGGGTTTGAGGAATGGGAATTGGCGGTTGCTTGACGGTTTGCAGAGGGGTTTCTATAGGGCTTGCATGGTTTATGCTAGGTTGAGGCGGTGCGTCGTCAATCCTAAGCTGATTAGTCTTCTCAGGGATCTCATTGGGAAGCTCGGATCGACTGTGAGGGTTAGGGCTCTCAAGGCGGCGAGAATGGAGGTTGAGAGGGCTTTGCCTATCTATGTTGGGGCTGGGGTCTTCGGTTGGGCGCCGAGGCTTCGTGGTTGGCTTCGTGATAAGGCGTATCTGCTTTGGTTGGGCTTCTCGAGGCTTAATGGGCCTTCTGGCTGAATTGGTTGTGTGAGGGTTTTGGGTAAGTCTAGGAAGAGGGTGAATCCTAGGTTTTCGACTATTTCTCTTCCAACTTCTCTTGTTAGGGAGGTTGAGAGGATTGTTGATGAGTTTAGGTATTGGCCTAGAAAGACTGATTTTGTAAGGGAAGCTGTAGTGCAGAAACTAGAAAGATACAAACATGAACTGGAAGAACGAAAGCTAATACAGGAAGTAGGATGAGCTTG
>CAYFSE010000285.1:0-16280 GCA_964345725.1 uncultured Dehalococcoidales bacterium
TCAGAGCACATAACAATACCACCCGCTTTGCGGGTTTCCAAATACTCTAAAACCATTATGTCTATTTTGTCAATAGGTAAATCCACCTACATGCCAAAATAGCTTTAGATTTTATTATAACCGCCGCCTTTCATTTGTCAATACCCCTGGTGTAGCGAGGCACCGCGTGGCGTGCGCAGGCCACGTCCCCAAACAATGATAAATGCCAAAGCCCCTATGTCAAACAAAGCTCAAAGCCCAAATGGCGAATGAGAAATCGAAAGCCCCGGCTCCTGACCCCAAAGGTGAGACCGTAGCCTTTCCTCGTAGTGCGACCGTTCAGGGTCGTTCCCCGCTGCCGGCTGTATCGTACACTCTCCACTAAGCCGGCGGTGTTGTCCCTTGCCTCCCCCTTAACGCAAGGCTCTCCCTTACCCTCCCCTTAAGGTAAAAGAGGACAAGGGGGGCATCAAAGCTGTAGGGTAATCGTCGTAACTCCCCCCTAACCCCCTCTTATCCTAGGAGGGGGACTAAGGGGGACAAAACCCCCTTGCCCTTTTAGAACGGACGTGCTAATTTATTCGCAGTCATGGAAACTGAACTGCTCTGGGACCTGCTGCCCGAGGAATTTCCCTACGACGACAAGGGTTGTGAGCTCTTTCCCTCCTGTCTCAACTGCCCCTTCCCCGATTGCCTTAAGGAAGAGCCCTGGGGGAAAGAGAGGTTCCTAAAGCGCAGGCGAGCCCAGAGGATGCTGGAGTTGAAGCAGGGAGGCAAGAGCGTCAAGGAGATTGCCCGCATATTTGAAGTGAGCCCGCGGACAGTGCAGAGGTGGCTCAAGGTGCTGGCCGGTCACGAATCTGAGGCCGGATAGGTAGGTGATTAAAAGGTGCTGAACGGCTGCTGGATAGCGAAGCGGAGTTCTCTTTAGGTGTCGAGTAATGCTTGCTTCAAGGCATTGAGTCTCGGGGCAAGAGATTCAACCAGCTCCTGTCGAGCTGGTTGCCATTGTGGACTATCTTCAATATTGACGGCCTCTACCGCTGTTCCTGAGATCCTCAACCGGTGCAGGGTTTCCCTGTACCGGCTCTCTAGTTCCTGTCTCATCTTATTCTCTGCCAATTCATATTCTTGAACAAGCCGGCCCACTTCTTCTGCCCTGGGCTGCAGTTCAGGCTTCAAGCTGCTTATCGCCGTGATTGTCCGCTTCACGTTGTTTATGGCCTCGGTACTGGCAAACCCCACGGCCTCTAGCAGGTGCTCGATCACGGCCTGCTCCATTATCTCTCTCCCCTTTTCTTCGTGTTTGCTTAGCTCCGCAGTCAGGTCCACTCTTTGGGAACTGTCCATCCATTTCTGTGCCAGCGCCTGACCCGCCTGACGGTACCTTTGTCTTTCTTGCTGTTCCTTTTCCTCGGCTGACAGCTTGCCCAGTCTACTTGCTCTCTCTTGAGCAACTTCCCAGGCACTCTTTAGCTCGCTCATCTGAGTTCCTTTCGTTGCGCCGCTGCAGGCCCCGACTTGTGAAAGCGAAGCGACCTCGGGTCTCTATTCCCGAGATTGGCTCGGCATTGCCGTGCTTCGCAATGACGGGTGATGACAATTACCACCCTCAGTGCATTTTAGCCTATAATGTTAGAGAGGTTCAAACTATGATTCATCATAAGTCTGTGAAGCTGGCGGAGTATTTCTATTGTTATGTATGGCAGGGCAGCGGCAATAACTGCAATGCCGTCTTATGGCCCTCGGTCCTGAGGGGAGAGCATCCGCACGTACTGGTGGATCCCGGGCACGTCAGGAATGAGCTCGGGGAGCCTTGTTTTGATTCCCTTAGTGAGGCTATGAAAAAGGATGGGTTCAGAATCGAGGATATTGGTCTGGTGATTGGCACCCATAGCCATCCCGACCATATTGAAGCCACCGATTTGGTTGTCAAGAAAAGCGGTGCCTTGTTCACTTTGTCCCGTGAGGAGGATGAGTTCTATCGCACGACGGGGAAGATATTCTTTCAGATGTTCGGCGGTAAGCCGCCGGAGGCTAGTCCCTTCTTCTATCTCAAAGAGGGCGATTTGTCTCTGGGGGTTAGAAACGGCAGGATGGCGGTGAAGGTCTTCGTTACCCCGGGTCATTCCCCCGGTTCTGTTGCCCTCTATCTGGAAGAGGACAAAATACTGATCAGCGGCGATGTGGTCTTCGCCGGCAGCATAGGCAGGACTGATTTCCCCGGTGGCAGCCCTTCCTTGCTGCGGAAGAGCATTGACGAGCTATCTCAGCTTGACGTGGAATACCTTGTTCCCGGTCACAGCACCGAAGCGGGTGGCATAATTGCCGGCAAGGATAAGGTAAAGCGTAACTTCTATGCGGTCAAGATGTTCATTTAGAATAAGCCACGAAAATCGAGAGATTTTCGCGGGACACCGCCAATTGGAAATGGGACGATTTCGGCGGGTAGGGAATGGTGTGAGAGTTTTCGCGATTAGTCTGGAAGATGACAGGGAGCCAGGGGCTGTATAACAAGCTGAATTGGAGTCTATGATGGAGATGGATGACAAAGTCAGGTATGCCCTGGAGAACACGGAATTAGTCCGGGCGCCACAGCAGAATCTGGCGACTTTTGGCAGTTCTGTTATTGATTACTACGTGGTCACCGAACTGGTAGGAAACCTTAGTGTTGTCAGGGACGGGAAGGTAATTGCGGAAAGGCCCAGAATTGTCACTCCCGCTTACCTGGTCAACGTAGAAGGCTTTAGCGATCAAGCAAGAAGATACATAGCGATGATGGCTCGTGACCGTCCTCATGACTCGGGCATCTTCTACCGTTATAAGAATGAACCGAAGGGGATGAACGTCGTCTCCGAGCCTGTCAAGCAGGTGATAAGCAAGCTCAGTTCCCAAATAGAGGAGGAGCATAGGCCCTTGAGCACCATAATTAGGGGGGTGGAGGAACTGTGGGACGTATCCTTACTCATGTTCATCTATGAGCTTACTACCAGGTCGGTCCGCACTAATATAGCTGAATTTGATCGCCGGGGCTTTCTGGACATGGATGCCGGTGGAGTACCGCAGGGTGCAAGGGATTACATTGAAGACCTTTTCGAGCAAGCAAGCCGGAACCTTTCGCGAGCCCCGGCCTTGGCGACCGAGCTAAACCGCTGGGGTCTATTCCCGGAGTATCAGGACCGTTTCTTTGCCCTGTTCACAAGGAAGTGAGCCCAGCCTGTGTTTACATAAAGTTCACCAGACAGTCACGGGCAGCGTAAACAGATTGAGTTCCGGGCTCTGAATCCTGAGCAAATCCCGAATCCTGATTTCGGAACCTTCTTGGTTTGATCATTGGAACTTGGGACTTCGAGTCCAGTGGTTGGGATTCTTCATGTCTGGGGTCTGCGGCGTGAAGGAATCCTTTCGTTCCCCATGCCAAGTTACTGCATCAGCCCCAGGTACCAACCTAGTATACTACTTCCCCAGAGTAAGGTTACCATAGCGGCCAGGGCAAGGAAGGGGCCAAAGGGAATCGCCTCCCGGCGTCCTCTCTTCTTGGCTATCAACAGAGCTACGGCTACTATGCCACCAAGGATAGCCCCCATAATAATGGCGAGAAAAACCAGGGGAAAGCCGGTGGCCAGACCAATCAAAGCAGCGAGCTTAACATCTCCCCAACCCATGCCGCCGCGGGAGACCAGGGCGATCAGCAGGAATATGACAAAGCCAATGGCGCCGCCCAGGGCAGCGTAGGCAACTCGCATGCCCATAGACTCACTGAACCAGGGCCAGGGGTATAAAGACAATAGGAGAGCCACAACCATGCTTGGGTAAACCACCTTGTTCAGGATGAGTCCATGCTCCAGGTCGATCACAAAAATAATAGTGAATAAACAGGCGTAGAAGGCCATAACTCCTAGCTGCGCGCTCAAACCGTAGTGCCAGTACAGGAGAGCGAATATCGCTGCGGTGGCGAGTTCCACCCAGAACAGCCTTCTGGGTACGGATGCCTGGCAGTACCGGCAACGACCACGAAGCCTGAGGTAGCTGAATACAGGGATGAGATCTTTGACGGCTAGCTTGTGCTGACAGGCTTCACAGTGAGACGGTGGAAATGCAATGGACTTATGCTGAGGCAGACGGTCGATGCATACATTCAGGAAGCTGCCCACCAGCAGACCCAGGATGGCGAACAGGAATATCAAGAGTATTTCCACGGGCGTTTATTGTGGACGTATCAGAGGCCTGAAGTCAATACTTTGTGGATTGTGGTGTCGCAATAACGCAGAACTTTTGCCGTTCAGCGTGCGCGTTTAAGGTAATAGAATACGCTGGTGTGACGTACCCCAAAAGGGCCCCCATAATGTTCTCTCTCACGCACCTTCCGGGCTACCCGCCAGGCGGAGGATATAGGCTATTCTGGATGCCACGTTTTCTTGCGAAAGTAGCAGTAGTATAGGCCCCAAGCGTAGAACGCTAACGTGAGAGCGAAGAACAGGTGAACGGCAATAGGATCAAGAGAGTTCGCCAGGCGGCCGACATCACCCAGGCTACTGGTTGACCCACCCACGTAGGCATTCAAGCTGTTTATGAAAGGTGACAGCATCCCGATTATCAGGACGTTGATCCATAGCCACCGTGGCTTGGGTTTAGCCTCGAGAATGATCAAGAGGGCAATGAAGAAGGTGACCAGGTCACAGAAGTACGGGGCAGCTGTGGCAAACCAGGTTCGGTAGCCATCCCAAGATACATACCCCCAGGTGAAACGCCCCAGGTCGATATTGGGCCAGAATACGAACTTCTTGACCTCGACCCCCTCCGCCATTGCCGCCACGGCATGGCTTCCCTCATGCCTGATCGTGCCGATGACCTGGTAGACAGGATACGCGAGAAGCCAAAGAAGGTCCCTTTTCTTCACCTACTCGCCCATGGGGCTTCGATCTATGTTATTGCCTTTCCCAGATTCCATTTGGCCAGCTCGACCTCAAGGCCTGCGGCGACCACGGTACCGTCAGACTCAAGGCCCTCCGTGTCAGCTCGGCCTGCGCCAACTTGGATGATGTCCGTCCAGGCGTTGACATCGCACTGTCCGTGGCCGTTCTATCGTTCCAGCGTTGTGGGAAGAAGGCCCCGCGCCCGGGTCATTACCTCACCGCCGTCGGTATTGAAGATGGTGAGGTTGTACCGAGCAGGAGTTGGAGTTGGAGCACAGGTCGGCAACCCTACAATCAAGGCTACGGTAGTAGCGAACGTGCCAAGTGTCTTCATACAGCCGAGCCGTGAGATACTATTGTATCACCGGTGAAGGAACTATCAATAGACTGCGGCGCCAAGTAGTCACAAGCGCCACTTTGTGCAGCACTCAAATGTGGATGTTATTTCCAGGCATAGCTTGCCCTGTGATTGCGACTGCCGATTTGTTGGGACGAAGCAATCTTATATCTGAGACTGGATGATAGATCAAGATGATAATATACTGATGTGGGTGCCCAAAAAGCGGGGTGAGACAATATGGCAATGAAGTATTGTGTTGGCTGCAGTGGCTGGCATTATGAACACTGGCGCGGGCTTTATTACCCTGAGGAATTACCTAAGCCGAAGTGGCTGTCGTTTTATGCCAGGCGATTTGCTACGGTAGAACTGAACAACAGCTTCTATCATCTACCTTCCGAGAAAGCCTTCACCACCTGGCGAGAATCTACGCCAGAGAACTTCATTTTTGCGGTTAAGGTGAGCCGGTTCATCACGCACATAAAAAGGTTGAGGAATCTAGGTGCCACCGTGGAGAATTTTCTATCTCGGGCCGCTTTCTTGAAAGAGAAACTGGGTCCTTTGCTGTATCAACTGCCTCCCAGCATGAAGCGCAACGATGAGCTGTTGCAGGGTTTTTTATCTTCATTGGCGCCGAAATATCAGCATGTAATTGAATTTCGGCATGAATCCTGGGTTGATGAAAGGGTGTTCGATATTTTACGAATGCACAATGTGGGGCTGTGTGTTTTTGACATGCCTGGCTTCAGCTGTCCCCTGGTTGCTACAAGTGATTTTGCCTATGTCCGTTTCCATGGCAGCGAGGGTCTGTATTCCAGCCGTTACTCCGACCAAGAGCTTACCCAATGGGCAAACAGGATCGCCCGGCTGGGACAAAGCATTAAAGCCAGCTATATCTATTTCAATAATGATGCTGAGGGATTTGCGATTGAGAATGCTATAACGCTGAGGAATCTCCTACAGTCGCCCCGCTCCGAATCCTGAATTCCAGATGCCGGAATCCAAATGACAAGCGAAATGTGCCCCGATGCTTGAATGCCAGAAGTGCCTCTTCGGATCCTCTGGGCTTTGAACTTGATTTGACATTTGAGCTTCGTCGTTTGTCACTGTTCAACGAGCTCTTCCTTAACCTTGTTGGCCAAGGCTAATGTCATGCCTTCCGTCTGGCTGAGCTCCTCTGGCGAAGCCCCCTTGATAGCTTCAACTGAGCCAAATCTTTTGAGTAAAGCCTTTTTTCGCTTTGGCCCGATGCCGGGGACGTTGTCCAGAGCGGAAGCAACAGATTCTTTGCGGCGCAACTTCCGGTGGTAACTCACAGCGAAGCGATGAGCTTCGTCCCGGGCCCTCTGCAAAATGTGGAGCGCCGGAGAATCCTTGGGGATATAAACTGGCTGGGGGACACCTGGTATAAATACGTCCTCGTTTTCTTTGGCCAGGCTCGCCATAGGCATGGAGTCTAATTCTTCCGTCACCTCCAACGCGGCGTTAAGTTGTCCCTTGCCGCCATCAATGAGAACAAGGTCGGGAATGATTCCCCAGGCGCCTTCACCTGTCGCCGCTCGCTTAAATCGGCGCCTCAAGGTCTCTTGAATCATGGCGTAGTCGTCAGCGCCGGCAACAGTCTTGATGCGAAAGCGCCGATAGTGCGCTGGTTTGGGCCAGCCCTTTTCCAAAACAACCATGCTGGCGGCAGCCAGTGTGCCCTGAATATTGGAGACATCATAGCACTCTATTCTCCGGGGCATTTTAGGCAGATGCAGTCTGTCCTTTAGCTCCTGAAGGCCAGAGCTTATGACCTCTGCCTTCATCTCTTTGAGTTGAGCTAGCTCCAGACCTCTGGCAGCGTTGTCGGCTACCGTATCCACCAGTTTCTTCTTGGCTCCCCTCTGCGGCACTTGAAGCTCTACCTTACTTCCTCGTTGTTGCGAAAGCCATTGGGAAAGTACTGCCAGTTCGTCCACCGGGTGCTGCAGCAATATGAGCGCTGGAACATATGAAGCCGAAGCATAGTATTGTTTCACAAAGCTGGTCATTATTTGCCCGGGAGAGTCGCCCTGGGTGCCTTCCATGATGAAATGGTCCTGGCCGATGAGCTTGTTGTTTCGAATGAAAAAGATCTCCACATAAGCCTGTGTTTCATTTTGCGCCAGGCCAATGATGTCTTTTTCGCCCTGCAATGTTGTAGCAATCCTCTGTCCTTCTATCACGTTTTCTATGGCGTCGATCTGGTCGCGCAGTAGCGCCGCCCTCTCAAACTGAAGTCGCTGCGCTGCAGCCTTCATCTTGGCGTCTAATTCGCGCAGAATAAGCTCCTGCTTACCCTGTAGGAACAAGATAACCTGGTCGATTACTGCACGATATTCGTCTTTCTCTACTGCTCCAATACACGGTCCAAGGCATTGGCGGATGTAGTAGTCGAGACAGGGCCGCTGATCCTTGCCATCGACGCGCTTGCTGCAACTGCGATACGGGAAGATCTTCTTTATTAACCTTAGAGTCTTGCGCACTGAGCCAGCGTTGGCGAATGGTCCAAAATACCTGGCTCCGTCCTTCTGGACCCGGCGCGTGATGAAGACGCCAGGCCAATCCTCCTTCATATCTATCTTGAGGTACGGGAAAGTCTTGTTATCTTTGAGGCTTGCATTGAACCTAGGGGCGTATCTCTTTATCGTGTCGCATTCCAGGATAAGTGCCTCTTGGTCTGAACTGGTAATTACGAACTCCAAATCCTGCATGTTTGACACTAATCGTTGAATCTTAGATGGCAGGTTAGAAGGAGAGCCGAAATAGCTCCTTACCCGACTTTTCAAGTTGGCAGCCTTGCCAACGTAGATGATCTTGCCCTCCCTGTCCCTAAACAGATATACTCCGGGCTTGGCAGGCAAAGCTCTTAGTTCAGCCTCAAGATGTTGTGAGACTTCTTGGCGAATCTCTGTTGATTCGTTTTCAGATTCACGGGCTTCCCGCGAAGGTCGTTGCATTTTCGCGAGCGGACTTGGCTGGTCTGATTTCACGGCAAATCTATTCTAGCAAGTAGCTCGTATGGAGGCAAAATAACTTGCCTTATGTTACAATAGGCGTGATGAAGCGAGATATCGAAGCCTTCCTTGAGTATTTGACCAGGGACAAAGGCTATTCTCAGAATACTTTGGCTGCCTATCGGAATGACTTGGCTCAAATGGCAGCCTTTATTAGCGCAGAACAGTCAAAGGGGATGATCACATCCTATGACGGGCTTTTGAAGAGCTATTTGCTCAAGCTCAGGGAAAAGAGATACTCTGTCGCCACAACTGCTCGCAAGGTGGCATCAGCGAAATCATTCTTCAGATTCATGGTTGATTCGGGCAGGATGAAGGAAAACCCGGCCCAGAATTTGCCCTCGCCTCAAGTTAGCAGACCTGCCCTTAGATTCTTGTCTCTTTCTGAGTTCCAGAGGTTGCTTGCCGAGGTGGCGAAAGTGTCGACTCCGGAAGCAAAAAGAGATGCAGTGATGCTGGAATTACTTCATGCTACTGGCTTGCGCATAAGCGAACTCGTGTCATTGAACACTGAAAATATTGATTTGGAGGGAAATCGTGTGCGTATTGATTCCAGAAGACAGGTTCCCTTCGATCATCGCCTGGGCCTGATCCTAGGGAATTTCCTTAGAAGTGACAGGCTTGACCTATTATATGATGAAAACGAACCAGCCCTATTTCTTAACCGGCGTGGTAAGAGGTTGACTCGGCAAGGGTTCTGGCAAATTATCAAGGGTTATGCCTCGAAGGCCGGGCTAGGTAGCAGAGTTACGCCGCAGACTTTGCGCCATAGCTTTGCCAGACGTAAGCTGCGAAATGGCGTCGATCTGAATCAACTCCAGCGGCTTTTGGGTCATGCGTATATTTCCAGCACTAGAGTGTACAAGCAACCTGCACCAAGGAGAGGATAATGCCAAAGAAATCACGACGTGCCAAAGCCAAACATCGAGCTGCGGTGGCGAAGGCGGCACAGGAGAGGCAACTGCAGCAATCAGGGTCACTATCTACTGAGATACAATCAACGCCCCGAGTGTCTCCAAAAGTCCAGGATTTAGCCGGCCGTTATCAATATATTGTGCCAGAAATGAAACGCATTGGCATCATTGCCGGCGCGATAGTTCTGATCCTCATAATCCTGTCTTTCGTTCTTGGTTAACGTGGGCGTTTCCCGGCGGTGAACTGTGGCGGGTCTAGAGCGGGCTAGAGAAGACTTACTTAAGTATCTTGATCATGAAATCGCCGACAAGCGCGTAGTTGAAGCGATGAGGCGTGTTCCCCGTGAGGCTTTTGTGTCACCAGAGCAATATCATGTTGCTTATGACGACAGACCGTTGGGCATTGGCTTTGGCCAAACTATCTCGCAGCCTTTTATTGTGGCTCTGATGGTGCAGGCTTTGGAGCTCGAGGGAAGGGAACAGGTACTGGAACTGGGCACGGGAAGCGGCTATGAAGCAGCGATACTAGCTGAGTTAGCTCAGAAAGTGGTGAGTGTGGAGTGCGTACCTGAATTGGCGGAATCGGCCAAACGGGTTCTGGATAAGCTCGGTTATTCCAACATTGAGGTACACGTAGCTGGTAAAAGTCTGGGTTGGCCAGAGGGAGCGCCTTATGACGCTACTATAGTCTCTGCCGGTGCCCCCACTGTGCCTCAAGTTCTTTTGGAACAGCTAGCTTGGAATGGACGATTGGTGATCCCAGTGGGCTCTCGATGGCAGCAAGACTTGCTCAAGGTTACGAAACTGCCGAAGGGCAACAGGATAGAGAACTTGGGTGGCTGCTATTTTGTGCCTCTTGTTGGTGAAGGTGCCTGGGAGAGGTGAAAGGGATGATCAGTGATGGAAATGTTGCTGATGGTGAAGGCAGAGGTCTGTCAAAGTTGGTCCGCCGTAGATTAGGATATTAGGCTCTACCTATGTATCCACGAGGTAAGGAGGAACACCAAGATATGGACATTGTTGAAGCTATCGATGGAAGGAAGAGCATCAGAGCTTTCAAGTCTACGGCTGTACCCAGGGAAACTCTGAAGGAGATAATAGAGCTGGCTTTGCGAGCTCCCTCCTGGGCGAATACTCAGCCCTGGGAATTCGCCATAGTGACTGGGAAAAAGCTGGAGGAAATAAGACAAGCTTTTGTTGAGAAAGCAGGAGCAGCAGAAGAAGACAATCCAGATGTCCCTCGTCCTCGAGAATTTCCTCAGCCCTACGATACTCGGCGCCGCACTTTGGGCAGGAAAGTCCTCGAGCTAAAGGGAATAAGCAGGGAAGACAAGGAAAGGAGGAAGTGGTGGGTCTTGCAGGGCTTGAGACTGTTTGAAGCTCCTTGCGTCGTCTACATCTATATTGACCGCTCTTTTTATCAGCAAGGCGCAGGGTTCAATATCTGGCCTGTATTTGATTGTGGTTTGGTAGCCGAGAACATCATGCTGCTGGCTACTCAGTACGGGCTGGGGACCATCGCTCAAATACAGGCTGTCGTGTATCCTGACGTATTGAGGAAGGTGTTGGAAATACCGGATTCCAAGATTATCGTGCTGGGATTAGCTGTGGGCTACCCTGACTGGGACGACCCGGTGAATCAGCTCCGCTCGGAAAGAGAACCACTGGATAATGTGAGCACGTGGCATGGCTTCGATTAGAAGATATGGCCGGTATACCTCCGGCCGTGAAAAGCGGTGGTTCCTGTTAGCTTGTATATGATTGTGCACTATGTGGCGAGACTGTGATCTTTGAGTATCGAAGAGGTCAATGGGTAGTGGCCTAGGCTTTTAGCATCTCCTTCTTGCGCAATACCTTCTCTGCGTCCTTCTTAGCACCGACCTTCTGGAAGGTGGCAAGTGCTTCATCCAGGTCCTCATGTGCCTTCTCGCGGTCTCCCTTGCCGCCGCGAGCCAGGTACATCGACCCTCGCTCATAGAGAGTCCTGGCTTCATCCCACGGGAGCTGATATTGCCTGTTGATTTGAATTGCTTTGTCGAAGGATTCGGTTGCCGTATCCCAGTCCTTCCGCACTATGGCCAGCATGGCTCTGGCCAGATACATGGGTGCGGGCAAGCCATACCAGTTCTGGTCGGGCTTCATGAGCTCAAAGCCCCTGTCCACGTATTCCTTTGCCTTCTCAGGCTGGCCCATCTTTAAGTGAAGTTCTGCCAGCACCGGAAGCACCCACAGCTCGAACAGCACGTTACCACCGTTTCGGCAGATTTCCAGACTCTTCAGCAGCAGTTCTTCGGCTTTCGGAAAGCTTCCCTCCTCCAGACTCAGGCTGCCCAGGGCAAAGGAACAAGCATCCACGGCAGCGAGGTTGTTCCTGTCTTTATGGATGGCTATTGCCCCCTTCAAATACTCGCTGGCCTTGTCCCATTCCCCCTGGCGAAGATAGTGAAAACCAACGCCGGCAACGTCTTCAAAAGGGCAGATTGCCCCGGTTTCTGCCACTGAACCCTTGTTCAGTATCGTCTCGACCGCCTGGCAAGTCTCGTCCGCCTTGGCAACTTCTCCAGATAGCGCATATGTTAGCGCCAGCGGGCGTCTCAAGAAGAGCTCAATTGTCGGTATGCCGAACTTAGTCGTCTCGGGCAGAGCTTTCTCCCCCCATTTCTTGGCTCTGGGGACATCCCGCACCAAAGCCAAGCTGAGGATAAGCTGCTGGCCCAGCATGCCGATAACGAGCAGGCTTCTCTTCTTGACGACAGGGTCCCAGACATTCTCATTGTAGGCTATCCCCTCGTCTATCCGCCCGGTATATGTCCACGCTGTGCCCAGGCCGGAGGCTGCCTTCAAGCGTATGCCCATAGGCACATCCAGGCCGGCAAATAAGTCCGCAGCCCTCTGTGCCCAGCTGAGGGCGATAGCTGGCTGGCCCAGGTGGAGATAGACATGTGCTATGCGTTGATATAACATACTCTTCTCTACACTATCAGGATCCCCTTCTAGCATAGTCCTGGCTGCCTCCAGGTGTTCAAGGGCTAAGTCTTCCCTGCCCAGGCTTTGGTATATGTTTATGAAATGCATCTGAGCGCGCAGTAACTTCTGTTTGTCGCCCAGCTTTTCATATAGCTCCAACGCCGATTTGGCATAGCCAAGGGCAGCATCATAGTCCATTTGGGCTAGAGACACGCCGACCAGATTCTCTAATAGCTGCCCTTTCTTGACAAGCTCTTCTTCCGCCATTACCCCCTTTTCTCCATCAGCTTCAGTGCAGTTTCATAATATCGCCTCGCCTGGTCCCAGGCGAACAGCCGAGCTGCTTTATCTCCGGCCTTCTGTGAGTAATCAATAGCCTTGGACAGGTCATTCCCTTCAAGAAAGTGATAGGCCAGCGCTTCCAGATAGTCGTCTATCTTCCTGGCATATACTTTCTCCAGCGCCTCTCCCACCTTCATATGCTGCCTTCTCCTTCGGACAGGGCTGACGTCTTCATAGAGCACATCTCTGAGCTGAGTGTCGGCGAAGGCGTAAACCTCCTCCCCCAGGATGTGCCGGGCGACCACGAGGCGGGCCTGCAGGCATTTGTCAATTATGTCGATCAATCGGTTTTCATCCAGGCCGGTAACCTGTCTCAGCATCGGGAAGCTAAACTCTCTGCCAATCACCGCCGCCGCACTCAGGACGTGGTAGGATTCTTCGTTAAGGCACTCCAGCCTCTTCCCGAGTACTTCCTTTATGCCTCGAGGAACATGTATTTGAGAAAGGTCCCTCACACCCCAGCCCTTTTCCGCCGGGTAGACTGCTCCCTCCTCGACCAAGGAGCGTAATACTTCCTCGACAAAGAAAGGGTTGCCTTCCGTCTTGGCGTATACCAGGTCGGGCAGCTCGCTAGGAACCTTTTCGCCAAACGTCTGCCTGATCATTTGAAGGACATGGTCGAAGGCCAGCCGCTTTAAGGGAAGCGCGTAAGACAGCCTCTCTCGGTTTATTTCAGCAACGGAGCGAGAGAGTGAACGCTGGTCTTCCAACTCCAGGTCACGATAGCCGCCTACAACCAGGAGATGCTCAGCGGTGATGGCCCGCGCCATGTGGTGCAAAAGCGCCATCGAGGCATCATCAAGCCACTGCAGGTCATCCAGGAACAGCACCAACGGAGACTCCTTGGAGATGTTGACAAAGAATTGAGCGACCCCCTCGTAGAGACGGACATGCTCTTGCACACCGGAGGCTGATGCCGGAGGTGGGATGGCGCCCAACTTTTCGCCAAGCTCAGGTATTAATTTCGCCAGCTCGGCAGCAGAGGTGCCCACGGCTTTGAACACAAGAAGCGGCGGTGCCCAGCGGACATATTCCTTGATGATATTGCTCCAGGGCTGGTAGGGGACAGCGCCCTCACGCTCGCCACCCTTGCTCATGAGACACTGGGCGCCTCGGAGTTTGGCGTAGCTTCTCAATTCATAAGCCAGCCTGGTCTTGCCTATGCCAGCCTCTCCGGTGATGAAGACCAGGCTTCCTTCACCTCTTAAGGCTGCATCCAGACGTGCCCTGAGGATTTTTATTTCTTGCTCGCGGTCCACCAGTGGCTGAGCCCATCGCGGCTCCGGCGTGGGCATCCTTTCAGGAGCTTTCTCCTCAGTTGGCACGCCTACAGGGGCCTGCCCAGCCTCCGCCACCTCCTTCACAGATTTGAAAGCCTGTAGAAGCTCACCGGCCGACTGGTAGCGCTGGTCGGGGTCTTTGACAAGAAGCTTCAGGATGACCTGCTCCAGTGCCACCGGAATCTCCGGGGCCAGTTTTCGGGGCATAATGGGCAGGTCGTTGATATGACTGAAAATGACTTTGACCGGGTCATCCCCGTGGAAGGGAGGCCTGCCAGTGACCATTTCATAAAGAACGCAGCCCAAAGAATAGAGGTCTGACCTGGCATCGGAACGCTTTCCCAGGGCCTGCTCGGGAGGCAGATAGGCGGGAGTCCCTACTATCACACCTCTTTGTGTGAGATTGGGTCCACCCAGTGCTCTGGCCAGGCCGAAGTCCATCAGCTTGGGCAGTCCTGCGGAGGTAATCATGATGTTCTCCGGCTTGATGTCCCTGTGGAGGATGCTATGAGAGTGTGCATATTCCAGCGCCTGGCAGACTTGGCTGCCGATTCTGAGCGTGGTAGCGGCATCGCAGCGGGCGCCAGGTTGAGAGCGCACCAAACCGCCCAGGTTAGGACCATCGACAAACTCCAGCACGAGGTAATGGCTCTCGCCTTCCTGGCCGATGTCGTATATGGCGACAATATTAGGATGAGAAAGGCTGGCGGTAGCCTTGGCTTCCTGCTCAAAGCGGGCAAAGGACTCTTGGTCAAGGCCTTCGCCCTTGATGACTTTAATGGCTACGGTGCGGCCGAGCCTGGTGTCCTCAGCTTTGAAGACAACTCCCCTGCCCCCCTCTCCCAGCTTCTTTGTGACCTTGTACCTGCCACCCTGAAACGATTCAAACACCGCTCATATCCTACCACTGTCGCCAGCTCCGACCGCTCGAGCTTAGGAGCAATCGCTGCATGATTGATACAATCATACTCGTGGGTAAATGTGGAGTCAATACTCTCTGACGGGCGTGCTGATGCCCTGATCAAAAGAGAGATCAACGCAGAAATGCCCCCAAGGGGATTCGGACCCCTGATCTTCAGCTTGAAAGGCTGATGTCCTAGGCCGCTAGACGATGGGGGCAGCGTTAAGCATTTTACGGACAAATCGCTCAATGTGCAAGGTCTGATGGCAAAGTAATAAGCCTATCCGTCCTTTATCCTAAGTAGTGTGCGTTAAGGTAGAAGGTATTCTCACCCCTGCTTGCGCGGTACTTGCTGGCAATCTTTATTGTTGTTCTGATACAATCTTGGAAATTTCTCCGGCATAATCCAAAACGTGGCTGACTCCGACTTGAAAATGATTTGGATATCGGTTATCATGTGGCCGTCATTATGCCCGCAATTGATTGCCTCGAAGTGTTGCAAACAATTCCCAAAAAAGGGCTGAGAAATTGACTGCATACGATTATCGAATTACGCACGAGTAAGAACCTAAAGGAGAATAGGGCATGGCTAGAATTGGAGTTTTCCTCTGCCATTGCGGCAGTAATATAGCTGGGGCTGTTAATATACCTGAGGTAGCTGAGGCGGCGAAAAAGTTACGTCAGGTAGTTTATGTCGAGGACAACAAGTTTACCTGTAGTGATCCCGGCCAGGCATCTATCCAGAAGGCCATAACTGAGCATAAGCTCAACCGGGTGGTCATCGGCGCCTGTTCGCCACGCATGCATGAGACAACATTCCGCAGAACGGTGGCTGGTGCCGGTTTGAACCCATATCTCCTGGAGATTGCAAATCTACGGGAGCATTGTAGCTGGGTTCACCCGGACCAAGTTGAGGAAGCTACAGCTAAGGCAATAGACCTGGTGCGAAGAGCAGTGGCTAGGGTTGCCTGGCAAGAACCCCTCACCCCCAAGCATGTAGGCATGACCAAGCGAGCTCTGGTCATCGGTGGCGGTATTGCTGGCATTCAGGCTTCCTTAGATATCGCAGATGCAGGCTACGAGGTTATTCTGGTTGAGCGAGAGCCCTCCATCGGGGGCCACATGGCCCAGCTGGATAAGACGTTCCCGACCCTGGACTGTTCTGCCTGCATCCTGACACCCAAGATGACTATGGTGGGACAGCATGCCAATATTAAGCTAATGAGCTACAGTGAGGTGGAAGAAGTGTCAGGGTACGTAGGAAACTTCCGGGTTAAGATAAGAAACAAGAGCCGTTACATCGATATGAGTAAGTGTACCGGCTGCGGTGAGTGTCCCAAGGTTTGTCCTGTCGAACTAAATAGCGAATTTGACGTGAACCTGGGTAGGCGAAAGGCTACCTATATTCCCTTTCCTCAGGCAATTCCCAATAAGTACACTATAAATAAGCGTGGTTACCCACCATGCCGGGTTGCCTGTCCCGCCGGGGTCAATGCCCAGGGCTATGTGGTCCTTATTTCACAGGGCAAATTCAAGGAGGCTCTAGAGGTGCTCCGCAGGACTATGCCCTTCGCGGGAGTTTGTGGACGGGTGTGCACCCACCCGT
>CAYFSE010000286.1:0-2748 GCA_964345725.1 uncultured Dehalococcoidales bacterium
CTCACATACTGGCCATAGTTATCCATTACGAGCGGTTCTCCGTGAATGCCGAAAGCGGAGATCCTTCCACCAATCCTGGTCCACCTAAGCGCAAGGTTTACAGCTTCCGGACTGCCTGCCATTTCCAGAACCACGTCGAATCCCTTGCCGGCAGTGATGTCAGAGATGATCTCCTCGGCTCCCTGGCCATCCTTCAGTGCCTGGTCAGCGCCCATTCTTCTTGCGATTTCCATCCTTTGGTCGTGCCGTCCGAGCATGATAACCGCGCGAGCTCCTTCAGCCTTCGCCACACCGGTAGCCATTATCGCAGTCGGACCATCGCCAATAATGAACACGCTCTTTCTCTCAAGATTCCTATCGTAATCCCCCAGGGCACAATAGACAGCATTGCCCAGAGGCTCCTGGATGGCGGCAATGTCCGGCGACAGTTGCGCACTATTTTTCCACAAGACCCGCTCCGGAAAAGTGAAGTATTCGGCAAAGCAGCCGTCACAGGTGAGCCCGAAGATTCTCCCTGTTTCGCAAATATGCCTCTGGTCGTTGCGGCACTGAACACACTTTCCGCAGTAGATATGTGTCTCGCCGGAAACATAGTCTCCGACCTTGAATTTCTTGTCTTCCTTTCCCACCTCGACGACTGTACCAGCGAATTCGTGCCCTAGCACCTGGGGAACGTTCCTGACATAGACCTGCGCTCCGGAATCCCAGGTATATATGTGGACGTCTGTGCCACAGATGGAGGCAGCCGTCAGCTTCACCAGAACTTCATCAACTTCAGGCTTAGGTACGCTTACTTCAACAAGTTCGGCGCCCGGCGCTTTACGAGTCTTGACTACCGCCTTCATAGGTCTCCACTTCTCTCCGCGCGGTTAGGCTGCTTGATGCTGATTCGACCCGGATCCCAAGGTTTCCCTTTTTCATCGTACGATCTCACACGTGCGCCCTCTATGGTTCGAGCCTTCGGCATCCTGTGTCTCTGGAGAAACTGGTGCCCGCTTTCCCCCACGAGGCCGGAATAGACGGAGGCAAGCCAGAAGTCTGTGAGATTCAGACACTCTAGCGGGAATCGACGTGACCGTTTCTTGATTTCGGCCAAGAAGGGTGATTCAACAGGAGACATCGGATGAGCCCTGAGATGGCAGTTCTTGCCTCGAGATCCTGAGCTCCAAAGGAGTTCCATTGATAATGGCTGAGAATCTCACGGGCATCATCATAGCTGATTACACAGGCGATGTCAACGCTATTATGTTGAAAATGCCGATTATGGCGATCGCTTCAGATGGCATTCGTGACAGACTGTGCAGTTTTTCAATCGCCCCTAGGCGCTCAGTAACAATTTCATTTGCGGCTTTGGTAGTCTGACTCGGAAGACGCCGAATTGCGGGGACACCATGCTGGGTTGGCGCGCCACAAACCATGCATTGCGGCGCCAGAACACATGTTGCCCAACGAAGACTATGCCACTATAATACTAGAGCAAAAGTAGACTATGTTTCATACGTATTCTACCCCAGGGGCTGATAATTAACATGCGAAGGCGTCTCTCGTTTGTTATCTACCTGGCTATTGCATTTGTAGCGATTTCCGGAATCACATATTTACTTCACTACCTCATTTTTCGTGATGTTCGCCACATATTCATATATATGGTCGGTGATCTTGCCTTCCTGCCCCTGCAGGTTCTAGTAGTGGTGATCATCATCGAGCGTCTCCTGGCCCGCCGCGAGATGCAAGCCAAACTCGAGAAATTAAATATGGTGGTGGGAGCTTTCTTCAGCGAACTGGGCAACCACCTCCTTCAAGACCTCATCAGACATTTCGATAACCGTCTGGAGATTTCCAAGCACCTCAACGTTGCTGAGGGCTGGACAAAGAAGGATTTCCAAGAAGCCGTCAGATTTGCCCACCACCTCAAGGTCGAGGTTGACTGCCGAAAAATAGACCTCGGCAGGCTCAAAGCTTTCCTGGAAGAGAAGCGAGAGTTCCTGCTGACTCTGCTCGAGAATCCCAGTTTGCTGGAGCATGATCGTTTCACCGACCTGCTCTGGGCAGTTACCCATCTCGATGAAGAGCTTGCGGTAAGACCAACGCTTATTGATCTCCCCGATAGCGACCTGGAGCACATTGCCAGTGATATCCGAAGGTTGTATGACCACCTCGCTAGTGAGTGGCTGGACTATGTTCAGCACCTAAAAATCAGGTATCCCTTCCTTTTCTCGCTGGTCCTGAGAACACATCCGTTCCAGGAACAGCAATCCCCCATAATAACGTGACAGAATTACCAGGCCACCATGTCAGTCAGGCCTGCCATAAACCAGGCACTATGCCCCAGAATACTATCCTCTCGTGCTCGGCAGCATTTATGTCGTGTCACATAATTCTGTAGCTGAGATGGGCCATGGCCCCTGGGTTTGTGCCGAAGTTCTACAGAAGTAAGAGAGGGAGCCTCGAAGAGGCTCCCCTCTTTGCGCTTTGAAATCAGCCCTTCTGACTAGTTGTTACGTTGAGTTAGTCCAGATCTTGAGGCAGAACGTCAACTTCGATCGGAGCAGTCGTTGACTCAACCTCATACCAGCCTTGGAGTAAGCCTTTGGCGGTAGCACCAGAGTTGAGTTCAGTCAGACCCTCTGAGGTGTATTCTTGATGACCGGGCTTCTTTCCATTTCCGGTGCCAGTGTTGATGTCGGTAGCGAATATAATCTGAATGTAGTCAGATTCTCCGGGAGCCAAGTCTCCTACGTCCCACCA
>CAYFSE010000287.1:0-11693 GCA_964345725.1 uncultured Dehalococcoidales bacterium
GAATCATAGACGCTAGCCGGACCTCCCGAGAGGATGAATCCTCGTGGGTTAAGGGAAGCTATTCTCTCCCAAGGCGTATCGTATGGCACAACTTCACAATAGACATGGCATTCCCGCACCCGTCTGGCAATGAGCATACTGTATTGAGACCCAAAATCGAGCACTACTAGAGTCTCACGCTCCACGGGCGGGAGTTTAGGCTCAACTACAGGTTGCTCACCGCGCAACTCTTTGGCTAGCCCCAGATAAGTTGAGACTTCAATATCATCGCTGGCAGCGATTCTGTGACTTTCTGTCTTCTTCTTCATGGCAGGTTTACGCCGGCAGATGCATTCAGCTTACCATTATCCTGAACTATTATCAACAGAGACAGGTTGGACCTTTTTCTCAGCCACCAATGTCTATAACTCGCGGTTAAAGCCTACCAAGTTTCAAATCTAGGAAGAGAAGAACTTCTGACCTAGACGAGCACCATGCTATACTAGCACTAGGAGAGGTGGGTGTTTTGCAGCGAGAAATCGAGAAAGCAGTTATGATTCTCCAAAAGGGCGGGGTGATCGCCTTCCCTACTGATACGGTCTATGGCCTCGGGGCTGACGCCTACAATGCCAGAGCTGTGGAAAGGGTTTATGACATAAAAAACCGACCCAAGTATCAGCAATTCTCCTTGCTTATCGCTGATGTCAAGCAGATGATCACGCTGGCCGGGCCGATACCAGAAATCGCCTGGTTCTTGGCCAGGCGGTTTTGGCCCGGCGGATTGACTTTGGTTCTATCGAAAGCCAATTCGGTGCCTGCCTATCTAGCGTCGGGACCGACCATCGCAGTACGCATTCCTAACCACCCTGTCTGCCTGGCTCTCATAAAAGGCTTGGGAAACCCCATAACAGGAACCAGTGCCAATGCTAGTGGCCACCCGGCTGCCTTGACTGCCCGGGAAGTCCAACAACAGTTGGGAGGAAAAATCGACCTTATTATCAATGGAAGCAAATGTCTGGGCGGCAAGGAATCCACAATAGTAGATACTGCCCGGGAACCGCCGACAATCTTGCGTCAGGGCATCATAACCTCACACGATATTGACAAAGCTTATGAGGAATACTTAGAGGCAGAGTGAAACACATTGCCATAGGCTGTGACCACCGCGGCTTTGCTCTGAAGGAGCTAATCACGCCCTCTCTAGAAAAGGCGGGGCATAGTTATCAAGATTTTGGCTGCCACAGCACTGACCCGGTGGATTATCCCGACATCGCCCGGGAAGTCGGAGAGGCAGTAGCATCGGGTGATCTTGACCAAGGTATTCTAATATGCGATACCGGCATAGGCATGAGCATAGCCGCCAACAAAATAAAAGGGATAAGGGCCGCTTTATGCTGCAATTCGTTTTCGGCACAACGAGCCCGCCAGCACAACGATGCCAACATCTTGTGCCTTAGAGCAGAGGATATAGATACCGAGTCAGCTTTGGAGATCGTCAGAACTTTCCTAGCCACGGATTTTGAAGGCGGCCGACACGTACGAAGGGTGAATAAAATAGGAGCGTTGGAAGGAGATTTCTCAGAATAGCGACCCTAGCTCTTATGAGATACAACCCGCAGGGCAGTTGTTTCGCCAAGTCACACCAAATATCGGCTTCTCAAATCGTGAGACAAGTTAGCCGTTAATTCCAGAGTTCGGATTGCCGCTTCCAGTGACAGGCTTGCCAGAGTACAAGAAGGAGTTATCAGCCCTTGAGCTATGATCTGCTTGAACTTGACACCATTCTTGGTGAATGGAGCCATAGCTTCCTCAAGTCGGTCGCGAAGGCTAGACAAAGATTCCTTGACCAAAGCCACTTCCTCGTTGGGGACTATCCCCCAGGCAATACTGCCGCCACGTTCAAGAAATGGTTTCACCTTATCGCTGTGGGCGCTTAGGGAAAAGGCATAGTTGTAGGCGTCAAAACTGAGAATATCGATTGTTGTGTCTAGAATGACTGACCAGTTAGTGTTTCCACAGCAGTGCAATCCCTTTGTCCCTCTAATCCCTCTCAATACTTCTTCTAGCAGAACGGGCACTTTTTCCTCAGGAATGGGAGTAAACACCGAGCCCAAAGAGACTAAATAAGGCTCGTCAACAAAGATAATAGGGTCGGGCGATATTTCCCTCAAGATATTTTCCTGCCACGAAGCCTTCAGCCGCAGGAACTTGGCTGCGGCTTCAGCCAAAGTGTCGTCATAGAGGATGCCCAGACCATCTTGGCGGGTAACTGCCAAACCCCACGTGATGGGACCTGTCACCTGCCCTTTCACTATTTTGCTTCCTGTTGCTTTGGAGAGGAAAGCATAAAGCCCGGCAGCATATTCCTTCGAAATGCCATATTTGCCAGCATCACTTTGCTCACAATCAATATAGACTTGCTCTATCTCGCTCTCGAAATTGGCCGATGGTTCGATGAGAATCCTGTCGCCCTGTGTGACTACGCCCGGAAAACCCTCGCTGAACTGGACAATCATATTTTCTTTGGGCGAGCGCTTCGGTAGCTGCGGCCAGATGGGGATGTCGGGAAGATATCGCATGATGATGGAACACGCCTCGTCGGGATTTGTGTGAGGCATGCTACCGATGGCAGTAGGTAAACACCCAAACTCAACCTTGGCTGACATCTTTTTCCTCACCTAGGTACTTGTTGGTTAGTAACGCCAAATCCCTTCTCTTTTCTTTCGGTATGTATTTCCTATCAGTGGCTATGGCATATCTAAGGGCACTGGCACAGGCACAGTCTCGTTCCTTCGGTATTGAAGGTAGCAGTAACCTCAAAGTTCGTTTGACAATCTCAATACCCTTCCGCAGGTTGGTCAGAATCATGTCCGTGGTCACCGATTCGTAGCCCGGATGCCAGCAATCATAATCTGTGACAACAGCCAGTGTCGCATAACATATTTCCGCCTCTCTGGCCAATTTAGCTTCAGGCAAAGCTGTCATTCCAATAATATCGGTACCCCAAGAGCGATACAACTGCGATTCAGCCCTGGTGGAAAACTGTGGACCTTCCACGACCAGGTAGGTACCACCCTTGTGCACCTTGGTTCCAACATTGGTGCTCGCCTCGAACGACAGTTGGCTCAGAACAGGGCAGAAAGGTTCGGCGAACGAAACATGCCCTACTATCCCGTCGGTGAAGAAAGTGCCGGCTCTTCCTTTGGTGGCGTCAACCAGCTGATCAGGAATGACTATGTCCAGAGGTTCTATCTCCTCTCTGAGACTGCCCACAGCACTCACAGAGATAATACTTTCTACGCCCAGAGATTTCAAGGCGTAGATATTGGCTTTCGCCGGCACTTCACTGGGGCTTATTCGATGTCCCTCACCATGTCTGGCAAGAAACGCAGCTCTTGTTTCTTCCAAAGTGCCCAAGATGATAGCCTCGCTGGGCTCACCGAAAGGCGTGCTGAGTTTCACCTTCTCCATCTCCGTCATCCCCTCCAACTCGTAAAGACCGCTTCCGCCGATGATGGCAACTTTTGGTTCAAACATCTGAAGTCTCCTGCTGTGGATTCTTGTCAACGATTATAGCACATGAGGACGCTTAGCCTTAGCTACAACGACTTACGGCGGTCCGAATCAAAGAGGCACCATGTGGCATCGTCGAGCTTTGAAGAAGGCCCTCACCATCGACTCTATCTTATGCTCTTCGAACCTATACCCGGTCAATTGTGTGCCAGCATGGGTAGATAATTCGCTTCGCCCTTGCTATAATGCAGGCCGCAACAGCCAGACGCAATCATCTGTGTATAAGACATGGTTGTCATATGTTGCGGTTGCGCGTATCAGGCCACAAGAAGGGAGGAAAAGATGGATTTACTGAAAAGGCTGTCTGAGACCCCGGGAATCCCCGGTAGAGAGGAGGCGATGCGGGGCATAGTTCGGGAGGCGCTAGCTAGCCATGTGGATGAGATCAATGTCGACCGTCTCGGGAACGTCATCGCCCACAAGAAGGGTACCGGCCCGAAGGTGGCCGTAGCGGCGCACATGGACGAGATCGGATTCCTCGTGTCTCACGTGGACGAGGAAACAGGGTTTCTGCGCATCGACCCGGTCGGTGGCTTCGACCCTCGCACACTAGTTGCTGAGCGGGTGGCGGTCCATGCCAGAGGTGGTTCTAAGTACGGACTCATCGGTACTAAACCTGTCCACCTCCTCACGGAGGAAGAGCGAAAAAAGGCGCCTGAAATGAAGGACTTATTCGTCGATATTGGTCTTTCTGGCAAGGAAGCCAAAGAACAGATACGCGTGGGCGACCCCGTGACGCTGGTGCAGACATTCGCTGAGGTGGGAAACACGGTCACAGGCAAGGCGCTTGATGACCGGTTGGGCGTGTACGTAGGGATTGAGGCAGTCAGAAGACTGCGAAAGCACAAAGCTGACGTCTACTTCATAGCCACCGTACAGGAAGAAGTTGGGCTCCGGGGAGCGCGGACATCAGCGTTCGCGATTGCCCCAGACATCGGCGTGGCACTGGATGTGACCATAGCCTGTGATATGCCGGGCGTTCCAGTTCATGAGCAGGTAACGCGCCTCGGCAAGGGTGTAGCCATCAAGGTAAAGGACTCGGCGTCCATCTCTCATCCAGGGCTTGTGCAGTTCCTGGCGAATTTAGCAGAGGAACGGAAAATCCCGCATCAGCTTGAGATACTGCCGCGAGGTGGGACTGATGCCGGAGGAATCCAGCCTGCCCGAGAGGGCGTAGCCGTGGTCACCATCTCCATTCCCACTCGTTACGTTCACACCGTGGTGGAGACCGCCCATAAGGACGACATCGAAGCCTCGATCAGTCTCCTTGTCGCTTTCCTCGAGACTTGTCACAAGGCTGACCTTCGGCTATAAGGTGTGGCATCCCCAGAGCTGCACACTGTTGTGAGCCACCAATGCAGTAGCCATTTGGCCGAGCGGGCATTCCACAGCCAGTGACAATCAAACCGGTATGTACTCAGGAGGTCTGACTTCGACTAGCTTGATGGCTTCCGATTCACATCCCACGGCACAAACGCCGCAACCGAAACATTTCTCTGAACTTATCTGTGCCTTGAGTTTCTTTTCCCCCGAGATCTTGACCATTTCCACCGCTTCAAAGGGGCACCTTTCCACACAGGTCTGACACCCTTTGCAGGTTACCTTATCCACCTCCGCTTGAAATCTGCTCTTAGCCACTCCCTTCTCGAGGACGCCATGATTAGTAAGAGGATAGTAAAAGACACAGCAGTCGGCGCAGCAATTGCAGATCACATTGGTAACGACAGAATTATTAAACACGCTGTGTATGAGACCGGTCGTCTCCGCGACGTCCATAATCCTCATCGCCTCATCCTTAGTCAGTTCCTTGCCAGTCCCTCTAGCTATGGCGTATTCCGCTGCCCGGTTGACCTGAAGGCAGACGTCAGCCGGTGAGTCACATCTTTGGGCTATTCTCCGACAGGAACAGTTGGCTAGAGCAAATCTCGCAGCCTTATCAAGGATAGCCTGCACATCCTCAGATGGAAGGAGCGTCGTTCCTTCGGAAATAGCTTTTCTGGCTGGCACTACCCTCCACAGAGGCATTTTCCAGGCCTGAACCATCTTCGCCCAGTCAGCGTACCACTCTGACTGACAGAAATCCTCCCACAGATCGAGGAGTTCGCGCCCCCAAACCTTGTCCGACCTGACATCACAGGCCGTGGCATCATGAAGCTGAAATATATCCCTGGCAAATTGATAGCCCTTGGAGGTCATAAAGATAAGACCTCTTCTAAAAAGCACCTCGAGTATTTCGTTTACCTGATCTTCTTGTTTGCCCAGCTTCTGGGCAAGCTCAGCCACAGGACAGGGAAGAGAAGCTGCTATCTCAGCTTCTTCCTTATCCATGAGCCTTCTGAGCAACTTCTTGAGCCTCTCCGACCCAGCATAACCTAGTTTCTCAGCTAGTACTACGTAAGCGTCTCTCATTGCTGCGCCTCCTTCCTGTTCTGCGTAATGAAAAACACAATCCCCTCTTTCTCGATTCCCCATCCCACCTGCCCTTCTTCTTCAAGGTATTTCAAGTGAGCCAGAGCTTCCCCAAAAGCAAACAATTTCTGCGTCGGAGGAAATAAATCCCAGGACTTGTAACCTATATCCCAAGTCATTTGTGATGCGACCTGAAAGACGTTTTGTTTGCCATTTTCTAAAATGGAGATAACCTCACGGAGCCTCGTCTGGTGGTGTTGCTTCAGCTCCAGAATTCTTTCCTTTTGATTTCTGAAGATACTTCTATGCCCGGGCAGTACAAGCTCGACTTCCAAATCATAAACTTTGTCCAGGCTCGTCAGATACTGTCTTAATGGATTATGCGTTTCAGACGAGAGCGTGATGTTCGGCGTTATGTCGAAAAGAATATGGTCACCACATATGAGTGTTTTCTTGGTGCGCTCGTAAAGGCAAATATGACCAGCAGTATGCCCTGGAGTTTCAATGCACTCAAATAGGTAGTCTCCAATACTGACCGCGTCGTGATCCTCTAAGATATATAAGTTCAAGGAATTATCCGGGCTGTATTTACGACCGGGGTGGCTTCCAATAGCTCTTTCCAGCTCCTCTCTAGGAAAGCCGCATTTATTAGCGAAATCAATCATTCTGTCCCAGTGTTCAGGCGTAATAGACCTGATAATATCCGCGTCTGCCTTTCCGAAGTAAATCCTCGCTCCTTCCCTGGCGAGGATTGACACCAAACCTGAGTGATCTGCATGCATATGCGTGATGAAGAAATCAGATTTCCCTATATCTACGCCACATTCTTTTGACCCGGAAATAAGTGCCGCCATACAGTCTTCCCGATTCCAGCCAGTATCAATAATTAGCGACTGCTCTGTCCCCTTTACAACGTAGGAGTTGGTGGCTTTTAGAGGACTTCCGCGGAGAGGAACTTCAATTCTATAGAGATTTGGCAGTATTTCTTCCATCGATGCACCGAGAAATTCTTGTCGTGTTCTTAACAAGCGGCCAATGCGATACCAACCCGGCACTATTATGCAGACGAAAACCTAGCACATTCTCATGGGATTGTCCACTCGCTTGGCACCGTACGCCCTTAGAGATGATCATTCTCCGCTATCGATTGATTATCATCCTCGTGACCCGTGAGAGCAAACGGCCACGTGGCAATTCGAACCAGGTAGACATCTTCCAAGCCTGCAATGAGGGATGTCACGGCGAGTTTCATATTCACTAGTCAGCACCTAGAGCCAATGCGCCAGGCGATGCAGCGGGGCCAGGAGTTTGACAAAGATTGAGGAAACAGATAGCATTCTGGTGACGTTAATGGGCAGCCAGACCACTCAACTGAGCCGTGGAAGCGGGCCTTAGGAGGACAGGTGAGAGGGCAGCTCATGGGTATTCCGACCAACCCTTTCAGGCCCCAGATTTCCATACTCTCTTCGCCAAACAAATCCGTGTTGCAGTATTCCGAGGACTGGCCATAGATAAACCTGTCGTAGGAGCAAGAATCGAAACAAAAATGAGGTGAGGTAACACATGAACAGAGTCAGCACACCGACGCCAGATGACATCTTTCCGTGGCAACCTGATGAAATGTCGGAGGCCAAGCCAGCTCGCCTGATGAATTTCATCGATGGGAAATGGCTAGAGACCAAGAGGTACAGAGAGGTCGTAGACCCGATGTCGGGCGAACCGTTCATCCAGATGCCGGACACCAGCGAAAAAGAATTGGCACCTTTCATTCAATCACTGGCGAAATGCCCCAAATATGGTTTGCATAACCCGATCATGAATGTCGAAAGGCACCGGATGTACGGAGAGATTAGCGAGCGGCTTACGGGTTTTCTCAGAAGTGGCGAAGGGGAGAGCTACTTCACAAGGTTGATTCAGAGAGTCATGCCCAAGGACACTGAACAATGCCGCAGCGAGGTCACCGTGACAGCCACATTCCTGGAGAACTTCTCAGGCGATCAAGTCAGGTTCCTTGCCAAGGGACAGACTACTCCGGGCAATCACTTGGGGGAAGAGGCCATTGACTATCGCTGGCCCCACGGTCCGGTCGCCGTGATAACGCCTTTCAATTTCCCACTGGAGATAATGGCCTTACAGACCATGGGCGCTTTGTACATGGGGAACAAAGTAGTTCTCAAGCAAGCGACAACTACCTCCGTTGTTGCCGAAGCTTTTGTAAGGCTGCTTCTGCATTGTGGAATGCCTGCACAAGACTTGCTCCTGATTCACTGCAGCGGTCAGGTCATGGAGAAACTAGTCACCAACCCCGTCATTCAGTTTACCCAGTTCACCGGTAGCACTTCGGTTGCGGAGCGGCTACTGGAGCTGACCAGAGGGAAGTGCCGCATTGAGGATGCTGGCTTCGACTGGAAGATAGTCGGGCCGAATGCAATCCCGTCTATGATAGACGTCGTGGCAACTCAGTGTGATAGGGACGCCTACGCAGCCAGTGGTCAGAAGTGTTCGGCCCAGAGTCTATTGGCTGTCCACGAGAATTGGGTGAAGCTTGGAATCCTGATAAGAATAGCAGAACTTGCCGCCAAACGCAGCCTAAGAAATCTTACTATTGGTCCTGTGCTGACTTGGACCAACGAGTCGATTGAGGAGCATATTGACAGGCTATTACGCATCAAGGGCGCCAAGATACAGTTTGGCGGCAAACGCTTGAAGAGGCATTCGATACCCTCGTGCTACGGCAGCTTTGAACCCACTGCCGTGTTCGTACCATTAAAGAGTATTGCGTCACATGTTGATCTGGTTACAACCGAGGTTTTCGGACCTGTTCAGGTCATAACGACGTGGGAAACCGAAGATGACCTCAAGCTGCTGCTGAACATATGTAACTCCATGGAGCATCATCTTACGGCTGGAGTTGTGGATAACGATCCGGATTTCCTGAGTCAAGTATTGGGACAGACGGTAAACGGCACAACATATGCCGGTATCAGAGCCCGAACCACAGGTGCGCCTCAGTGGCACTTCTTCGGCCCATGCGGGCACCCAGCCGCTGCTGGGATTGGAACGATAGAAGCCATCAGAAATACCTGGTCGCTGAACAGGACCATCATCAAGGATACTAACGTGCTCTCGTATAGCGGGTAGCTTATTGTGCACAAAAGGGAATGAGGACGAGGACCGCCCCTGGGGTCAGCGCGGCCTATAACGAAGGAGGCCAGTCAGGCCCTGTAGCAGGGCCGGATCTTCCGGTTGAGATAGTCCAGCAGGATAGGCTTGAGCCATGCGGAGTGCCAGACTCATCAAACAATGGGACCAGCATGCCCAGGACATGTCTTGACGGTCCACCAACTGCCGAGCTAGGTTCTGCAAGGTTCTAATTGACAGCCTGAGACACTTCATAGAATGCAATTCCGCATCAGGAATTACCTCAGTACTACGTCTTCCCATTCTCACGTAACACTCGCGATACAAGATTACACAATTATCAAAGATATCGTGTCAATCAAAAAAGAGAGGGGCCGCCTCTCCTTCATGCAGGCTGCATTGACAAGAACTCAGAAGAGGGATAATATCTTGGCCGCACTGATTTATCTGCAAACGACTGAATCAAAGCACTTCTTCGACCAAAGACGCTAGCAACACAGGGCAACCTGCCTTGCCTAAGCAAGGAATACATTAACTGGCAGAAAACATTAGCAGGAGGCAAAAGAAAGAAGAGGCAATATGAAAGTTCTAGTTATTGGTTCGGGTAAAGTCGGTGCTGCAAGTGCCTGGGATCTAGTCAGGGATAGTGAGGTAGAAACAGTAGGAATAGTAGATAGACGGAGAAGCAATCTTGAGAGGCTACAGAAATGGTTAAATAGCAACAAGCTCAAACTGCATGTTCTTGATGTCGGTAATACCGTGGATATGAAAATATTAATGGGAGAATACGACGTCGGCATCATTTCACTACCTGATAGGAAAACAAGTTATGAGACGCTCGAGGCAGCGATTGAGGCTGGATTTAATATCGTTGACATACTCGAAGATTATCACAGACGACCAGACCCTTATGAGACGGAAGGCCTAAATATTCCCGGTCAAATGACCCTGGAAGAGTATGGAGAATGGCTCCATAAGAGAGCCATCGAGAATGACGTGATATTCGTTGACGGATTAGGCTTTGCCCCCGGTCTAAGTAACATCACAATCGGTGAAGCTATTAGGAAGATGGACAAAGCCGAGTCGGCGATAGCAAGAGTCGGCGGCATCCCTGCCAAGGAAGCTAGTGTGAAATACCCTCTAAAATACATGATTACTTGGACATTCGAGCATGTCTTAAGACAATACATGATTCAGGTAGAAGTGATTAAGAATGGTAAGGTAGTGGAAGTGCCGGCACTGAGTGACCGTGAAAAATTCAGATTTGCCAAACTTGGCAAGAATGAGGAATTGGAGTGCGCCGTGACCTCTGGCATGCCTTCTTATACTCGTACGAAACCAAAGCTTAATGAATTCGCTGAGAAGACTATCAGATGGCCAGGTCATTTTGATGGGATAGACACACTCAAGGAATTCGGAATGCTCGACCTTACACCTGTTGAGTTCAGGGGCATGAAGATAGCACCTCGTGATTTCTTATTATCCGTTATCGGACCTAAACTGAAGGCAGCAGAGGGTGATGCTGACGTATGCGTTATGTGGAACACAGTGACTGGAACAAAAAACGGACGCAAAATGAGAATAGATTATTATATGTGGGAGGAGGCGGATACAGAGAATGGGATTTCCGCTATGGGAAGAGTCACCGGCTTCCCTGCCGCAATAGGCGCCAAACTCATAGGGAGGAGAGAAATAGAAAAGAAAGGCATAGTGGCTCCCGAGGATGCTATAGAAGGAAAAGTTTGCCAACATTTCATGGAGGAATTAACCAAAAAGAACATAACTGTACTCGAGGTGGCCGAGACGAGTTAATTCGTGATGCTATAGATATTTGCTAAAGATGCCGTGCATCAGAGACAATCCTAGACAAAAGAGATTTTGTCGACATCGGGAATAAGAATACGGAGCAGGGACATGGGAAAGTATTATCTTTCTGGGAATGAGGCAATCGTCGAGGGTGCCATTAGAGCGGGATGTCGTTATTATGCGGGCTATCCTATTACTCCCTCAACCGAAATCATGGAGAGGATTTCAATCAGGTTCAATGAGATTGGGGGCGTATTCATGCAGATGGAGGATGAGATTTCCGCTATCTGCTCAGTTATTGGGGCATCATGGGCCGGTGCCAAAGCCATGACCGCTACATCGGGACCTGGCTTCAGCTTGATGCAGGAGGGAATTGGATACGCTGCGATGACTGAAACACCGATCGTGGTCGTGGATGTTCAACGGGCAGGTCCCAGTACGGGACAGGCTACACGGGTGGCAAGTGGAGACATAATGCAGGCCAAGTGGGGGGCGTCCGGAGATTATCAGGTTATCGCTGTTTGTCCCTGGTCGGTGCAGGAAGCATATGAACTAACGATTAGTGCCTTCAATCTTGCCGAGGAATACAGGGTTCCTGTTCTATTGCTTACTGAGGAAGCAATCGGTCATTTGTGGGAGACAACAGACCTGCTGAAAGATATTGAGATACTCAGCCGCAGGAAGAAACCAGGTGCGGCCCCGTTTGGTACTGACGAAACGGATGGCGTGCCACCCATGCCCACTTTTGGTGAGGGAGAGAAGGTGCTGGTGACTGGCTCCACGCA
>CAYFSE010000288.1:0-2428 GCA_964345725.1 uncultured Dehalococcoidales bacterium
TGGGCCTCTACGGCGTGAACGAGGAGATGGAATTTGTCCCGCAGGTGAGCTGGTATCTTTACCTGGATTACTCCTCTGTGACCGATAATCACTGGTCCCTTCGGGCAGAAAAGAAATAGTTTTCCGAAAGTCGTTGTTTCGACTACTGTTTGTAGTCTTGAATAAGATTCAATTGAGAGGAAGTTTGGCTTCTGGCAAGTATACTTAAAACAGAGGGTACTGCTAGATGCCACAACATCTTGAGCTATTGAGCCCGCCTGATCAAGCCAGCGAAATCGTTCTCAGATTGAATACTACAAGGGGTAGTTTAAGTTTTTGAGCATCCATGAAGGTGCAGAAGTATAGCACAATTATGCAATCTTCGGTGATATCCTAAAGGCACAGTATATAGACAATTTGAGAAGAAATCCCTGCCCGATAACATTCGTTTCTTTGCCTTAACGGAGGATCACAGCTCCTCCTGCGATCCTCCGCGCATATTCAATAACTGCCGGTTTTCCTTGAAAAACGCTTGTGAAACGCTCTAAATCGGTACAAGCTCGAATCTGTGTGCTTGTCTATTCGGTTATTTCAATTCAGTAGGAAATTTGGCCCTGAACCACTCGTGCCAGCCGCCTTTGAGCGCATAAACCTTTCTGAACCCCAACCCCATAAGCTGCAGTGCCGTACCGGCACCGGTTGCCTCGTTGGGTCAAGCACAGTATAGAACATAGGTCTTGTCTTTGTCGTACTTGCCGGCCCAGGATTGAGCTTTTTTGGGCTCTTCTCTTACTGCACCCTTGATTTTTGACCCGCTGGCCTTCCAATCCTTACCGGTGCGCACGTCAATAATAACCACATCGGGATTGTCCAGCATCGCTTTGAGTTCTTCCTTGGTCATTCTGGGCACCTCCTGCGCCACGGCCGCTTTCGCGAACAAGCCCATGAAAGCCAAGGTCAACAGAACAGCCAACACGTTTGGCAATTTTTCACTCATAATAGTTACCTCCTTTACTTGAATGGTAATGGTCTCGCCCTCAAAAGGCGTGCTTATATCCTAAGTCACCTTGTCATAGAGGATTTCCTCGACGTTATACTCACCCACACCATGCCTAAGAGTAATGCTGCTGCTAAAACCACAGCCATGAATTTGAGCAGTAAGGCAGGTTCGGCATCAAACCACACCAGACCGAAAGCTCCCAGATATGTCGCCAGCAATCCAATAAGTGGAATCACGGGATGGCCGGGCACAGCGCATGATTGAGGCCTCAGCCCACCACGCTTTCTCAGGATCAGCACTGAGAGATGAACCGCTCCATAGTTGAGAGGGGAAAGAATATGGCCGGAACTTTACCTAAAGCCAACTCGGTATACCTGGCTTCTCCTCCTGAGCAAGGAAACACAGAGAATATTTCCCCATAGCTGAAGGTGGCAAAAAGGTGAATGATTGCCGCCATCAGAAGCATGCCTAAGAAGGAGACGCCACCCATTCCTACACCATTTCCCAGCAGGGTCAAGGAATCAGGGGAGAACATGAGGGCCATTGCAAAAGGAATCAGGGTGATCCAACTTGTGACAGGTCTTTCATTTGACGCAGAATCCATATCTCTACCTCCCGGAGGGATTAGAATTGGAAGGTAAAAGTTGTTGGGTTTTCCTAAGACACCCTAACCCGGGACGGATGAAGGGTCAATATACAATTCAAGGTCTGACCTCATCAACTTTGTTGGAAAAGAGTATGGGGAAAATATAAGCCCTAACCCCTTGACAACCTCGAAGGAATGGTTACCATCTGACCAAATTCTTGCAGTTCAAGTACACACTATAAATAGAAAAAGAGGAGGATCTGGACCATGATTAAGACTATGAGCGTGGTGCTGCTGTCTGTATTGCTTCTCGTGTTCACCTCGATCGGCAGAGCTGCAGAGCACCCCACCGCGGAGCATCCGAAGGCTGAGCCCCCGAAGACTGAGCAGCCCGAGCATCCGAAGGCGGAGCATCCGGAGTGATATCTGCCTTTTAATCGAGGCGTAGTGACCCAGGGAAAGATATGCTATGTACCGGCGAACGATAATCCCAATAGCGGCGCTAGTTTGTACTCTCCTTGCGCTTTGCAGGCTTGGTGAGGGCCAAGGCGCAGAGCGTAAGTCTGTCCCTGTGCCTACTGTGGTGACCGCCGATATCCAGGCCGGCATCGAGAGCTATATCGAGGAGCAGATACGCCTGGGTGGAGGCTATTTTATGCCTCCATTCGGTGACAAGGAACTCCGTCTGAAACTGGTCCGCGTGCATACTGACTACCTGGCAAATCTGGGTTTTCGCCGCCATTTCGCCTGTGTGGACCTTGTGGACATCAGCGGCGATGTGTATGACGTAGATTTCTTCCTTTCTGGTGATCCAGGCGCGATGAAGGTCACAGAAACGTCCGTCCATAAGATCAATGGCCAGC
>CAYFSE010000289.1:0-29986 GCA_964345725.1 uncultured Dehalococcoidales bacterium
TTGAAATACTCCTTGCGTTCTGCAGAGGGGCATAGAGGAAATCAGGCTCGCAACTGGATACTCAGTCCCGCAAAGCAGCACCCACCTCCTGATGCAGTCTGGCGAGCATCTGCTTCTGGGTTTGGTCCACTTCCTCATCAGTCAGGGTACGGCTGGGTGATTGGTACACAATCCTTACGGCAAAAGATTTCTTGCCCTCGGCTATCTGTTCGCCCCGGTAAAGGTCAAACAGCCTTACCTTCATCACCAGCGGAAAGCTCTGGATTATTTGCTCCACCGTTCGGTAGGTGAGTTGCTCATCCACTACCAGGGCGATATCTCTAGAGACAGTAGGAAACCTCGGAACCGACCGGTATCCTCTTGTCCTGGCAATCTTAGTCAACAACTTCTCCAGGTCGACCTCTATAAGGCAAACATTATTAGAGAGTTCGAAGGCTTGTGTTACCTTGGGATGCACGTCTCCTAAAACGCCTACCTTGTCATCTTCGACAATTATGTCCGCTCCTCTTCCCGGGTATAAGCCTTCATCCTCGCTATGCTCGAAACTCGCTTTCAGCCCCAGTTGGCTCAGAAGACTCTCCACTGCCCCCTTGGCATCAAAGAAATCAAGTGACTCGTTGTCAGTTTGCCAGGACAGTTCTGTTCTTGTGCCACTGAGCAAAGCACAGAGCATTTCTTCCTCTTCGGGCAAATCCCTGCCCTGTGGCAAGAATGCCTTGCCAACTTCGAAGAGCCTTATGCCGGCTTGCTCAAACTTCTGGTTGTGTGCCAGGGTGGCCAGAAGACCGGCACGCAGGCTGGTACGCAGGTATTCTTGCTCCCTCGTCATAGGGTTGGCCACCTTTAACGGGGGAATTTTCAGCTCAAGCCTGGGCGAAAGCTTCTGCAGCTTTTCCAGGCTGACCAAGGAATAAGTCAAAATCTCTTGGAAGCCAAAGCCAGCTAGGATACTACACAACTTGTCCTTGAGCTCACCTCGCCGAGCTTCTGGAGACAGTCTGGATTTCTGCGGAGGCAAAGGAGAACTAAGCCTGGTCATAGGAACCTTGTGGTAGCCGATCATGCGGGCTACCTCCTCCACGAGGTCAGCAGAGCACTTGATGTCGCTGCGCCAATAGGGTGCAGATACCAAAATCTGCGAGCTTGAATCGCCCTCCCGGCATTCAAAGCCCAGTGCTTTCAATACGTCAAGAATCTCATCAATGTTTACCTTCAAGCCTGAAAGACGTTTCACCTCCCGCGTGGTAAGTGCTACTAGGTTTGGTTCCGACTTCCCGGGATAGACATCTATTATGCCTCTGGCTGCTTTGCCACCAGCTACGTCCAGTAGCAATTGAGTCGCCCGCTTCAATGGTAGTAACGGGAGCTCACTATTAAGCCCTTTGTCAAAGCGAATCGAGGCCTCGCTCTGGAATTGAAGATGGCTACAGCCCCGACGGATGGCAGCCTGGTTGAAATTCGCTGACTCCACGAGGATAGCGTCAGTTTTGTCTGTCACCTCAGACTCCAGACCACCCATGATTCCGGCGACAGCGACAGCTTCTTCTTTGTCGGCAATAACCAATATGTCTGCATTAAGAGTACGCTTTGAGCCATCGAGGGTAGTTATGGTCTCACCATTTCCGGCCCTGCGAACGATAATTTGCTGCCCCCTAAGCTTGTCATAATCGAAGGCGTGAAGGGGCTGACCATATTCCAGCATCACGTAATTAGTAATATCAACCACGTTGTTAATGGGACGCATCCCGTAGCTATTCAGGCGCTTTTGTAACCAGGCGGGCGATGGGGCTATCCTGATTCCGGTAACCAGGCTAGCACAGTACCTGGGACACAGGTCTGGATTGACTATGTCAACAGAGGCCAAGGAATCTATTGACCTTTCCGTTTCCTCGTAGCGGACTTCGGGCAGACGAACTGATTCACCGGTTAGGGCAGCGATTTCCCGGGCAACACCAATCACAGACAGACAATCCGGCCGGTTAGGTGTGATCTCTAAATCCAGCAGTACATCCCCCAGATAAGCGGCGAGAGGTACACCTTTGGGCGCACCCGCAGGCAATACCAAGATGCCTTCGTGACTCTCGGAAATCCCCAGTTCTTTCTCCGAGCAGACCATGCCCTCGGAAACGACGCCCCGAATTTTAGCCGGCTTCAGCACGGCAGCTTCTCCAGTGTGGGGATCCAGAAGCTGCGCTCCCACATGGGCGAAAGTCACCCTTTGACCAAGCTCGATATTAGGCGCGCCGCAAACCGTGGTGACTTGCGCGGTGCCCACGTCAACGGTAGCCAGCTTAAGGCGGGCAGCATTAGGATGAGGATTTAGCGCGATTACTTCCCCTATCACTACGTTGTCCCATGTAGTACCCACAGTCTCGGTGCACCTGACTTCCAGGCCAGCCATGGTGAGCCTTTCAGCAAGCTCTTTAGAAGCAAGCTTTATGTCAACATAATCCCGGAGCCACTTAAGGGAGACTTTCATATTGTCACCTTAAGATTTAGAATTGCCTCAAAAACCTGAGGTCGTTGCTATAAAAGAGGCGGATATCATCAATACCGTAGCGCAGCATAGGTACACGTTCAACTCCCATGCCGAAGGCAAAACCACTGTAGACATGGGGATTGATGTCAACTCGCGCCAGTACGTCGGGATGCACCATACCCGCCCCCAGTATTTCAATCCAGCCACTCCAGCCACACAGTCGACAGCCAGTCCCGTCGCAGGCCAAACAGCTAATGGCTACGTCCACCCCCGGTTCCACAAAAGGAAAGTAGTCACAACGGAATCGCACTTTTCTTTCCTCACCGAAAACACAACGGCAAAAGTCAAACAAGGTGCCTTTCAGATCAGCCAGAGTGACGCCCTTGTCCACCGCCAAACCTTCAACTTGATAAAAGATAGATTCATGAGTAGCATCAGTGGCCTCATATCGGTAGACCCGCCCGGGGACTATGGCTCTTATTGGCGGACGTTCCTTCTCCATCAACCTGATTTGCATCGGGGAAGTATGAGTGCGCAGAAGTCTGGCTTTTCCGCTCGTGTCTGTATCAATCCAGAAGGTGGCAAACATGTCCCGCGCCGCATGATGTTGAGGAATATTCAACGCTTCAAAATTATAGTAATCCCATTCCACATCAGGTCCCTCAATTACCTGGAAGCCCATGTTCTGGAAAACGTCACAGATTTCCTTCAGTATTTGAGTGGTAGGGTGAAGTCTCCCTGCGGAAAGAGATCGACCAGGCAAGGTCACGTCCAATATCCGGGATTCCCGAGGTGAGGTCAAAACGGCTTCCTCGAGGAATTTGCTTCTTTCTTCGAGGCTTAACTCCAAAGCTTTCTTGACTTCGTTGGCTTGGGCGCCCATCTTGCGCCGCTCTTCAAGGGGCAAGGCAGCCAAGGAACGCAACATCTGAGTTATATTGCTCTTCTTGCCCAGGTAGCGAACGCGCCACAACTCCAACTCCCGAGGATTGCCAACTTCATTCAGCTCTTCGAGAGCTTGCATCTGAAGATTTTTGAGTTGTTCCAGCATTGCTGCTACGCAATGTTATCCTTGTTCAGAATCCTGGAATTCCCAGGTGTAACGCAGTTACCCGCGAGGTGAATTAGCCTCAGTTATCGAAGCTACTAGTGCCCCAAACCCTTCAGGATCTCTGACTGCCATCTCAGCCAACGTCTTACGGTTGAGTCCTATGTTTGCCTTCTGTAACCTGGCTATAAACTGACTGTATGTAAGTCCCCTAGCCCGCGCCGCAGCATTGATGCGAGCCACCCACAACCTCCTAAAGTCACTCTTCCGCTCACGTCGATGACGATAGGAATAATCCAAAGCATGAAGCATGGACTGATGAGCTACGGTATAAAGTCTATGGCGGGCACCCCGATGCCCTTTGGTCAGTTCAAGTACCTTCTTGTGCCGTCTGTGGGTAGTTTTTCCGCTCCTGGCTCGTGGCAAATTCTCCTCCTTTAATCGTTAGGGGTTATCTCTTCTCTTTATTTGTGGGGCAGAAGCCTCCTGACTCTCTTCTTATCTGCTGACGAAACTGGTATCATCTCATCGTAGAGCCGCTTGGTCCTTGGAGCCTTCTTCCGCCTCAGGTGACTCTTGCCGCATTTGGTTCGCATCAGCTTGCCGCTACCTGTAATATGAAAACGGCTCCTCGCCCCCTTATGGGTTTTGAGTTTTGGCATCTATCTCTTTCTCCTTAGATTTCTTCTGGGAAACTGGCGATAACACCAAGGCTATATTATGTCCCTCGTGAGCAGAGTTGCTTACTACTGCTATTTCCTGGGATGCTTCAGTTACCTTACGCAGCACCTTCCAACCTAGCTCGGGATAGATAACTTCGCGTCCTCTAAACCTTAGCAACAACCGTACCTTATTGCCTTCCTCTAACAGTTTCTTGGTGGTCCTGATTTTTGCCTGTAAATCGTGCTCTTCTATCTTGGGTCTTAACCGGACCTCCTTGAGCAAGCCAACCCTCTGGCCCTTCTTTGCCTTACGCTCCTTCTTTGTCTGCTCATACTTATATTTACCGTAGTCAAGAAGTCGGCATACCGGCGGGGTCACCGTTGATGCTACCTGCACCAAATCGAACCCACGCTCGTAGGCAATTTGCAGTGCTTTCTGCAGAGGCACCACGCCCAGCTGTTCCCCATCTTGCCCTATGAGGCGCACTTCTCTAGCTCTGATCCTCCTATTAGTTAATAGTTCTTTGACTATGCTCTTTCTACCCCCTGGAACAGTATTCAGGACTTGGCCTCTATAGCCCCTATTATTCTGCTTCTGACTTGTGCCACACTTTCCAGGCCCAGATTCTCGCCGCTCCTCAGGCGGAGTGACACACTGGATGAAGCCATTTCCTTATCGCCAACTACAAGCATATACGGGACTTTCTCCAGTTGTGCTTCTCTTATTTTCAAATTCATCCTCTCCGAGCGATCGTCAACCTCAACTCGGATGCCATCATTTCGAAAATCGCTCTGTATCTGATGTGCGTAGTCAACATGGCGATCTGCTATAGGAACTATCATTGCCTGAACCGGCGATAACCATACTGGGAAAGCGCCACCGTAATGTTCTATTAGACACGCCACGAACCGCTCCATCGCGCCAAGCACTACGCGATGTATCATCACAACATTGTGCTCCAGTCCATCCTCACCAATATAACAGACATTAAAGCGTTGCGGCAAATTGAAATCGACCTGGATAGTGGGCCCTTGCCAGACATGCCCCACAGCATCCTTGAGTTTAATATCGATTTTAGGCCCGTAGAAAACCCCCTCGCCAGCGTCCACTTCGTAACGCCAGTCGAGTTTCTCTAGAACGTGTTTCAAAGATCCTGTGGCCTCTTCCCACATTGAAAGTGTACCAGCGTATTTTTCGGGACGTGTTGATAGGAACACCTCATATTGATCTAATCCAAAGCTAGACATCATGAATTGCACAAGGTTCAGAACTTCCGATACCTCTCGTTCAACTTGATCAGGTCGACAGAAGATGTGAGCATCGTCTTGAGTGAATCCTCTGACTCTGGCCAGACCATACAACACGCCAGTTCGCTCACACCTATAGACTGTGCCTAACTCAGCATATCTCAACGGCAAATTACGATAACTGCGCAATTGGCTCTTGTAAATCAGGATATGGGCCAGGCAATTCATGGGTTTAAGTAGATACTGCTGCCCCTCAATGTCCATCGGCGAGAACAGATAATCTCGATAGAATTCCCAGTGTCCGCTAGTTTTCCACAGGTCCAGCTTGGCTATGTGAGGAGTGTAAATAATGTCATAGCCTCGCTTGACGTGCTCTACCTTCCAGAAATCCTCGATGACTTGTCGAATCAAAGCACCTTTAGGGTGCCAGCAAATTAGGCCCGGCCCAATCTCTTCATGAATACTGAAGAGGTCAAGTTCCTTGCCCAGCTTCCTATGGTCGCGTTTAGCAGCTTCAGCCTGTAACGACAGGTAGTCATCAAGCTCTTTCTCACTTTCAAAGGCCACACCATAGATTCTCTGCAGCATGGGTCGCTTTTCGTCACCACGCCAGTATGCTCCAGCCACATGAGTGAGTTTAAATGCTTTCACCCCACCCGTAGAAGCTAGGTGAGGACCACGACATAAATCGGTGAAAGAACCCTGCGTATAAACAGTGACACTATTATCGGCGATTTCGTCAATAAGCTCCAGCTTATAAGGCTGGCTAGCAAACAGCTTCCGAGCTTCTTCCTTACTGATTTTCTCTGTGACAAACGGTACGTCCTGACTTACAATCTCCCTCATCTTATTCTCAACTACAGGCAAATCGTCCGGTGCTAATGCGCGTGGCAGCTCAAAGTCGTAATAGAAGCCATTCTCAATCATCGGTCCGATTCCGAATTTGGCTCCCTGGAAAAGGCATTGCACTGCCTCAGCCATGATGTGGGATGCAGAGTGGCGCATCTTCTCCCGTTGCTCGTTAGTCTTCTGTGATTTCATTCCAGGATTTCTCTCTTTACAAATCCAGAAATCAGACACGATTTCGTCAAGAAATGGGCGGTACTGGACTTGAACCAGTGACCTCTGCGATGTCAACGCAGCGCTCTAACCACTGAGCTAACCGCCCGTCCCACGATTCTATCAAACATAGCTACACAGAGCAAACTTTCGATAATATCGCATGAGGATAGGATCACTTAGCATGGGGTAGTTTACAAGCCAAACTTCGACAAAGATATGATGCGTGTCCCGGCTATTCTTTACTTCGCAGCCTCACACCGCTTGTGACATTAATCTGTACAGTTTGACCACAGTTGGGGCAGGTCACCTCCATAAGAAGCGGCCTTCCCATCACCCTTTCTACAAGAGATGTTACTATAGAATCTATATTGTCCAGCCTCTCATCCAACATATCTAGGCGCTTCATTAACTGCCCTATGTCTCCGTCTTGGGTAACCTGTTTCGCTGGCTTAGCTCTGTCCTGTGAAACCAATTTATAGACTCTTCTCTACGACGCCTAACGACTCTAGCTCAGTCTTATCCTCTTTCATCAACTTGTCTATTTGTTCAGAGACGGTGCGCTCCAAATACTTGCGGAACGCCTCCCGTGCCGCTGGTGATGATCTTACCGCGTCCTTTACTCTCTGCCATTCGCTCGCGATCACTTCGTTCACCTGTTCAACACTTATGGGCTGTTTTCCTTGCCACAATTCCTCTATCCTATCCAAAACCCTGCTCGTCATAGCCCTTCTGATGCGGTCGAAGGAAAGTATCTCCTCTGGATTATATGGCTGCCCTGCTTTTCTTTCAAACTTTTCAGTCATGGCCTCCTACCTCCAATTAGGTTTATTTGAGTTACTATCATAAGCTTGGCAATGTGACTTGTCAAGGTGTAACTAGTCCCTCGGGTTGATTCTTTATCGCGAAGAGTGTATTATATTCTTCCAGAAGGAGGTACTTGAAGATGGGCGAAGTGGAAATCGGCAAGGTGACAGATTTTTTTGCCAAACCTGTGGTAGCTGGTATAGAACTAAGCGGCACGCTGAGAATAGGTGACAAAATCCACGTCAAGGGCAGCACCACAGATATGGAAGTGCCTGTGGAGTCCATGCAGATTGATCGCGCTGACATCACCGAGGGCAAGCCCGGTGACCTCGTGGGCATAAAAGTCCCTGATAGAGTCCGGCGAGGTGACAAAGTCTACAAGGTCACTGAATAGTCCTGAGCAGATTTGCCATTTCAATAGCGCTCACCGCGGCAGTGAAACCTCTATTGCCCTCTTTAGCCCCCGCTCTCTGAATAGCCTGCTCCAGAGTGTCGGCGGTAATAATTCCCTGTATCACCGGCAAGCTAGCATCCAAACTTACCCTGCTGATTCCCCGATTCACTTCGGAAGCGACATACTCAGCATGGGGCGTGCCACCGCGGATCACCGCGCCAAGGCATACTATCGCATCGTACCTATTACTCTGTGCTAGTTTTTTGCTCACAAGCGGGATCTCCAGACAACCCGGAGTCCAGGCGACATCGATGTCACCTTCAGCGACACCATGACGCAGCAATGCATCCTTTGCTCCCTCGAGCAGCTTCGTGGTTATTAACTCATTGAAACGGGAAACAACCACGGCGAACTTAAGCCCTTTTCCTATCAGGATACCTTCATACTGACGCTTAGCCATTCTTACCCTCCCATAGACAGATTCCAACTCAAGTTCAACTGCCTTCCTGCCAACCTACCGCTCTTTGGCATACGAGCTTGGTCATCCTTCATTTTTCTAGATTCAGGATGTGTCCCAACTTCTTTTGCTTGGTTTCCAGGTAGTGGATATTGTAAGGTGTAGCCGGGGCTATTAGAGGAACTGTCTCTACTATTTTGATTCCATAGCTTTCCAGCCCCACCACTTTCTTAGGATTATTGGTGAGCAAGCGAATATTATGTAAACCCAAATCGGCCAAAATCTGGGCACCTACCCCATAATCTCTCAAATCAGGGGCAAAGCCCAAAGCCACATTAGCCTCCACAGTATCCATTCCTTGATCCTGAAGAGCATAGGCGCAAAGTTTGTTGTGAAACCCGATTCCTCTCCCTTCCTGTCTCATATAGAGAAAGACACCTCGATCTGCCTTGGTTATGCTTTGCAGAGCCATTTCAATTTGAACTCCACAATCGCATCTCAAACTAGCAAAGACGTCTCCAGTGAGACATTCACTGTGAACACGCACCAGGACTGGCTCACTACTCGATATGTCGCCTCTCACCAGAGCAACATGTTCAGCCGCATCAACAACACTTTTGTAGGCCACGGCTCTAAATTCACCCCACTTAGTAGGCAGGTTAGCCTCGGTCACCCTTTGCACCAACCTCTCATGGCGAAGGCGGTAGGCAATCAAATCAACGATGGTTATTACCTTCAGGTCAAACTCAGAAGCCATAGCTTCAAGTTGAGGCATACGCTTCATGCTGCCATCTTCATCCATGATCTCGCATATGACGCCAGCAGGATAAAGCCCGGCCAATCTCGTGAGATCAACAATAGCTTCACTGTGGCCTGCGCGTACTAGTACCCCACCATCCTTAACTCGAATAGGAAATACATGCCCTGGCTGAGCTATGTCACTGGCCTTCGTGCTGGGGTCAAGCACCGTTTTTATGGTTTGCGCCCGATCAAAGGCCGAGATACCAGTAGTAACCTTATCCTTGGCCTCAATGGAGACCGTGAAGGCAGTGCAGTGACGCGAGGCGTTATTGGTAACCATCAGCCGTATTCCTAATTCGTCGAGCCTTTGGCCAGTGACAGGAAAGCAGATCAATCCACGACCATGCTTAGCCATAAAATTTATGGCCTCAGGTGTGACTTTGTCGGCAGCCATGGCCAGATCGCCTTCGTTTTCGCGCGACTCATCATCAACCATTATGATGAACTTGCCTGTCTTTATATCTTCAATTGCGTCGGAAATGCTAGCCAGCATCTCTTCCTCCTACATATCCATATTCCCTAAGGAAATCAGCGTTTAGGTTTTGTGCTTTTCGCCCCTTAAGATTTTCCACATATTTAGCTATGACGTCCACCTCCAAATTGACTACGTCCCCAAGTCTCTTTCTTCCTAACGTGGTATTCTCCATAGTGTACGCCACCAAAGACACAACAAAAGAGACATCATCTGCATCTACTACGGTCAGACTAACGCCATCAACAGCGACAAAGCCTTTATCCACCATGTAAGACATTAGTTCGGCTGCTGCTGAAATCCGCATAATACGTGCGGCTTCTTCCCTACTTACATCTACCACTTCTCCAGTGTCGTCTACGTGACCCAACACCAAATGACCACCCAGGCGCTCCCCCAGCACCAATGCCCTTTCCAGATTTACTTGGTCGCCATAATGAAGCCTGCCGAGATTGGTGCGACGTAATGTTTCAGGCATAACATCGACGCCAAAGCCACGATCTCCTAGAGACACAACAGTCAGGCACACACCGTTAACGGCTATGCTGTCGCCCGCTTTTGTTCCTTCAATTACTCTATGGGCTTCGAAGGCCAAGTGGTCCCGGCGTGTCTCCTTGACTATGCCAATCTCCTCGACTATACCTGTGAACATACCCTACCCCTAAAACCTAGGCCTCTTGCGGTAATCGTTTCTCGGGATATCCACTAATCAATACGTCATCGCCGAAAGTCTTGATGTCAACTCGAGTAAGGCGCAACGCCTTATCCATATTATCGACGCCGTTGCCCCCTACACTGACGGCCTCACAACCCCCAATGATGATTGGCGAAATGAAAGCTAATACCTTATCCACCAAGCGATGGTCGAAAAGCGAACCAAGAAGTTTACCACCTCCCTCCACCAACACCGTAACAACCTCCCTCCTCCCCAGCAACTTCAACAACTCTACGATATCTACTGAACCTCCCGTAGCTGGTAACTCCACCACGTCAGCACCCGCCTCCATAAGTTTCCCCTTCTTTGCGGAGTCAAAAGGTGCCACCACAGCCAGCAAGACTTCGCCTGGTGGCTGGAAAACACGAGAGTTCAGCGGCACGTTTCCTTTGCTGTCAATGATCAAACGTAGAGGCTGCTTTTTCCCTATGCCACCTCTGCCGCCACAACCCTTGGCAGCAAGGCGAGGATTATCAGCAACAATAGTGTTCACTCCCACCATTATGGCATCAACAGTGTGGCGCAGCGCATGTGCATATTTTCTGGTCTCTTCCTTGGTTATCCATTTAGAATCGCCAGTTCTAGTAGCAATCTTGCCATCAAGGCTCATAGCGAATTTGGCCACCACAAATGGCAAGCCCGTGGTAATGTGCTTAACATAGGCCTCGTTTATCTCATAAGCTTCCTGCTGACACATACCTATATGGGTCTTGATGCCCTTCTCATTTAACCTCTTCACGCCACGTCCAGAAACCACAGGATTAGGATCAAGTAACGCTATGTGAACATCTGAAATACCAGCATCAATTATGGCTTGAGTGCAAGGTGGCGTCCGTCCGCAATGAGGGCAAGGCTCCAGGCTAACATACATGGTAGCACCTTGTGCCTTATCGCCAGCCTGACGGAGCGCCATAACCTCAGCATGTTCACAGCCAACAGGTTGGGTATAGCCCATGCCGACAGCAAGTCCATCCTTAACAACCACCGCCCCAACCGCTGGGTTAGGACTGGTATATCCCATAGCCAATCTGGCCAGAGACAGAGCGCATTTCATGTAATCCTGTGATGGCACTACTATCTACCTCTCGGGGACAAATCCTTCAGCACGAGCGGTTAACGGGAGACTCGCTTTGCCTCTAACGCCTGTTCTTGGCACCGCCTGAACCATATGGCTTTCCACACCCGGAACTCAACTTTGATACAGACATTTGCTTATCGCTACCCTAATGATACAAGGTAATTGATCATTTGCCAAATCGTACGGCTGGTCGAGAAGACACGACCTCTCCTATCTTGATCCTCGATTGTAGCAGCAACCTAAGCGAAGCGCAAAGAAGAGCAAGTATAAATGGAGATCCCGTTGCTGTTTTTGTATAATGGACAGCGGAGGAATGAAAAGGGCTTTTGAAATACTTGACCATACCGCTGACGTGGGCATCATCGCCTATGGGAGGGATATCGAGGAGCTTTTCTGCAATGCGGCTCTAGCTTTGTTCAGTTTGATTACTGAGCCTGAAAGCATTCAAGAGAAATCGCATCTCAATTTGAAGGTGAGCAGCGACGAGAGAGATAGCTTGCTAGTTGAGTGGATGAACGAGCTCATCTATTTCTTTGATACCAAACACATTCTGTTCAATCGGTTCGATATTGAAAGTCTGACTCAGAATGAACTCAAGGCCACGTGTCATGGAGAAGACTTTGACCCTATGAAGCACAAGATAAAGAGGGGAGTAAAGGCAGCCACATACCACATGCTGAGTCTGGATAGGAACAACGATGGCTACAAGGCACGGATAATCCTCGACATCTAGGAGCTAAGGATATGACACAATGGCAGGGACAACTTACTAAGATAGACGATTATCGCTGGAAGATTCCCGACAATTATAAGACTGGCATGAGGGTTCCTGGTCTAATATATGCCAGTAAGGAAATGCTGGAATCTATACGCGAGGAACAAACGCCGGAACAAGTCGCCAATGTCGCGTTTCTACCTGGTATAGCGGGTTACTCCCTGGCTATGCCGGACATCCACTGGGGATATGGCTTCCCCATAGGTGGTGTAGCAGCGATGAACATTAAAGATGGGGTGGTTTCTCCTGGCGGGGTGGGCTACGATATTAATTGCGGCGTAAGGTTATTGCGTACGAGTCTCAGCGAAGCTGAGGTGCGGCCCAAGATTAATCAGTTGATCAATGCACTATTCCATAATATACCATCAGGTCTGGGCTCTGAAGGAAAGATAAGGGTGAGTCAAAAGGAGATGACCCAGTTGATGGTTGAGGGAGCTCGTTGGGCAGTGAAGCGCGGCCTGGGCTTGGAGCAGGACCTGGATGTCACTGAAGAAGGTGGATGCCTCCCCGGTGCTGATCCCAGCAAGATAAGCGACAAAGCGATAAAGAGAGGTATGCCCCAAGCCGGCACACTAGGATCGGGAAATCATTTCCTTGAGATTCAAGTGGTGAAGGAGATACTCGATCCCCATGTAGCTGGCATTATGGGCATCATTGAGACGGGTCAGATACTGGTCTTAATCCACACAGGTTCTCGTGGCTTCGGTCACCAAATATGTACTGACCATCTGCGAGTCATGGAGCAGGCTGTGTCAAAGTATGGAATAAAGCTGCCCGACCGGCAACTTGCCTGTGCTCCCATAGAGTCAAAGGAAGGCAGGGATTATCTAGCGGCCATGGCATGTGCTGCTAACTACGCCTGGGTTAACCGTCAATGCATTGCGCACTGGGTTAGAGAGAGTTTTTCCGGGATCTTTGGCAGCAGTCCTGAGAAACTGGGTATGAGGCAGATCTATGATGTTGCTCATAACATAGCCAAAATAGAGGAACACGCGATAGACGGCAGCAATGTTAAAGTCTGTGTTCACCGCAAAGGAGCTACCAGAGCCTTTCCGGCGGGCCATAAGGATACTCCCAAACGCTACAAGGAAGTAGGACAACCGGTGCTCGTGCCCGGAGACATGGGACGTTGTTCCTTTATTGCCGTGGGCACTGAAAGGGCTATGTCTGAGAGCTTTGGTTCCACCTGTCATGGCGCGGGCAGGGTACTGAGCCGGGGGGCTGCCAAGCGAAGTATCAGAGGCGCAGATATCATAAGAGAATTGGAGAGTAGAGGCATAGTTGTCAAAGCGGAAAGCGTTTCTGCGTTAGCTGAGGAGGCCTCTCAAGCTTACAAAGATGTCAGCCAAGTCATAGATGTGGTTCATCAAGCCGGCATTTCTAGAAAAGTGGCTATGTCAACACCTATGGGCGTTATCAAGGGCTGAACACTGTTTGCTATTCTGCGCGTAGTTGAGACTCTTCATGAGACAGACCATAGTGAAGCTTCCTCCCTTTCAATTGAAAGGAAAGGTCTCACTGGAGGAAACGATAGTAAGACGCAGATCCATTCGTAGATACCGTAGAGAGCCGCTTGACTTGTCTCAACTGAGTCAAATACTCTGGTCGGCGCAGGGAATCACCGGAAGCAGAGGATTCAGGGCAGCGCCCAGCGCCGGAGCCACCTATCCCGTGGCGCTTTTCGTGGTTGTCGGCAAACAAAGCATAATTGCCAAAGAGGCAAAGCGAGCTCCCGAAGAACTACAGGCTGGAATTTACCACTATGAGCCAGATTCTCATTCCTTGACCTTGGGCAAAGCAGTCGATTTGAGACCAGATTTAGCCAGAGCAACTCTGAACCAAGAGTTCATTGTGGACGCCCCGCTGGCCATTGTCATCTGTGCTCTCTATCACAGGACTTCCTACAGATATGGTAGGCGTGGGGAGAGATATGTTCATATGGAGGTGGGACACATAGGTGAAAACATCCACCTTCAAGCCGTGGCGCTAGGACTAGCCACAGTGGAAGTCGGAGCCTTCCATGACGAAGAGGTGAGGGAAGTGCTCGGCTTAGAAGAACAAATCAAACCCCTATATGTGATGCCTGTGGGCAAACCAGCCTAGAAACAGACCGAACTAGCCAAACAGGTTCATCGTGCCTGGCCACAGTCTTCCTTTGCTCACGCTCTAATTCAACCCCAGCCCTTCCCGCCATCCTAGCAGGCCTATTTGACCGCTAATTGAGAAAGCTATAGAATGGCCGCAGCTCATAATAGATGGCTTCCAAGATTACGAGGCTTGTGGAACAGATGCTCAAGGGAGAAGACGTCTCCCTGTCACGGGTCATCAGTCTGGTAGAAAACGAAAGCAGCCAAGTGCCCCAAATAATGAAGCTCATTGCTCCACATCTGGGTCGGGCACACTGCATAGGGATAACCGGGCCGCCGGGAGTAGGAAAGAGCACATTAGTGGACAAGCTGACAGTGTTGATGCGCCAACAAGACTCAGAAGTCGGGATAATCGCCGTGGATCCGTCAAGCCCATTTACAGGAGGGGCAGTATTAGGTGACCGCATAAGAATGCAACAGCATTACCTTGACGATGGCGTTTTCATTCGCAGTATGGCAACTCGTGGCGGTCTGGGTGGACTTCCACAAACCGCAGGCTCCGTGATCAAATTGCTTGACGCCGCTGGTAAAGGCACTATACTCGTGGAGACCGTAGGAGTAGGCCAAAGCGAGATAAATATTATGGAGAAGACCGATACTGTGCTTGTCATATTATGTCCTGAATCTGGTGACGCTATCCAGACGATGAAAGCGGGACTATTTGAGATCGCTGACATATTCGTAGTCAATAAGGCTGACAACCCTGGTGCCGACAACTTCGTCCGTGATATACAAGCCATGCTGCAGCTCCGTGAGCCGAGTTGGTGGGATATACCTGTAGTAGCCACCCAAGCAGTTAACAACGTTGGCACCGAGGAGCTTTACAGACAAATTCAGTTACACTACCAAGCCCTCTGCCGAGACGGCAGACTCTCCCGACGCCGCCAACTTCAGCGAAAGCAGGACTTCGTAAGAACTCTGGAGCAGAAGCTCAACAAGAAGTTGCTTAGGGCAATTGAGCAAGATGGACAACTGAGTAGCTACATAGAGAAGGTGGAAAAGGGAGAGATCGACCCGTACTCCGCAGTCGACGAAATCCTCGAATGCGGAAGGCTTCCGGCTGATTGGTTGCGTCAATAGCCTGCAGAATGAATCACGATGGCCAGAATTTATGACGTTGCCATAGTCGGTGCTGGTCCCGCAGGCATATTCGCTAGCCTGGAACTATGCAGCGCCGGGCTCGACGTTTTGCTTCTGGACAAGGGCACAGAAATTGATGCCCGTGTTTGTCCCGTGCAAAACAGAAGCGGGCGCTGCGCCCTGTGCTCTCCATGTCATCTAGTCAGTGGCTTTGGAGGTGCTGGAGCTTTTAGCGACGGCAAACTGACCTTGTCCACCCAGGTGGGCGGCCGGCTCAAGGAATTGATCGGTTCCGAACAAGCGCGAACACTGACGGACTATGTTGATTCTATCTATCTCAGATTCGGAGCCCCTCCCAAGGTGTACGGAATCGGGAGAAATCGAGCCAAGCTGGAGCGGGAGGCTGCCTCAGCGGGGCTCACGTTGATCCCTGTCACACTACGTCACCTGGGAACAGAACTCTGCCACGAAACATTGAAAGCCATGCAGAACTATCTGTCGCCCAAACTGGAGATAAGACTAGGGACAACAGTCAAGAATATCGTAGTTGAGGAGGGCGCGGTCAAAGCCATAGTAACTGGCCGTGGTCAAAACATAGGCTGCCGCTACTTAATCTTAGCCCCGGGGAGGGAGGGGGCAGAATGGCTGTGCAATGAAGCTACGAGACTTAGGTTGAGCCTTGACTCCAATCCCATAGATGTGGGGTGCAGGATGGAAGTGCCAATGACTACCATGGAGAAGTTGACTTCGACGTTGTATGAATCAAAACTTGAGTTTTATTCCCGAAGTTTCAATGATAGGGTCAGAACATTTTGCATGTGTCCTGGAGGTGAGGTGATTATAGAGTCCACAGGTGGCGCTGACCCAGTAATTACAGTCAACGGCATCGGTTATATACAGCCCAGGACAATAAATACTAACTTTGCTCTTCTAGTTAGCACTACGTTCACCGAACCGTTCCATGAGCCTATTGCATATGGTAAGTATTTGGCAAGGCTAGCCAATATCCTTAGTGGCGGTGTGTTGGTGCAGAGATTAGGGGACCTAGTAGACGGTCGCCGCTCCACACAAGCTCGCCTACAGGACAATCCCGTCGAACCAAGCTTAAAGGCGGCAACGCCCGGCGATTTGAGCTTTGCCCTCCCTTATCGCTATCTGAAAAGCATAATGGAAATGATTCAGGCTATGGACAAACTAGTTCCGGGGATTGGTTCTCCATATTCTTTACTTTACGGGATAGAGGTCAAATTCTACTCCGGTCGACTGAAGTTGACCCCCACTCTGGAGACCGAGGTCAGTAACATGTTTGCTGCCGGCGATGGCGCGGGTGTCAGCCGGGGTTTGGTGCAAGCTTCGGCGTCAGGTATAGTAGCAGCTAGAGAGGTACTAAAACGGTTAGGGAAGAGGTCTGACACAACGACGTGAAGTATCCAACGTTCTTCGGCATCGATCTAACCTCCACGGAAGCCAAACCCAGCGCTTGTTTAGGGTTGGATAGCAGGTCACAACTTGTTTACCTCGGCTTCCTGACCAAGAGCAAAGACATGCTCGCTCTGCTAAGGTTCTATTCACCTCAAGTAATAGCCGTTGACGCTCCCTTGAGCTTGCCACTGGGGTTATGCTGTCTTGAAGAAGACTGTCCCTGCCAGCCGAAATTACCAAGAAGAAACAGACAATGTGACCAAGAACTGAGGCGACAGGGAATTCCTTGTTACCCCACTACCAAGAAGACCTTCATCAAGGATTTGATCTACCGCGGTATCGAGCTCAAGAGCAGCATTGGCCACGAACTGAAGCAACCAGGTCGAGTCATCGAGGTCTATCCCTTTGCCAGCAAAGTCCGCCTCTTTGGCGCAACTGTGCCCCAGAAAACTAGCAAACAAGGGATAAGCTTTCTTAGGGATAGACTACGGGAAGTCCTACCTACTCTTAGGCCATATTCAGGTATGTTGAATCACGATCTATGTGATGCTGCGATAGCAGCTTACACCGGTCTACTCTATCACCAAAACAGGGCGGAGGCTTTGGGTGACCGGCAAGAAGGACTGATCTTTGTCCCAGATTGACGTTCACTCGTTTCTATTGTTAAACTACAGCAAGGGAGGCGAAATGGAATTAACTTTAAGCGTCATCAAAGCAGACATCGGTGGCTATGTCGGGCACTCCTCCAGCCATCCTGATGTAATACAAAAGGGCAAGGAGAAACTGGAACATGCGAAAGGCAAAGGACTGCTCATAGACTATCATGTTGCGGTCTGTGGTGACGATCTCCAGTTGATAATGACCCATCAGCAGGGTGAGGATAGCGAGAAAATCCATAAGTTGGCTTGGGACACATTCGTGGAATGCACCGATGTAGCTAAGTGCTTGAAGCTACATGGTGCCGGACAGGACCTTCTAGCTGATGCTTTCTCGGGCAACGTCAAGGGGATGGGCCCTGGTACGGCTGAGATGCAATTCTCCGAGCGTCAGGCTGAGACCATCGTCATATTTATGGCGGATAAGACGGCGTCCGGCGCCTGGAATCTCCCCCTATACAAGATATTTGCTGACCCTTTCAATACCATCGGTTTGGTTATTGCGTCCAACATGCACACTGGCTTCGTCTTTGAAGTCCACGATGTCAAGAAGCACCAGAAGATCAGTTTTAACACTCCAGAAGAGATTTACGACGTGCTGGTTTTTCTCGGCGCACCAAGCCGCTACGCCGTTAAAGCGGTTTACCACAAGGAGAGTGGTGAAATCGCTGCTGTCTCCTCTACCCAGAGGTTATCTCTCATGGCAGGCCGATATGTAGGCAAAGATGACCCTGTCTGCATCGTTCGCTCGCAGGGGAAGTTTCCCGCCGTGGGCGAAATACTTGAACCATTTGCATCTCCCCACATAGTAGAAGGCTGGATGAGAGGCTCCCACCACGGGCCCCTAATGCCGGTAGCTGTTCACCAAAGTAATCCGTGTCGTTTCGATGGTCCACCGCGAGTGATAGCTGCTGGTTTCCAAGTCGCCAACGGTAAACTTGTCGGACCTCGTGACCTCTTCGATGACCCAGCCTTTGATGAGGCGCGTCATCAGGCAAACATCATGGCGGATTTCCTGCGTCGGATGGGTCCGTTCGAACCACACCGCCTGCCGCTTGAGGAAATGGAATATACGACGATGCCTGAAGTGGCAAAGAAGCTGGCGCCGAGATTTCAAGATATCTAACGGCAAAATGCCGAAGCTTCTCTTAGCTACCTCGAATCCAGGTAAGGCAAGGGAATACCGCACTCTCTTAGGCGGCCTTGGTTACAAGATAACCACACTGGCCGAACAGGGAATAGTAGAAGTCATCACGGAGGCCGGGAACAGCTACGAGCAAAATGCGAGGTCAAAAGCCATCGCTTATGCCGAATTGAGCCAGCTAATCGCCCTTGCGGATGACTCAGGACTGGAGGTGGACGCTCTTAATGGTGAGCCCGGTATCAAGTCAGCCCGCTTTGCCGGCGAAGCTGCCACCGATGCTGACAGGGTGAGTTTTCTCCTAGCTAGACTTGATGGCATCCCCTGGGAGAGACGAACAGCTCGCTTTAAGTGCGTAATTGCTATAGCTACTCCAGAAGGTCAATGTCAGACATGCTGCGGCGAGTGTCACGGTATGATTGCCGTTGAGCCCAAGGGAAGACATGGTTTTGGTTATGACCCTGTTTTCTTTCTTCCAGAGAAAGGTAAGACCATGGCCCAACTTTCCTCGGAGACGAAAAACAGAATCAGCCATCGTGCGCGGGCAAGTCACAAGGCCCGTCGGATACTGCAGCAACTTCATACCTAACCTGCGCATCAGATCACCTAGGAAAGTAGTCCACAATTCTGCCAACAAACTTGTCAACTGTCTCCTCACCACGATGATATCGTGATCAATCTCGATCATGAACTTCTGAAGTACCCATCACTTCATGAACTTCCTCTGCGACCTGAAATTGGGAATAGTGGGCACAGCTAAAGAGATTTTCTGCAATATTTGAGCAAAATTCAAGGAAAACCTATTGACATTCCAGTGACGATGGCTTATCCTTTAAAAAAAAGGGAGGTGAACAGATGCAAGCATACTGTATGAAGTGCCGAGCCAAGAGAGAGATGAAGAACCCCAGAAACATAATGATGAAGAACCGCCGGCCGGCTACTCAAGGTGTGTGTCCCGTATGCGGGACCAAGATGTTCAGGATAGGTAAATAGCTAGGATTCAAAAGTAATACTCCGGGTGGCAAAATAACGGAAAGGCTGGGTGCCTGAGTGTGGGGATATCCAGCCTTTTCTTATTGCCTGTAACTGAGCCCGCTACACTAGCGGAATCAAGAATCGATCCCGAATCGTTTGTTAGAATTGACACTAGCTGTCTGTGAAGAACTCCACACACATTTAGGCGCTGGTTGCACCCAGAGTTATCAAGAACACTATGAGGCCAGCCACAATCACACCTAACCCAACCGCGGGAAACGCTTTCCTCCAATCCGTATCAAGAAGCCACGCCAAAATAGTGCCGGTATAGGCCCCAGTGAAAGGCAAGGGCACAGCCACAAACAGAAGAAGTCCCCAGAAGCCATATTTATCGACCATCGGTTTGCCTCTTTTTCTCAAGCTGGCCAGGTACCTGCCGAACAACGGGATTCGAAACAGGAATCTGTCGTAGAATAATCGCAAGGCAAAGAAGACGGGGAAGAATATGAGGGCATTGGCGACGATTGCTATGAGGAATGTAAACAGCGGATCCAGTCCCAAAGCTATGCCTAACGGAATGCCGCCTCTTAGTTCACTAATTGGCGAAACGGTGAGTAGCAGAAACTTAGCTATGTCGCCTAAGTCCCAAGTCATTATTTGTTTCCAAAAGCTGTTTACGGCTGGGAAGCACAGTTTAGCATATGTTATTACAGCTTGTGCTCATTGCCAACCACTCAATTCCGTGCTATCCTTGTCCTCTAGTTGACTCAGATAAGCGCGGGGAATGAACCGAAGGAGACTATTCGGCACCAGCGGCGTCCGTGGCGTAGTCAACCAGGATTTGTCACCTGATTTCTGCCGTAGGGTTGCCTTGGCGATAGGGACTACGCTCCCTCAATCCTCTACAGTCTGCATCGCTACCGACACGAGAATAAGCAGAGATGTAATTAAGGATGCGGTTACTATTGGTTTACTCTCTTGTGGTATAAACGTGGTTGATTTAGGTATTTTGCCTACTCCAGCGCTGGCGTTGCTCACGCGGGAATCAGGCTTCGCTGCTGGAATTATGGTCACGGCATCCCACAATCCCCCTGAGTTTAATGGAATCAAGCTCTTCACCGAGAACTCGTTGGGATACAGTCAGGCTCAGGAGGCGGAGGTAGAGAAAGTCTATTTTGAGCAGAAATTCCGCCAGGGGAAGAAAGGGACTTTGGAGCAAGGACGGGACATGAAGCAAAGATACCTTTCTTTCGTCAAAGGCAAGCTTGCCCTGGCAGAAGCCAATCGCCATCTAAAGGTAGTTGTCGACCCTGGCAATGGCGCTGCCTCCAGGTTCGCCGGTGACATCTTTGTCCAATTGGGTTTTGACGTACTCCCTGTAAATGACGACCCAGACGGCCTTTTCCCGGGAAGAAGTCCCGAGCCAAAAGAGGATACCCTCCAAGGCACCTTTGATTTCCTGAGACAACATAATGCCGACTTAGCTGTTTGCTTTGATGGCGATGCCGACCGGGTCGTTTTCTGCGACAAAGAGGGTTTCCTGGGGTTCAACGAGCCCATCGCCTTCATGTCGAGGCTGGCTGTCAAGAAAACGGGAAAGAAGAAGGTCGCCACTACCGTAGAGACTGGGAATCTTCTTGACCTGGCGGTGAAGGACCTCGGGGTGGAGGTGGTCAGGGGCAGGGTCGGCGATGTCGCCGTGGCTCATCTGGCGCAGCAACTCGACGCTGCTCTGGGCGTGGAACAGGTCGGCGTGTATATCATGCCGGAGGTAGGCTATTATCCCGATAGCATTTTTGCCTCGCTCTTCTTGTTAGGTGAGCTCGACGAAGCGGGAGAAGTCAGACAATTCTTCCGGAGCATTCCCAGACTATTCTTTGAAAAAGCCAAGGTTTCCTGTCCTAGTGAGCTTAAAGAACCAGTCATGGCTCAGATAAAGGGAAAGGCTGACCTTTTTGCCCCCGATAAGATAAATGCTCTGGACGGCCTAAGGCTACAATTCACCGACTCCTGGATGCTTATCAGACCTAGCGGCACAGAGCCTGTCATCCGGGTAATCGCCGAGTCCATGTCTCAGAAACAGAGCGACGCGCTTATCAGCAAAGGTAAAGGGCTGGTTCAGAATCTGGTCGAGGCGAATGGGTGAAAGCCGGGAATAATGATGCTACTTCCGCGGGTGGGGGGGGTGACGTGCGACACACCCTCACCTTGATCCTCTCCCGTCGAGGGAGAGGAGATTGCACAAAGACGTTAGGGAGAGAAAGTTGTGCGACGACATTGAGGGAGGGGGGGATACACCCTCACCGTGATCCTGTCCCGTCGAGGGAGAGGAGGTTGCGCAAAGGGATTAGGGAGAGAAAGTTGTGCGACGAAATTGAGGGAGGGGGAATAACCCCCGCACTCTAGTCCTCCCCCGTCAAGGGAGAGGAAACTACGCATTAAGGAATTTGCAAGAGGGAGTTGTTCGAGGAAATTGAGGACAGCGCAATGAAGTCAAGCCACTCTGACATTAAAGCTGTATTCCTCTGCGGTGGCCAAGGCAAGAGAATGTTTCCTATTGCTGAAGACAAGTTCCTGCTCAATTTCCTCGGCAAGCCATTGCTCCAACATCAAATAGAAGCAGCCTGCCGGGCGGGTTTGAGTCAATTTGTAATGATTGGGAACCCGGAGAACATAGGGAAGATAAAGCAGATAACCGGAACAATCGCCGGGACAAAAGTCGGCTTTGCCCTGCAAAAGAAGTCGTTAGGCATCGCTGATGCTCTGAAAAGCGCTGAGGCTCTTCTGCGCGGGCAGCTTCTGGTCATCAATCCTAACGACGTCTTCTCAAGGTCAGCGTACACTAAAATCATCACTGCGGCCAAGAGAACTCCTGCCTCTTCATATATCGTGGGTTATCAAGTCCAAGAATACTTCCCCGGAGGCTACCTCCAGGTAAATTCTAGGAATGAGTTACTGCACATCGTGGAAAAGCCCAAACCCGGCGAGGAGCCGAGCAACCTGGTGAACATCTTGATTCACTGCCATAACAACTCGAAAGAGCTTCTTCGCTTTATGGAGGCCGTACAGACTGCCAGGGATGATGTCTACGAATGCGCCCTGGACAATATGGTGAAGGCAGGACACAAGATCAAGGTGGTCCCCTACAAGGGTTTCTGGGCACCGATAAAGTATCCCTGGCATATCTTCAAAGTAATGGAGTATTTTCTGGACAATGCCCAACCACGTATTGCTCCTTCGGCCCGGATCTCGGAAAAAGCGACCATCGAAGGCAACGTCATGCTTAGCGAGAATGTCAGGGTATTGGAAAATGCTGTGGTTCGAGGCCCTGTGTATATCGGGCCAAATTCCATCATTGGCAATAGCGCCCTGGTACGAGACTACAGCCACATTGGTGCTAACTCCGTTATTGGCTATTCCACTGAAGTAAAACACTCCTATATCGGCCATAATTGCTGGTTCCACTCCAATTACGTGGGTGACTCCATAATAGACGACAACTCCTCGCTGGGCGCTGGGACCGTGCTGGCCAATTTCCGACTCGACGAAGCGAACATCCAGACAAAAGTCGGCGATAGCCTGGTGGATACAGGTTACGACAAACTGGGAGCAATTGTTGGGCGTAGCTGCCGCATCGGCGTGAATGCCAGCCTCATGCCCGGGGTTAGAGTAGGTTCTGATTCTGTTGTGGGACCCCACGTATGTTTGCACAATGATCTGCAAGCCAATAAAACGGTCTTACTTGGGTCCCGACATCAGGTCACGGACAATAAGACAAGGCTAGACGAAGGTAAAAGAAGAGAACTGTTGGATAGACTCAAGGGATGAAGTAGGGCGGAATCGTGAGGCAGGGCTCCTCTCTGGCTATGTTCTGATCACGTTTTTCAGATTTGTGGAGAAAAACAATGACGGATGAGAAGCTAAGGACCATGGGCAGGCAATTAGGTCGCCGTTCCTGGGCAGAACCCTGGAAAATAAAGATGGTAGAGCCCATCAAGATGACCAGTGAGGATGAGCGGCGCAAGCATCTGGCAGGAGCCGGCTACAACACCTTCCTACTGCGCTCAGAGGACGTCTATATCGACCTGCTTACTGACAGCGGCACAAGCGCTATGAGTGACCGACAGTGGGCCGGTATCATGTTGGGCGATGAGGCCTACGCCGGCAGTCGGAATTTCTATCATCTGGAGGAAGCCGTCCGGAATTACTATGGCTACCGGTATGTGGTACCGACCCATCAAGGCCGTGGAGCCGAGCACCTCCTCAGCCGCACGCTAATAAGGCCCGGCCATTATGTGCCCGCCAATATGTACTTCACCACGACGCGTCTCCACCAGGAACTGGCAGGAGGCACCTTCGTGGATGTCATCATCGACGAGGCACATGACCCTGCCAATGAGCACCCCTTCAAAGGCAACGTAGGCCTGGAAAAGCTGGAGGCATTAATCAAGCGCGTAGGCGCTGAGAAAATCCCCTATCTCAGTTTGGCTGGAACCGTAAACATGGCGGGTGGTCAGCCGGTGAGTATGGCCAACGCGCGAGCGCTGCGCGCCCTGTGCAGCCGTTACGGAATCCCCATTTACCTTGATGCCACCCGGATGGTCGAGAACGCTTTCTTCATCCAGGAGCGTGAAGAGGGATATAAAGACAAGAGTATAGCCACCATTCTCAAGGAGTTTTGCAGCTTAACTGACGGCGCCTGGATGAGTGCCAAGAAAGACCACCTGGTCAACATCGGCGGCTGGCTGGCAGTCAACGACAGTGATTTGTTCGACGAGCTGCGCAACCTGGTTGTGGTCTACGAAGGGTTGCATACGTATGGTGGTATGGCGGGGCGTGACATGGAAGCATTGGCAATCGGGATCACCGAAGCCGTAGACGATGCCCATGTCCGGGCACGTGTTGAACAGGTTCGCTACTTAGGTACATTATTGCTCAACTGGGACATACCGATTGTGAAGCCGATAGGGGGCCACGCAATCTTTCTGGACGCCAGGAGGTTCTATCCTCACGTATCTCAGGACCAGTTTCCAGCTCAGACGCTAGCTGCCGAGCTATATCTGGATTCGGGCATTCGGGGTATGGAAAGAGGCATTGTCAGTGCTGGCAGAGATCCTGAGACCGGCGACCATCGCTATCCCAGGCTGGAGCTAACTCGCCTGGCCATACCCCGTCGGGTATACACCTAGGCACACATGGACGTTGTGGCTGAATCAGTGAAAGCCGTATACGATATCCGGGGGGAGGCACGCGGCTTGAACATGGTTTACGAGCCCAAGTACCTCCGTTTCTTCCAGGCTCGCTTTGAACCGATTCCACGAGAGTAGGGTTCCTCCTAAGGTCTCACCGGTCGAGGCATCTCATGATTGATGCGCTGCCCACGGCCTGCATCGTCTTGTCTTAGCAGAAGATATTGGCGCAGGTATGAGCACTAGACATGACGCAGGTCGTGATATAATTGGCTGGAGAAAACTGAGATGTGTGGCATTATTGGCTACTGCGGCAACAAGCCAGCGGTCCCGGTTGTGCTGGAGGCTTTGAAGCGCCTGGAATACCGCGGCTATGACTCGGCTGGGGTAGCTGCCTTGTCGGAGGGCAGGCTATCAATAAAGAAAGATGCTGGCAAGGTCGACGAAGTCATTGAAAAGCATAACCTGGCGAGCCTGCCCGGCAACGTTGCCATCGGGCACACTCGCTGGGCAACCCATGGCGGTGTCACACAATTCAACGCGCACCCCCATTCCGATTGTGGTAGCAGAGTGGCCGTAGTTCACAATGGCATCGTTGAAAACAATCAGCAGCTTCGCCAGAAACTCACCAAGAACGGACACAAGTTTACTTCTGAGACTGATACTGAGGTCATCCCTCACCTCATCGAAGATGAGCTCAAGAACGGGTGTTCTCTGGAACAGGCCGTACTGAATGTAGCTCCAAAGCTTGAGGGTTCCTATGCCTTTCTGGTCATGGCCCCTGATAACCCCGGCAAAATTGTAGGCACGAGGAAGAGTAACCCTTTGATTGTCGGTATTGACACCACCGATTACTATGTCAGCAGCGATGCTCTGGCTTTCTCTCAACATACAAATCAGGTTATGGGTTTGGGAGACAATCAGGTGGTGATGCTGACACAGGAAGGAGTCCAGTTCTTCGATCCCAAGGGAAGCGCATTGGCTAAGGAAGTCAGGAAACTCGACCACAGCTGGGCTGAGAGCCACAAAGGAGGCTACCAGCATTTTATGCTCAAGGAGATAATGGAGCAACCTCAGATGCTCGACCAGACAGCTTGCCAGGACGGAAAGACATTCACCAAGATTGCTCTGAATACTCTGAGGGCAAATCAGGTGATCATAACTGCTTGTGGCACTTCCCGTTATGCTGCTCTGGTGGGTAGGTATCTCTTTTCCAAGGTGGGCAAGAAGTTCTGTGATGTCGTCATGGCTTCCGAGTTCGGTTATTTCGCCGACTCTGTGGACAAAAACACCATTGTCATCGCTGTTTCCCAAAGTGGCGAGACCGCCGATATAATCGAGGGTGTAAAGGCTGCCAGGGACAACGGAGCGGAAATCATCTCCATAATCAACCGACCCAACTCTGTACTGGCTGACCTGAGCCACCAGGTCATTTACCTGAACTGCGGTGCTGAGATAGCCGTGGCCGCCACCAAGACCTTCCTGTCCCAATTGGCCATATTCTACCTGTTGTCCTTCTCTATGGTTGATGCTTTTGATGAGGCGACAGCCAAGCTTAACAGCTTGAATGGCGAGATAAGCAGAGTTTTGGACTGGAACAAGAGCGAGCTTATCAATCTCAGCCGGAAGCTGAAAGACGAGCATGATTTCTATTATATAGCCAGAGGAATCAACTTCGCCATCGCCTCCGAAGGCGCCTTAAAGCTCAAGGAGATTTCCTATGCCCACGCCGAAGGTATGCCGGCCGGGGAATTGAAGCATGGCACCTTGGCTCTCATTGAGCCTGGTACACCAGTGGTGGTGATTTGCCCTGCCGACTACACCTTTGCTGAAACCCTGAGCAATGCTATTGAAGCCAAATCTCGCGGCGCCTACATCATCGGTGTCTCCGACAAGGAAACCGAGATTTATGATTCCTGGATCAAGCTTCCCGAAGTCGATGAATTACTCTATCCCATGGTCGCGGTAGTCCCCCTGCAGCTCCTGGCTTATTATCTGGCCGTCAACCGGGGCTGTGATCCTGACAAACCTCGCAATCTGGCTAAATCGGTAACCGTGAAGTGAATAGAGAGGGTGACACCGAGTGAGAGCTCCTCTATTATTTCCCGAGTATATTTCGATAATAGTTGACTGTCTCGGCTAACCCTTCTTTGAGCAGGAATTGAGGCTGCCAGCCAATTTCCTTTTGGGCCTTGCCGGAATCGAGACAAATCCTATAAATCTCCCCTTTTCGTACCGGCGCATAGTGAGGATTATCCTCGTACCCCGTTAACCCGGCCACAAGATCAAACATCCCCCGGTCCAACGTTTCCACTCCTGTGCCGATATTAAAGACACCGTTTATGCCCTTTTCCATCGCCAAAAGATTGGCCATGACCACGTCAGTTACGTAGACGTAGTCGCGCGTCTTGTCCCCTTTGCCGAATATGGTAGGACGTTCTCTCCGCAACATCTGACGAGTGAAAATAGCTACCACTCCAGCTTCACCTTTAGGGCTCTGTCTCGGACCATAAACATTGGAGTACCTGAGCACCACATAGCTCAGCGAGTTTTCTGCATGGGAAAGATGAAGGTAATGCTCCACACTGTGCTTGGAGATTCCATAATATGAAATCGGCGTTACTGGATGACTCTCATCCACAGGGAGATATTCCGGTTCGCCATATATGCCAGCAGAGGATGCATACACAATCCTCTTGACTCCATAGCGAAGACATTGAGAAATGATGTTCAAGCTACCTACTATATTCTGTTCGGCATCAAAGACAGGGTCCTCCATTGACTTCTGAATCACCGTTTGAGCCGCGTGATGATTGACTATTTCCGGTCTTTCCTTCTCGAACATCCTCTCCAGCTCGGAGCTGCAAATGTCGGCCTGATAGAAGGTTGCTGCCGGGTTAACATTTTCGGAGCGGCCCGTGGATAGGCTGTCGACCACAACCACTTGGTGACCGCGTTGGACTAACGCATCAACCAGGTGCGAGCCGATAAAGCCTGCGCCCCCCGTGACCAGAATTTTCACGATTGTCTCCTCCGGAAAAGCCAGTCCAGTATAGCCTAACAGACTCGAGGCTTGCAATGAATTACGCTATGGCTTATTATTCTGAACGAACTCAGATGACTCGACAAACTGAAGTGAAGGTGCTGGCTGGGATACCTGCTTACAATGAAGCAAGATATGTCGGAAGCATAGTCCTCCAAGCAAAGCAATACGTGGACGAGGTCGTCGTCGTTGACGATGGAAGCACGGATAATACCGCCAAAGTTGCCGAACTTGCGGGCGCCACTGTAGTCCGCCACGATGAGAACAAGGGTTATGGAGCAGCAATTCAGAGCATACTGTCGGAGGCAAGAAGGAGAAACGCCGATACCCTGGTCGTGTTAGATGCTGATGCCCAACATGACCCTAATGAGATCCCTAGCCTCATCAGGCCCATTCGGGACGGCTTTGACCTCGTCGTCGGCTCCCGAGAGGCCCAGAAAGATAAGACGCCCCGCTACCGTCGCATCGGCAAGGAGGTCATTTTCCGCTCAACACGTCTCGCTTCCAAAACCAATATCTCCGATTCGGAATGCGGCTTCAGAGCCTTTTCCAGGAAAGCTATGTCCGAACTGGACGTAAAGGCAAATGGGATGGCTGTGTCGTCAGAAACGATAGTTCGCGCCGCAGAGAAGAACCTCAAGATAACCGAGGTGCCCATCTCAAACATATATACCCAAGATGGCTCGACTCTCAACCCCATCAGGCATGGCGTGGATGTTCTCAGCCGGATAATCGTCATGATTTCTGAAAGGAAACCACTGTTCGTCTTCGGAGTGGCCGGTGGTATCCTGCTCGTGATTGGACTCGTCTTCGGGTTCAGGGTGCTCGGTATAGCCAGTGCAACAGGCCATCTGGCCATAGGCAGCGCCGTGTTGACCGCCCTGTTCATCATCGCTGGTATATTAGGCATTTTCACTGGCATAATCTTGAATGCCCTAGCCAGGCGCAAATAGACCTGGCGTTTTGCTCTCCTTTGCCGTGGCAACCTGCTTTTCCTTTCTGTCGTCGCCAGTCCTGACTTATAGGGCCGAGGCAATCTCGCCATCTCAACAAACCCAACAGATTCAAGCAACTCAGCAAATCCGACAATCTCACCAGACCCGCTGTGTCTTGACTAATCCGACTCCCGACTCTACACTATTGACCGGTTCTCTGAAGGATCTAATGCCAGGGATGCAGCTCCGTGAAACCAGCGGCAAAAGCATAGGGACATGAACAAGGTCCTTGTCATAACCTATCACTTTCCACCCCGCCCCACCGTAGCTAGCCTGCGCCCGCTGGGTCTGGCCAAGTACTTGCAAGAATTCGGGTGGCAGGCGGTGATTCTGACGGCGGCCCTGCCTGACAGACCGGACCCTCAATTTCAGATTGTGGAAACGCCGCGACGCGATTCCGTGGTTCTCCGCTGGGGCAAAAGGTTATTCAAGCTCGACAGCGAACAGGCTTTGATGGCCCAGGCGGCTCAGCTCAAGAAGAGGTTAGGAATCAAGTCGGAGAGATCTCCCTTGGATGTGTTGCTGACGGCCGTCGGCGAGGTCACGGCTTACCCTGATCCGCAGAAGGGATGGCGACCTTACGCCCTCGAAGCCGGCCAGCATATCCTGCGACAGCAAAGCATCAAGGCAATCATTAGCTCCTCACCTCCTGTCACGAGCCACATAATCGCCAGGGAACTGAAAGACGAATTCAAGATTCCGTGGGTCGCTGATTTCCGTGACCTCTGGACGCAGAACTATTATTACCCCTACAGCCCCGTTCGCAGGATGATTGAGAGAAGGCTAGAACTCAAAACACTAGCTGCAGCCGACGTATTGGTGACCGTCTCTCAGCCTGCGGCGGACGATTTGCGCAGCCTCCACAAGCGGAAGCCCGCATATAGCATTCCCAACGGCTTCGACCCGACAGAGGTAAACACCACGCCAGCAAAGCTAACGGGCAAATTCACCATCACCTATACCGGCAATCTCTACCCGGGTAAACAGAGCCCGGACCCCCTTTTTGCCGCTTTGCATGACTTAATTGCTGAGGGAAGCGTAGATGCCGACGATGTACAAGTAAGATTCTACGGACCTCAGGCAGGTTGGATAGACAAGCAGGCCGAACGCTACGGCTTGAGGGACATAGCCAAGCAGTTCGGCATAGTGCCCAGGGATGTTGCCCTGAACAAGCAGCGAGAATCCCAATTACTTCTCTTGTTAAAGTGGAACGACCCCAAACAAAGAGGGGCCTACCTAGCCAAGACCTTCGAATACCTAGCCGCCAGGAGGCCTATTCTCGCTATAGGCGGGTATCCCGATGTGGTTGACCGGCTACTAGATGAGACTAAAGCCGGTGTCTC
>CAYFSE010000290.1:0-2605 GCA_964345725.1 uncultured Dehalococcoidales bacterium
GTTCTTTTCGGAGATGTGTGACTGGCGTAAGTAGTTGAAGATCTCATCTTTTTGTTCAATTTCTTCCCGTTTTTCGCTTGGCAGGCGAGCACACTTCTTACACACGTGAATTCGGTGACCGTTGCCGGAAAATGCTTCGTTTGGCCTTCGGTTGCCTGCTGGCCTTGGTCGACTAGCGAAGACACCCTTCGCCTCTGGGATATCGGGCCCATAACGCTTGACCCGGCAATTTCTGCTGACATGTCTTCTCATACGTACGTCATGCAAATCTTTTCCGGGTTGGTTCGCCTTGACCATGAGCTGAACATAGTGCCCGATATCGCTGAAAGCTGGGATAAAAGCCCTGACGGCCAAGTATATACCTTCCACTTGCGCCAGGGGGTGAAGTTTCATAATGGCAGGGAGATCACAGCCACGGATTTCAAATATTCGTGGGAGCGAGCCTGTGACCCCGGCACTGGTTCTGGTACAGCTGCCACATATCTGGGCGATATCGTCGGCGCCAAAGATATGCTGGCGGGAGAGGCGGGAGAAATCTCCGGGGTTGTGGTAACTGATGACTACACTCTCCAGGTCACCATTGATGCTCCCAAGGCTTACTTTCTGGACAAGCTGGCTTATCCTACCGCATTTGTGGTTGATAGGGCTGATGTGGAGTCCGGGCAGTACTGGTGGCTGGGGCCAAACGGCACAGGACCATTTGAGTTGAGAGAATGGACGCCGGGACAGCAGCTCGTTTTGGAAAGAAGCGAAATTTATTACGGCGAGCCTGCCAAGTTGGAGCAGGTCATCTTTAGCTTGCTAGCTGCTGACCCTATGGCCTTATACGAAACGGGGCAGATTGATATCGCTCCCGTTTACCTGGCCTACATTGACAAAGTAAGTGATCAGACCAACCCTGTTCATCTAGAATTGGCCATAACGCCTGAACTCAGCCTCTATTATATTGGCTTCAACACTGTTAGGCCGCCTTTCGATGATGAGAATGTGCGCCGTGCGTTTTGTCTGGCTGTAGACAAGGAGCATATCGCTAAGGTGATATTGAGGGACATGGTAAGCAAAGCTGATGGTATTTTGCCGCCGGGCATGCCCGGCTATAACGAGGCTCTTGAGGGACTGGACTACAATTTGGAAGAAGCGAAAGAGCTCATTGCCGCCTCGAAGTATGGAGATGCCTCGAACCTGCCTCCTATCACCCTGACTGTTGACGGCTACGGCAATAATATTCCCAGTTACCTGGGCGCCATTATCCAGGAATGGGAGCAGAACTTCGGCGTAGAAATCTCGGTTAGGCAACTGGAAACGGAGAATTTCATTTATAACCTGAAACAAGAGAAAGATGAGATGTTCACAATGGGCTGGATAGCTGACTACCCCGACCCGCATAATTTCCTGGATATCCTGTTCTATACAGGAAGCGAAGTCAATATCTCTGAATACAGCAGCGCCAGCCTGGACGCTTTACTGGACCAGGCAGCTATAGAACAGAGCAAGACCGAGCGTCTGGCTATGTATCAACAAGCTGAGCAACTGGTAGTCGATGATGCCCCCTGTATTCCCTTGTGGCATAGCACGGATTATATCCTGGTGAAGCCTTACGTCAAAGGCTATGAGCTCAGTGCCCAGGGTATCCCAGACCTGAGCAGGGTGTACATCGAGCATGGCTAAGGTCCAAATCCCAGGTGCAACCCCCCCTAGGTGTCCTAGATTCTAAGCACCAGGTGCCAAACAAACCCAGAATCCTGAATGTTTTGGTCAGTTGTGCTTCGATACTGTTCAGGATTCAGGAATTCGTATTTAGAGTTTTCACCTTCAGGACTTGGGGTTTTGGATTTACTATCTTTCCCTCCTGAACGCAACTAGTAGACAGCCCCACACCTATATTGGGATAGTTCGTGGTGGTATAATGATGATGGATGGAAAGGGAGGCGATGCTCTATGAGACACTCCCTGGTGGCAGGGCGAGGTGTCACGTTTGCCAGTGGCGGTGCCTTATCAATCCCGGTAAGCTCGGCGTATGCCGTATGCGCATCAACCGAGACGGCAAGATCTTTGCTATGAATTATGCCGAGGTATCGTCCATGGCACCTGACCATATTGAGAAGAAACCTCTATTTCATTTCTTTCCGGGTACCTATGCGTTTTCCCTGGGTGGCTGGGGATGCAATTTCCACTGTAGGGGATGCCAGAACTGGGAGATTTCCTGCGCGGATATTCCGAGGGGGTCTCGGCAATTGCCCCCGGAAAGAGAGATAGGGCTAACCAAGAACCATAATTGCCAGGGCATCGCCTGGACCTACAATGAGCCGGCGATCTGGCTGGAATACACACTGGATTCAGCCAAGTTGGCCAAGAAGAACGAGCTATATACTGTCTACGTAACCAATGGCTATGCCACGCCTGAGGGTCTGGATGCCATAGGGCCCTGGCTTGACGCCTGGAGAGTGGATGTCAAGGGCTTCACGGACGGGTTCTATCGCCAGCTAGCTAAGATTCCTCACTGGCGGGGCATCCTGGACGTCGCCAGGCGGGCCAAAGAGAAATGGCATATGTATGTTGAGGTGGTGACCAACATCATTCCGACGATGAACGACGACGAAGAACA
>CAYFSE010000291.1:0-1835 GCA_964345725.1 uncultured Dehalococcoidales bacterium
GTGGGAGGTCTGCAGCCAAAGCCAGGCCGAAGTCGCCGACCTTGGCAGTGCCATCGGCACCGAGCCAGACATTGCCGGGTTTTATATCGCGGTGGATGATTCCTTTGGAGTGAGCGAACTCCAGGCCGCGGCAGACGGCCTTGGCAATACCAACTGCCTGCTCGATGGCTAGGCGGTGCTCCGGGGCTTTCTCAATCAAGCCCTTGACATCACCGCCCGGCATGACAGGGATAACGATGTAGGGGTGTCCTTCATGATCCCCAATATCGTGGATAGTAACGATGTTAGGATGGTCGCCGAGCCGCCCCATGGCCCGGGCTTCGCGGGTAACGCGGACGCGGGCAGCGTCATCCAGTTTCTCGGTCTTGACGAAGGCAAAAGCCACACCTCGGTCAAGGAGGGTGTCATGGACAAGATAGACCTTCTTCTTCCCGCCCTCCCCCAGGAATTTCTTGACCTGATAACGGCCATTGGCAAAGGAGGTGGGCTCCGGTGAGGGTGGGGGTGCCTGAGGCCGTGCCTCCAGTAGAGAACGGCCACATTCACTGCAGAATTTACTTCGCCGGGGATTCTTTTGCCCGCATTGGGGACACACTAGCTTCGCCCTGAGTTCCGCACCGCATTCACTGCAGACCTTGACTCTCCCAGGATTCTCGTATCCACACTTAGGGCACTTCATCAGCACTGCCCTCCCACCGAGCTACAGTCTATGACCGCCAGGCACGAATGTCAAGTACCTCGCCTGTGAGTCGTTCTAACGTAGGGAGTCACAAAACGCTGCTTTGTGCAGCTCCGAGATCGGGAATCTGGTTCTGTGGTAAACTTGCGGAAAAGTGCGATACGATTCGTAAACAAGGAAAGGAGACAGCAGTGATTACAGCTCGATCAAAGAAGGTCTTTGAACCAGCGAGCATAGGCCAAATGAAACTGAAGAACCGCATAGTCATGCCGCCGATGGGAACTAACTATGCTGAAGCAGGCGGCGCGGTCAGTCAGAGAATGGTCGAGTACTATGAAGCAAGGGCCAGGGGCGGAACAGGACTGATTATTGTGGAAGGAAGCGCCCCCAGCGTGCGATGCAACATATCTTTCCTAGGATCTCCGTCCTACCAGGCATCTCTGGGAGACGACAAGTTCATTCCCGGATGGCAAAAACTGACGGATGCCGCTCACAAACACAATGCCAGGGTAGCTATCCAGATAATGCACGGCACCCTGGAGAACTGGAATGGAAAAGCAGTGCAGGTGAGTCCGAGTCCAGTGGTGGTACCCACGAGAGTCATGGGTATCCTCGCAGGACCTCCTCACGAACTTACCGTGGATGAGATTGGGGAAAGGGTAGGATGGTTTGCCTCGGCTGCCAGGCGTGCCAAGGAGGCCGGCTTTGATGGAGTGGAGATTCACGGTGCTCACCAGTACATTGTGGCTGCATTCCTCTCCTCGGCTACTAACCAGCGCAAAGACAAGTACGGTGGCTCGGTCGAGAACAAGGCAAGGTTTTTGCTAGAGATACTTCAGGCTATCAGAAGGGAGGTGGGCCCGAATTTTCCTGTTTGGGTCAGGTTCAACGCTCAGGAATGGGGAGTCGACAGCGGGATTACCATTGAGGAGACCAAACAGATGGTACCTCTGGTGGTGGAGGCTGGAGCTCAAGCGCTTCACGTGTCGGGGTATGGGGTGGGGTCTTACATAACCGCGGCGCCTATTGCGGATACGCGGGGCTTTCTGGTGCCTCTGGCTGAAGAGGTCAAGAAGCTGACCAACGTGCCAGTAATCGCAGTTGGCAGACTGGACCTTGAGTTGGGCGAGAAGATTCTGGAGGAGGACAAAGCTGA
>CAYFSE010000292.1:0-2689 GCA_964345725.1 uncultured Dehalococcoidales bacterium
CTCGATCTCGGACAGAACTTGAGCTTGGTCAGGGGGATATCCCCTCACAATGATAGTCTTGTTCCCCGAAGCGAGGTAAACATACACACCGTCGGTCTTGACGATATCTGCCTCATCCACCCCGGCAACCTGGATAGTTGTCGTAGAGTAGTCTGTGACAGATGGTGCAGGGGTGAAATTTTCTTCATTCCCTGGTCCAAGGATGGCATCTCCTCCAGAGGATCTCCAGGGAAATTCTTTATATCCTGCGTTCGTGTTCACAAATTCATGCAATTGCTCGTAAGATGTGAACTTGCCGATTTGATTGCCACTCAGATACAAAGGCCCAGGCCTATCGAGCGCGAAAACTCCCACAAGCGTTATTAAGAGTACTGCCGCTGCAACTGGGGCCAATACCCTTGCCCAATTCATGACCGTCCACTCCTTAAAACGCCCGGAGTTGAGCAAAACCATCTTCAACGCTTGTCTATGGCCGGGGAGCTCAATGTCCGGAGTCTTAAGATTCTCCAGTTTCTTAATTAAGTCGTCGTATTTCATAGGCTTTACCTCCTACTACTGTAAATGCAGAACGCGGAAAAAGGTTGCATTATTTGACGTAAGGGGTTCTGTGGATTTACGTGGGCGGTTTAGTCTGTTTCTCTTAGCTTCTCCACCGCCCGATGAAGCAAGGATTTTATCGTCCCTTCTCGTTTCCCCAGGATTTCAGCGATTTCATTAATCTGTTTCTGCTCAAAGAATCTGAGAGCAATGACTTCCTGGTATTTGGCCGAGAGCCGACTGATTTTCTCCTGAATTTCCAGAAAGTCTTGATGTCGTTCTAGCTTTTCCTGCGCTTCTATGAGTTCGCTTTCCGGGTCGTGGGGTGATAATAATTCAAGACCTCGTTCCTGTAACTCCTCCAGTGACACCGACTTCTTGTATTCGGCTTTTCTAAAGTACTGATTGATCTCATTGGTGGCGATCTTGTATAGCCAGGAAGAAAAAGAGACGTTGCGCCACTGAAATTGCCAGAGCTTCCCCAATGCCTTCAGAAATGTCTCAGAAGTAATATCCTGGGCAGCTTCAATATTGGCACTGCGCCTCAGGACATAGCCAAAGATTTTGGGATAATACTGGTCGTAAAGCTGGGCAAAAGCATCGGGGGATTCTCGTGCTTGCTTGACGAGCTTCTTCTCTTCACCTAAATCCATATCAGCCACTCTGAAAGATAGATATATCCCGGTAACACAATGCACTCGCGACGTCTATTTCACCAGAATCCCAGTCCATACTGTATCACTCCCGACCGCACTGTCAAGGCTTCTTACCGGGTTTTCACCGGTTCAACAATGGCAAAAATACGTCTACTACACAAAACAAGCTTTTTCTGGATGCCAAACAGCGTGGCTTAGTCGTCGTTCCCAGCTAGCCCCAATTCCCGCTACAACTCTCCGGCTTTGATCATGGCATCCATTCGCAAGAAGACTTCGGCAATATTCAGCTTGGAGGTGGTCGGGTCTTCGCCGCGGAACTCTCGCCAGAGACGCTCGAGGTTGAGTAGAATGCGCTCGTGGTTAGGCCATAGTCTAAACTGCCCTAGATCAATATCTCTAGCAGCTTCATCAACAGTCATGCCCTTGTCAAATCGTTTCTTGGCCTCGCGCCGGACAAGGACCAGATAATCGCGACATAGATTCAACCCTTCCACTCCACACACCGGTCCATGGCCGGGAACGTAGGTCTGAGCACCCAGATTCTCCATGGCTTCCAGGTTCTTGAGCCAGCCAGCAAAGGACCCTTCCATGCCCAGCGGCGTCGAATACAAGAAAATGAAATCGCCGGCAAAGATGATACCCTCTTGGGGTAGATACACAATTATGTCGCCTACAGTGTGACCACGTCCAAAGTGCACCAGCCTGACCTCCCGCCCATCCATATGCAGCGTAAGATGCTTGTCAAAGGTGATATCAGCTGGCGTAGCCGCGATGCCCCGGAAATCGAATTCAGGGAAGATGCTATTCAGCAGGTTGGGGTCCATCGTACCTGCCGCTGCTATCTCATGGCGGCAGTAGTCATGCGAGATTGTGGTAGCCCGGGCAAACACATGGTTTCCATAGGTATGGTCTCCATGATGATGGGTGTTGATTAGATAGCGGACTGGCTTGTCCGTGATCTTCCTGATCTCATCCTTGAATCTCTGGGTCAGGCCAACCGTAGCCAGCGAGTCCACGACGACGACATAATCCTTGCCCACAATGAATCCGGCATTGCTCCAATACCAGGTGGCCTTGGACTGGATATAGGCATAGATATTGGGAGCCAACTGCTTGACCCCCGGCTCCCAGGTCGGAACCGTGTATTCTTTCTTCATAGTAGCATCTCCCCCTTTCCAAGACTACCCGTTCATAAATTCAGCCCGGTCTGGTATCCCTCGGTGCTAGCCTCCAGTATTCTTCGCGGTTTGGCGGAATTGCCTATGCAGCATATTTCGGGGACTTTGCCCTCCAGTGCTTTGTATAGGCGATCATTCGCTGTGTAGCCGGCTGCTATGATGACTGTGTCGGCTGGAATGATTTCCCTCTTACCTTCAGCAGTAACTACCAGAACGCTGCCTTCCTTTATTTCTTCGCAGGTCGCGCTGGCCAGCAGGGTCACCTTTTTGCTCCTCAGTCCATCCATAAGACGGCGCCTCGTCATGAGGAACATGTCG
>CAYFSE010000293.1:0-13404 GCA_964345725.1 uncultured Dehalococcoidales bacterium
GCGGGATCGAGGAGGCGCATACATCGGCGTAGCCGCACGTCCCTACTTCCGGTGACCGCGGGGGGTCAATCTCCAACGGCCCTTGTTCTTGCGCCGTTTGAGCACCTGCCGACCACTTCGGGTGCTCATGCGGGCTCGGAAGCCGTGGGTCCGTAAGCGGTGTCGCTTCTTAGGCTGATAAGTCCGCTTTGGCATTCTTCAACCCGTCGAACGAGATAGCCCGACCCCTCCCGTTTTCCAAACATGGCTTGGTGCGTAGGGTAACATCGCGAGATACCGAGCTCTCTTTATCGCTTGGGCTAAGCTTCTTTGATGCTTAGCACACGTTCTACTCCTTCTTCGCGAGACAATCTTGCCCTGACTGGAAATATAGCGAGACAACATAGAAGCATCTTTATAATCAATCGTCATGCTCCCTTTACAAAACGGACAGACTGCCGGCCTGGTGACGAAGCTTCTTGTACCTCTTACTCTTCCAGTATTAGCCAAATTCTCTCTCCTTTACTATTACTCAAAGGGCAAATCCTCCGGCTCAATGTCCTCTCCCTCAGGAAGCGACACAGAGCCGCGCTTGCCAAGGAAAAGTACGCGTTCTGCAGTCACCTCAAGGCTAGTACGCATCTGCCCGTCTTGGCCTTCCCAACTACGAGCGTGCAATCTTCCCTCAACGTAAACTTGCTTCCCCTTGCCTAGGAATTGATTACACTGTTCAGCCTGCTTGCCCCAAACGCTGATTCTAAACCAGTCTGTTTCTTCCTTGCTCTCTCCGGCAGAAGTAGTGTAACGACGATTGGTAGCCATATTGAAAGATGTGACTGCCTTTCCGTTAGGTGTGTACCTCATCTCCGGATCCGAGCCCAGATTACCAACCAGTATTACTTTGCTTAAGCTTGCTATGTCAATCACCTACCTTTACCACAAGACATCGTAGAATAACACCAAAAGTCCCAATTTCGCTTTTCAGTTCTCTGAGTGATTTTGGCATTAACTTAAAGCGAGCTAGAACATAATCAGCTTCCATGAATTTCTTGACAGGGTAGGCTAGCTTTCTTTTTCCCCAATTCTTTATCTCTTCCACTGCCCCACCGCGCCCATTGATCGACTGAGTCAGCCTGTCTATGATTTTGGACACTTCATCTTCATCAGCCTCAGGACTAATTATAGCTACTAGTTCGTAGTCATGCATGGCTAGATTTTATACCACAGGCAACAAAATGGCAACCGGGCTTGTGCTCTAACCACATATCGTGTCTGAGTGCTAGAATGTCAAATCAGGCCAATGCTATAATTTCAGCCATGAGACTGTCCGAGTTAGGAGAGTTTGGTTTAATTGACCTCATACGCACTACCAGTGCTAGATACGAAGATCCTAGGTGTACTCCGTGGCGAGAAATGTTGCTGGGCATTGGTGATGACGCCGCTGCCTGGCAAGGTGGTAATCGCATCCAGTTGGCTACTACAGACACTCTCGTTCAGAATGTCCACTTCGACTTGGACGCCATCACGTGGGAGGAATTGGGCTGGAAGGCACTGGCCGTAAATCTAAGCGACATAGCTGCCATGGGGGGTATTCCCAAGTACGCCTTACTTTCGCTGGCACTGCCTGCCCAACTGAACGTGAAAGACGTCTCCGACTTCATCAGCAGCTTCACGCATATGGCCATGCAATTTGGGGTGGCGATAGTTGGAGGTAACGTCGCTGCAGCTCCCAATGTAGTTATCACGGTAACAATCATAGGCTGCTCAAAAGGCAAAACCCTGCTTGAGCGCTCAAGGGCTTGCCCTGGCGAGCAAATAGCCGTCACGGGATACCTCGGATTATCGGCAGCTGGCCTCGAAATGCTCGGCGGGAAAACCATCTCGGAACCTTACGTAAGAAACATCCTGAGACAAGCCCACTTCAAGCCCGTGCCCAGGGTAAAAGAAGGACAAATCCTAATAGAACAGGGAGTTAGAACTGCTACAGACATAAGCGACGGACTCGTTGCCGACCTCGACCATATATGTGAATCTAGCAAAGTCAACGCCAAGATAGTCATAGACCAGATCCCAGTACACCCCGCAGTGACAGCCCACTTCCCGAACAGTCAGGAGCTGGCTTTATCTGGTGGAGAGGATTATGAGCTTCTTTTCACCGCCGATCAGGCTACCGTCGCCCGAGCCAAGCGAGCGCTTAGCTGTCCGGTGACCGTAATAGGCGATATAACCAGAGAAGAGTCACCAACACGGGTACTTGTGGTCGATAGCAAGGGGATTATCATCTCCTACAAGAAAGGGGGGTGGAACCACTTCTGGAATGCAGCCACTCACATGGAATTCAAATAGCCCTGAGCAAACTCAGCTTCTGGGAAGCTACCTCGGGAGAGTAGCTCGAAAAGCAGATGTTTTCCTCCTCACAGGCGAGCTCGGGACGGGCAAGACTTGTCTAGTGCAGGGCATCGCTCGCGGCCTGAATGTCAAAGAATATGCCTTCAGTCCCTCTTTTGTCATACTTAGACAATACCATGGCCGACTTCCCCTATACCACATTGATTTCTATCGTCTGGATTCCGTTGAGGAGATTAGCGACCTCGGGCTGGACGATTACTTCTATGGCGATGGAGTCTGTGTCGTTGAATGGGCAGAAAAGGGGCTACAGGTACTGCCACAGGATAATCTCCTCATCTCTATAGACTATGTGCCTGTCCTCCAGACAGCGAGGTCCATACGCTTAGAACCTCGAGGCGATCGCTACAATGAACTGATAGACCAGCTCGAGGAAGCCAGCGAATTTTGGTCCAAAATGCCAAGGGCCAAACAGGGCAGGATTTGAAAATCAAAGGGCAAAATGAAAACTGAAAAAGCAAGGCTTTTTCACTTCTGGTGTCTCAATTCGCACTCTTGTTTCTTCTTTTCACATTTAGATTTCTGACATGGAATTAGCTGTAGATACTTCGACCAATATCGTCAGCATTGCCTTGTCTCACAAAGGTGAGATACTGGCTCTGCTAACCTGGCAAACAAGACAGAACCATACAACAGAACTGTTACCGAATTTAGTTCGCCTGTTGCAGCAAGCCAAGGCGACCCTAGACTCAATAGAGGCGATCGTTGTAGCCAAAGGTCCAGGAAGCTTCAACGGACTTAGAGTCGGCATAAGCACTGCCAAAGGACTGGCCTTCACTCTACGTATTCCTTTGCTTGGTGTGAACACATTGGAAGCTGAAGCCTACCCCTTCGCTTGTACTGCACTGCCTCTGCGCGCCATTCAAAAGGCTGGTCGCCAGGAAATAGCCACTGCCGTTTATCGGCAAAAAGATGATGAATGGCAGTGCCTGGAGATAGACAATCTAGCCTCAGTTGAGACTCTATGGCGTCGCACCAAGCAGAAGACGCTTTTTTGCGGTCAAATTCCCAGCGATATGGCAAGGCAAATACAAGAGAACTTAGACAGGCGCGCTGTAATTTGCCAAAACAATGGTTTGTCCCGAGGTAGTTCTCTCGCTACGTTGGGTTGGCACAAATTGAGCAAAGGACAACACGATGACCTGCTAACTCTACAGCCAATATACCTTCGCCCCCCTCACATAACCAAGCCTAAGGAGAGGACGCCTTTTCTGTCAAAACGAATGGAGCAACGGAAGAGAAGAAATGGAAATTCCTAAACTAGATGTTGAAGAGACCGCCCAATTCTGTTTTGCCTGTAGTCAGGCGAACCCAATAGGGCTAAAGCTGAAACCTGTTCAGGATGGAGACAAAGTCACTGCGGAGTTTACGGCCGGTAAGTTCCATCAGGGCTGGGACAACGTCATTCACGGCGGCATTCTCTATACCCTGCTCGATGAAGTCACTGCCTACGCCATGCTTTGCCGTGGAATTGAGCTCGGCGTTACTGCCAGGAGCGAGATAAGATTCAAAGAGTTGGCACCCATCAATCAGCCCATCCAAGCATCCGCCTGGGTCACCAAATTGACAAAACGGCTAGTAGAAGCTAAAGGGGTGCTTAGCCTTAAAGACAATACGGTCATAGTCGATGGCAATTTCCTATTCTACGTGTTGCGGCAGTCAAAGAAGACGATTCTCTGGGATATGGATGGAGTGATTTCCGATTCTTATTCCTTCCACTTTGCTGCCTGGAAAGAGACATTCGCCAAAAGGAGCATAGAATTCACCAAACAAGATTTCACCGGTCTCTTCGGCAGCAGAAATGACTTTATAATCGCCAGCATCATGGGCAGGGACCTGCCTGAAAGAGATGTCAAGAGCATGGTGCAGGAGAAGGAAGACACTTTCCGGCGAAAGGCAACGGGACGCATCAAACCATTTCCCGGGGTAGTAAGCCTGCTTACTGCCCTCAAGAAGGGGAATTTTAGGCTGGGTTTGGTCTCCTCAGCGCCCAAGGAAAACATCGATTTGGCCCTCGGTGAGCTTGATTTGGGCGGAATTTTCAATTGCATTGTTTTTGGGCAGCAGGTACGCGAAAGCAAACCCAGCCCCCAAATATATCTTTTGGCCGCCGAGAGACTACAAGCAACACCAAGCGATTGTGTTGTAATCGAAGATTCTCCCCTAGGAGTGAGAGCTGCCAAAACTGCCGGGATGAAGTGTCTGGCTGTAACCAACACACATCACAGAGAGAATCTTCACGAGGCTGATACGGTAGTTGATTCCCTGCAAGACGTGGATTTGGTTACGCTGCTCATGAGAGTCTAGAAAGGGACTAGGAAACAAGAGAAGGAGACCGAGACCATGGAGAGAAGTCTAGTGCTTATCAAACCTGATGCCATGCAACGGGCATTGGCTGGCCAAATCATTTCTCGCCTGGAAAGGAAGGGGCTGAAAATCATAGGCGTGAAGATGCTGCATATGGACAGGAATTTGGCTCGGCGCCACTATGCCATCCATGAAGGGAAGGCTTTCTTCGACGATTTGGTGAGTTTCATCACCTCCAGCCCCCTCATCGCCATTGTCTTCCAAGGTGAAAACGCTGTACAAATAATAAGACAAATGATGGGAGAGACCGATCCTGCCAAAGCGCCCACTGGCACCATTAGGGGTGATTTTGGCATTGATGTTGAGCATAATCTAGTGCACGGCTCCGATTCACCGGAAAATGCCTCCAAGGAAATCGACCTGTTCTTTTCAGCAGAGGAAATCTTCGACTACGACAGAGAGCTGGATACGTGGATCTATTGAATTCTAACTACAGGGATCGCCTTATCCCATAATCTATCCAGTTGATAATAGTCCCGCTCTACGGGGCCGAAAATATGAACAATAACCGACCCAAAATCAGCAAGCAACCAACCCGAGTCAGGCGTTCCTTCACTATGATGAGGCACAATGTCTCTAGCTCTCAGTACCTCAGCAATACTCTGCCAGATAGCCTCAATATGGCGTTTGGCATCTCCCGTACAAATCACAAAATAATCTGCGAAAGAGCATAGGGCTCTCACGTCTAGCATGGCAATGTTCTTCGCTTGCTTCTCAGAAGCAAGTTCAGTCGCTAAGCGTGCTATTTCCTCAGCTTCCAGAACGGCGCAGTCCTCCCCACATGATTATACCATCTGTGGCAAGATTTGACTAAGGCTCCCTTTCCCTGTATATTCTGGAAATTTATGAGTGTGTTGCAGGGCTGCCTTCTCTCTGAATTCGAGAATAGGATTTCTCGGTCTGCAATATATCTGCTATAATTGAAACGAAGGTAAAGACATGCAGACGAAATGGTGGCGTAGCGGTTTTTTCTACCTGATGCTTCTGATAGTAGTAGGTGCTTTGATACTTGCCACTGTCATGGGTGGAGCCGGTCCCACTGAAGTAACACTGCCAGAATTCATCGAAAAAGCCCGACAAGGGAATATTACCACCGTTTTACAGAACGGTGATACCCTCGAGGGGCTAGGTGGCAACATCACGTATACAGCGGCATTCATCGGTGATACCGATGCCCTTTACGATTACCTCGAAAAAGAAGGGGTCGACCTGGGACCAGGAGGAGTACAAATCGACGTCAAACCTAGTGGTGTTGATTGGGGATCGATAGCGCTAACAGTCATTCTGCCTATTGTGCTGCTTGGAGCGCTATTCTACTTCTTGTTCTTCCGTGCCGCCCGTGGCGCCGGCACACAAGCTTTTAACTTCAGCAAAAGCCGTGCCAGATTAACTCTTGACAAAAGGCCTGACGTGACTTTCGCCGACGTCGCGGGAGCGGAGGAGGCTAAGGAAGAGGTCCAGGAGATAGTGGAATTCCTCAAGTCCCCCCAGAAATTTCAGGCGCTAGGGGGACGCATACCCCGGGGAGTGCTCCTGGTAGGCCCGCCAGGAACTGGCAAGACTCTCCTGGCCAAAGCCATAGCGGGAGAAGCCAGGGTGCCATTCTTTTCTATTAGTGGCAGTGAGTTCGTCGAGATGTTTGTCGGTGTCGGTGCTGCCAGGGTCAGAGACCTTTTTGAGCAGGCCAAGCGCAACTCGCCTTGTCTTATATTTGTTGATGAAATTGATGCTGTAGGTCGACACCGCGGTGCTGGTTTAGGTGGTGGGCATGATGAAAGAGAACAGACCCTTAACCAGATTCTGGCCGAGATGGACGGCTTCGACACCAATGCGAACGTTATCGTCATGGCTGCCACCAATCGCCCCGATATTCTTGACCCCGCCCTCCTCCGGCCAGGTCGCTTTGACCGCCATGTCGTCATTGATTTACCCGACATAAAGGGTCGCAAGGCTATTCTTGAGGTTCACTCCAAAGGAAAGCCGCTAGCTAAAGAAGTCGACTTTGAGACTATAGCTAAGGGGACCCCAGGGTTCAGCGGCGCCGACCTTGCTAACGTGATTAATGAAGCAGCCCTTCTGGCTGCCCGACGCAACCGCAAGGATATCACGACAAGAGAACTTGAAGAGGCGGCTGACCGTGTTCTAGCTGGACCGGAAAAGAAAAGCCGCATAATAAGCCCTAAGGAGAAGGAAATAATTGCCTACCACGAAAGTGGTCACGCCTTGACCGCCAAGCTGTTGCCAAATGCGGACCCTGTGCATAAGATTTCCATTATCGCCCGGGGTATATTGGGAGGCTGGACACGCTTCTTGCCATCGGAAGACCGTCATTTATGGACTAAGTCTCAGTTTGATGACAGATTGGCCGTAAGTTTGGGCGGACGTGTTGCCGAGGAAATCACCTTCGGGGAAATGACTACCGGTGCCCAGAACGACTTGGAGCAAGCAACTAAGCTAGCTAGACAGATGGTTACCGAGTACGGTATGAGCGAGAAACTAGGCCCCAGAACTTTTGGCCAAAGACAGGAACTCGTCTTCTTGGGTCGTGAGATCAGCGAGCAGCGGGATTACAGCGATAAGATAGCCCAAGAGATCGATGAAGAAGTACATAGCATTATCCAGCGCGCCTACAATACCGCCAGGAGAGTTCTGACCACAAACAAGGAAAAACTCAACCAACTGGCGCAAGAACTTATGACTCATGAAACGCTGGATGAACCTGATCTCGATAAAGTATTTGAAGGGTTAGCACCACAGCCAACCTCGAGTTAGATCAAGAGGCACAGGCAGCATCGTAGATTCATTCTTTTTCGCTTTCTTTCACAGAGCCGAGCCGACCGCTTTCCTCAACCACGATATCTTCGTCCAGTTTGGCAAACAGTGGGTGGGGTTCGCGAAGTCTCTGACCCGGAGGCAAGACCTGACTTTCCCAACCACCTTCTTTCACACTACGGTCGAATCCCAGAAAAGAATGAAGCCTCTCGGAGCTGAAGGGGAGGAACGGATAGAATACAGTTTTCAATGCCGCCAATACAGAGAGGGCTGTATAGATGGATTTCGCCGAAGCCTTTCGCTCTGCCTTGATTGTCTTCCACGGAGCCTGCTCATCAAGATAGCGGTTGGATTCCTGGGCTAGAGACATACCTTGCTTAATCGCCTCTTTGAACTCACAACGATAAAGCAGCTTATCCACACCGTCCAATTTAATTTCAGCTTCATGAAGCAAGCCCTGGCTGCGCTCATCTAGTTCGCCAGGTGCTGGGACAGCCCCATCAAAATTGCGATAGGCAAAGGTGAGAGCCCGATGAGCCAAGTTGCCGTAGGTGGCCACCAATTCATTGTTATTACGACGAAGGAATTCATGCCAGGAAAAATCGCTGTCTCCCGTCTCAGGCATATTCGCAGCCAAAGTATACCTCAAAGGATCGGGGTCATATCGCTCCAGATAATCAAGAAGCCAAATCGCCCGACCCCGGCTAGTGGAATGCTTCCTTCCTTCCATAGTCAAGAATTCATTGGCAGGCACATCGTAAGGAAGATTCAGACCACCGTAACCCATCAACATCGCCGGCCAAACCAGCGTATGAAAAAAGATATTATCCTTGCCAATGAAATAGAAGCTCTTGGCATCGTTTTGCCAGAAAGCCTTCCAGACATCACTATCGCCCTGCATTTTTGCCCATTCCTTGCTGGCCGATAGATAACCAATCACTGCTTCAAACCATACATATATGCGTTTACGTTCAAAGCTTGGCTGCGGCACAACTATTCCCCAATCCAAATCGCGAGTAATAGCCCTATCCTTCAATCCTTCAGTTAGGAATTTCCACGTGGTGTTAACGACATTATTCCGCCAGTGGGCCTGTCTCTTTATCCAATCAGCCAACTGCTCCTGAAAAGAGGAAAGTCGCAAGAAGAAATGCTCCGACGATTCAAATCGGGGCGGAGTAGAACAAATGCGACAGCGAAGATCCTTAAGCTCCCCTGAGTTCAAAGGCTTACCACACTCATCGCATTCGTCACCGCGCGCTTTGGCGAAGCCACAGTTAGGACAAGTACCTTCCAGATAGCGGTCAGGAAGGAACCTCTGGCAGCTGGGGCAATAAGCTTGGAGCATCTTGTCCTTGTAGATATAACCCCTGTTGAGCAAAGCCAGGAATACATCATGCGTGACCTGTGTGTGATTTACTGTCCCCGTATTAGTAAATAGGTCGAAAGAGATACCGAATCTCTTCCAGCAATCAATAAATTGTTGATGGTACTTGGACACCACTTCTTGTGGGGTGGTTCCCTCCTGTTCAGCACGAATTGTAATCGGTGCTCCATGCTGATCGCTGCCCGAAACCATCAGCACCTTGTTGCCCTTAAGACGATGATATCGCGCGAAAATATCGGCTGGCAGGTATGCACCAGCAATATGTCCTAGGTGTAGAGGGCCGTTGGCGTAGGGCCAGGCAACACCAATGAAAATGCGTTCGCTCAAATTATCTCCAACAAGTCACTCTATTGTAATTCATCGGTTCACCGACGTCATCAACCCCAACTGGAGCTCTCGAATGAGTATTCCCAAATTCATTCCTTGGGGAGAAATGTGATTATCTGCTTTCCTTTCTCCGTTCCGTACGATACATAGCCCTGGCTCTGACAACAATCAGTACAAAGACGCTCTCGTTCATCTCCCTCTCCGTCGATCAGAAGATAGCGCTCCCCATAGTTGATAGGGCGATGACAACTATCACATTCCATCTTTCCTATAGCGATGCAACCACGGCGCATTTTAACTCCTTTCCTGGGATTTCAACCAAGCTCGAGTCTTACCTTCAATGACGAGACTAAACTCCCCTCTTGGTTGGCCGAAATGCTCTCTAGTCTGGCTTACTCTGCCCCGGAAGATCTCCTCGTGGACTTTGGTAAGCTCACGACAGACGGACACCCTTCTATCTCCCAGAATCTCCTCGATATCACTCAAGGCCTCCCTGAGACGATGAGGTGCCTCGAAAGCCACTATAGTTCTTGGCTCATCAGATATTGACCTGAGAAGACGCTGCCTTTGTCCCTTGCGACGGGGCAAAAACCCAACGTAAACAAATTGGTCGGTCGGCAACCCGGAAACCACCAGGGCGGTGATCACCGCCGAAGGACCGGGCACCGGTACCACAGAAACCCCTCGCTCGATAGCAGCGACGATAAGGTCGTAACCAGGATCGCTTAGGCCGGGCATGCCAGCCTCCGAAACTAGAGCCAAGTCTTCCTTCTCTAGATAGCCCAATAGATAGTCGAGTTTGGCTCTTTTGCTATGCTCATGATAACTAGTCAACGGAGTCCGCATATTATAAGCATTAAGCAAGCGGCGTGTCTTGCGGGTATCCTCAGCAGCAACAAGCTTTACCTCACTCAGAACGCGTAACGCACGCACGGAAATATCATCCAGATTGCCGATAGGAGTAGCAACGACGTAAAGAATAGGCATGACCCAGAATTATACTCAATAGCTATGATTTTATCTACAAGTTTGCTTGACTTTGGTCCGCTATGCTTGTATAGTTTGTGCCAATTTCCATCAGGGTAAGGGAAAATGCCTCACCTCAAATTCAAAGACTTTGAGCGTGCCTACGGATTCGACGAAGTCGCACTTGTCCCTGGAGATGTGACTATTAATCCTGACCAAACCAATACAGACTTTACCGTAAGAGACTTCACCCTGTCCATCCCCATCTTGGCCTCAGCCATGGATGCTATCGTTGACACTGCCTTTGCTATTGAATTTGGCAAGCTTGGCGGGCTAGCTGTGCTTAATCTGGAAGGTATACAAACAAGGTACGAAAACCCCGGGGAGGTCCTGAACCAAATCGCCCGAACCCCTGAGAAAGAGGTTACCTCCCTGCTTCAAAGAATCTACTCCGAGCCTATCAAGGAAAAGCTCATTAGTCAACGCATTGGAACAGTAAAACAGGCTGGCGCTATCTGTGCCGTATCTGTAACTCCGGCCAACACCAAACGCCTGGCTCCCATAGCCAAGGATGCTGGAATGGACATACTGGTCGTGCAATCCACCGTCACCACGGCCCGGCACATCTCTAAGAGCTATCGGGGACTTGTCTTGCCTGAGCTATGCCAACAATTGGCACTGCCTATCATAGTGGGTAATTGTTGTACCTATAGCGCAGCATTAGAGCTAATGAGAACGGGAATTGATGGTATACTGATTGGAGTGGGACCGGGGGCTGCCTGTACCACCCGTGAGGTCATTGGCGTCGGAATCCCTCAGATAACTGCTACTCTGCATTGTGCCGCTGCTAGAGACACCTATCTCAAAGAGAGTGGTAAATATGTAGCAGTAATAACAGATGGCGGTATTCGCACAGGTGGTGATTTATGTAAAGCATTCGCCGCCGGCGCCGACGCTGTTATGATTGGCTCGCCTTTGGCGCAAGCCACACAAGCGCCGGGCAAAGGCTATCACTGGGGCATGTCTCATTCACATCCAGCCTTGCCTAGAGGGACACGCATAAAAGTTGGCACTACCGCTTCACTAGAGCAAATTCTCTCCGGTCCCACTTCCGTCACCAATGGCACTCAAAACCTGGTTGGCGCTCTGCGCACCGGCATGGGAGTATGTAGTGCCCGAACCATCAGAGAAATGCACAAGGTCACGATGGTTGTCGCCCCATCTATAAAGACTGAAGGGAAGTATTTCCAGACAACCCAGAACGCCCCTTGAACTCACACAAAGGCAGAAACACAGAACCAGACACCAAAGCCAGCTAGAATCGAAGCACAAACGCTAAACACAATCCTTTGCACCTTCTGTGTCCACCACCGCCTTGATTCGAATGTGCCTACGGAGAGGAATTCACTCCAAACGAAATCACTAGGCAAATGCACGATAGTAAGCAAAACAACACCGACAGTCCCAAACCTAGCAGCACCGGCTATCAAGACTGCGCCTGCGGTCACCCACCATATGTAGAAGGATGGGTTAGTCCCTGTAATCACGATGCCTGTCACAAAAGGGCTGGCTGGTAGACCACCCGCTGCACCGAGTGTCTTGCGAGTGCTTCGAAACATTCGGAAACCCAAATAAAGCAGCATCAACCCCCCGACCAGATATATGATTCTTTCCATCTGTGGAGAGCTCACCAGACGCCCAGATCCAAAATAGACTACAGCCATTGCAGTTATGAGAGGTATCTCGACAACAGCATGTCCGGCTGCAATCCAGGCACCAGCATGCTTATCATTATAGCCCTTAGCTATGGTGGCCGCAGTCATCGGGCCGGGCAACATAACGCCAGTGAGAGAAATCCCCGCTGCCATTAGCAGGAATTGGCCTAGGCTTAGGCTCGTCTCCATAATTGCCTTGGGGCAAAGCCCGGTCAAGGCAGGATTTCTTCTTCCTGTTCATCCTCCTCGCCAACCACGCCTCCACCATATTGAGGAAGCACCACCCCTGTCTTGGGGTGCCTGCCTCTGGCTCCTCTGGGCAGATTGCCAATCATTCTCTTCAACTCCACCAATCCCTCAGCCGACTGCGTCGAGCGAGCGACTACGCCATCCACTCCAGCCTGCCATAAACCCGTCAACTCCTCCATTGTAGCCAGAGAAGGCAGGGTCATTACGACCGGCTTCTCCAGGACCTCGACGAATCTTCGACACACAAGCAGGTGTTCTACAGCCATCACAGAATCACCACCGCTACTGATGAACACACCATCTGCTTCAAAGCTGTTAATCGCTCTTACGAGACCCTGGTCTAACGAAGGCTCTATCATCAAGAATTTGCCCACCTCTTCTTTGCGCAGGATTGCAGCCGATCCCTTGAGATCAAAGACCACAAAGTCACACCCCGAGTTCACAAGTTCATCTATTTCCTTTTCGCTCATGCTCCTTACAAATACGCCCAGAGGGATATCGCCCACAGCCTCGGCCATCTGCCCAACAGTCTTCGCACTTGCGCCTTCACTCACTACCACCGCAGCATCCGCATTGACGTCAGCCGCGATCTTGGCTTCCTTGACCTGTGTCCCGACTAGTCCCACAATAAGTAACAGTGCCGGGCTTCTCGCTTCAGAGACAGCCGGGTGAAAACCTATAGGCGCGGTTGAAGACTTAGAAAGACTGTGCAACTTATCTGCAAACTTGCTCACATCACCCCCTAGCCAGCGGTCGGATTCGAACCGACGACCGGCGGTTTACGAAACCGCTGCTCTACCCCTGAGCTACGCTGGCACAGAAACTGAATTTTAGCCCTTAGTCAAGCTTATGTCTACTTTTTGACTTCTCAGACACGATCTTCAGCTTGGCGTCACCTAGTGATGTAAGCCTGGCAAGTGTCAATCTAATATGATAGAGGCCGATTTAGTGAGATTCACGATTATGAGTCTTCCCAATCTAACAACACAGTGTAAGCTTCAAACATCGACGTTAGTCTGGCCTTAGAATGTTTGGGATGGGCTGGTACATAATGCCACTTCACGAACAAAACGGGATTCTAGTAATTAGCACAATGGTCCTGTTTTGTACTCAAAGGGAAACCCCGGGACATCCAATTTCGCATCAAGAGATACAAGGTGCCCGCCGATTCGGGGTATTGACTTTCTTTTGAAAGAGGGGTAATCTTGTGGGAGATACCCGTATACAAGATACATTGAG
>CAYFSE010000294.1:0-2702 GCA_964345725.1 uncultured Dehalococcoidales bacterium
CATATGCAACCTTCTGACGAGACTGTGAACAAAATACTACGTCTGGCTCAGGATTGAGTTGCACGGTCTGAAAGAAAGGCTTGACCTATGGATATTGCAACTGTGATACCTTTGGTTGCTTCTCTCCTCTACTTCCTCTTGTTTGCCTTCTCTTTGCGAGTGAGGCGCAGGGTGAATCGCATCTTTTCGGCCTATCTGTTGGCCATGGGGCTGTGGACCTTTAGCTCGTTCGTGTGGCACGCCGATTTTCCTGTAATTGGTGATCCACGCTGGCTTCAGGCGGGGTTGTTCTGTGCCGTCATTGCCTGGATGGTCATGTGTGTGCTGTCTGTGGTCATTCCTGGGTTGGACTCTGTGCCGGCCGTCAGAGCTGGCCTGTGGACCGTGTACAGCGTGGGGGGAGGCCTCTTGATAGGCGATGTCCACGGCCAGCTCATCCGCGTCAGCCGTATCGAGAGAGGCCATTTCGACGTTGAGTTCGGCGGCCTCATGTACCTGTGGTTTGCGGTTACTAGCCTGAGCTACGTGGCTCTCGCTTTCTTGTTGGCACGGGCCAGCCTCAAAGCGGGCGATCACAACCAGAGAAATAGGCTCCTCTACCTCGCCATCAGTAATATCCTGATCATAGTCGGGGGCTTTGCCAATATCCCGCCCCAGCTCCGCTCGTTTCCCTTTGACGTTCTCTTTAGTGTACTCAGTGCGTTCCTGATGGCCTACGCCATCCATCGCTACCAACTCTTGGACCTCTCTCTCGTCATCCGCAGGGGGCTGGCCTATTCCGTCCTGACCGTGGGCATCGCCGCCAGCTATCTTCTGAGCATCTTCCTCTTCGAGCGCCTGGCTCGCACCATTCTCGGCTACGGCGCTTACTTGATACCCATTCTGGTGGCCGCTGCCGTCGCCGTGGCCTTCCAACCCTTACGGGGCAGGGCCCAAACCTGGGTTGACCGGCTCTTCTTCCGCGAGAAATACGACGCTCAACAGATGCTCCATCGGCTCAGCCAGACGGCGGTTTCCATTCTTGACTTGAATGTCCTCGGCGGAATGCTCCTGGAAGAGGTCACCACTACAATGCACATAGCAAGAACGTGCATCCTGCTAAAGGAGCAGGAGACGGGGGAATTCTATCTGGCGGCACAAAGGGGTCTGGGCGAGGAGGTGACCGATCTGAAGCTGAGGAGGAACCACCCTCTGCTGCACTGGATTGCCCGCGAAAGGAGAGTCTTGAGCGGCCATAGTATGGGCATCCTGCCACAGTTCAAAGTTCTCTGGGGACGGGAGAAGGAGGATCTGAAGAGACTGGCCGCTGAACTCTTCGTCCCACTGCTGGTCAAAGACGATTTGGTGGGCCTGTTTTCCTTTGGCCCCAAGCTCTCCGAAGAGGCGTACTCACCGGATGAGAAGATCACCTTGACCACCCTGGCTAACCAGACGACAATGGCCATCGAGAAGGCGAGGCTGCATAAGGAGGCTCAGCAAGAGCTAGCCGAGCGCAGGCGGGCGGAGGGGGAGTTGCGTAGAGCGCACGACGAGCTAGAGATGCGCGTTCAAGAACGGACCGCAGAGCTAGCAAGAGCCAACGAGGTATTGCAGGCTGAAATCGCCGAGCGCAAGCGGGCGGAGGAGCAAATCAAGGCCTCACTCAGAGAGAAGGAGGTGCTTCTGAAGGAAATTCACCATCGTGTCAAAAACAATCTGCAGATCATTTCCAGCCTGCTCTACCTTCAATCCAAAAACATCAAGGATAAAGAGACCCTCGAGATGTTCCAGGACGGCCAGAACCGCGTCCGATCCATGGCCCTCGTCCACGAAAGGCTCTATGGATCCCAAGACCTGGCCAGGATTGATCTTGCTGAATATGTCCGCAACTTGACAAGCTATCTGTTCCGATCGTATGGCGTTAATACGAATGTCATCGCACTGAACATAAGCGCCGATGATGTTTTTCTGGGCATTGATACGGCCATTCCTTGTGGATTGATCATCAACGAACTGGTTTCAAACTGCCTGAAACACGCCTTTCCCGATGGCAGGGAGGGCGAAATCCGTATCGAGTTTCATTCAGATGGTGACAACAAGTTCACCCTGCTGGCCAGTGACAACGGTGTTGGCTTCCCGAAAGACCTGGACTTTCCCGATATGGAATCATTAGGTTTGCAATTGGTCAATATGTTAGTAAATCAGCTTGAGGGAACCATTGAAGTGGATACAAGTGGTGGAACGGCATTTAAGATTAGGTTTACCGAAGCATGAAGGAGAAGTAAGACCATGGCAAAACGACGGGACCTGGTTATTGGAGTACGCAAAAATGGCAAAACTCAGATGTCTCTTTCGAGGAGAGTCGCAAATTCTAGATTCGGAGGCTCGTTCTTCTGTACCAGGCAAGCTTATAGAATTGCCAGATGGGATAACCCATTATGAAATAGCAGGTCAGTCAGATGGACAAACGGTCGTTCTTGTGCACGGTTTTTCTGTCCCTTACTACATATGGGATCCCACCTTCGATGCTTTGGTAGATGCTGGGTTTCGAGCGCTGCGATACGAGCTGTACGGTCGGGGATATTCCGATAGGCCAGATGGTATCTACAATCACGATCTTTTTGATCGCCAACTCTTGAATCTCCTTTCCGCTCTGAACGCCGACCAAACAATAGATTTGATCGGCTTGTCAATGGGCGGGGCTATTTCCATCGTCTTTGCAG
>CAYFSE010000295.1:0-2225 GCA_964345725.1 uncultured Dehalococcoidales bacterium
CCGCCAGCCGTCTCGCCTTTTTAAGTGTTCCAATAGGCCTTGTTTCACGGGCATAATACTTTTCTAGATAGGCCATGTCCAGTTTTGCCTGGGTTTGCTCGATAAACGGTGAACGAAGCTTGGCGGTTTCGGTATAGCGTCTTAATCGAAGAGCTATCCTCAACAGCGGACGCAATTCTTCAGCTTCTTTTGGGTAGTCTTTGAGACAGCTTTCGAGGTCTTCACCCTGAAGTATGCGCTCCAAGCAATCGTTTAAATTGTCGCGCTGCTTGCTCATTGCTCCATCAGTTTCCTTAGTTTATATAAGGCCACATGTTGAAGTTTCTTAACTGTACCCTCAGTTTTCCCTAGTGCCACAGCTGTCTCGGCTACAGATAGGCCGGTGCCAAAACGAAGTAGGATTACCTCTCTTTGTTGTGCTGGCAACTTCTCTATCACCTGCTTAACCTCTGATATTTCTTGGGAATTCTCCAACGTGTTTACAAAATTGTCATCAGATATTAAGGGTTTCATCTGTGCAAGAGGAATAGACCTAGTTTTCTTTGCATGCCGATAATAATCAATAACCAGATTGTGAGCTATTCGGAAGAGCCAACTCACAAAAGGTTTCCCTTTATTGCGATAGCGGCCGATGTTATCTAGAGCCTTGAGGAAAACCTCTTGAGTAAGGTCTTCAGCTTGCTCGGCGCGGTTATCTACTCTTGCATAGATATAGCGATATACTGGGTGAACATATCCCTGATAAAGCAAGGTAAAAGCATCCTTATCCCCACTTTGTGCTCTGGAAACCAGCGTCTCAATGCTTCCCTGTGACTGTAAGCTTTGAGCTAGATCCCTTGCATTAATAACGAGGTAATTCCTCAAAGGTTGAACTCTTCCTTTGCTTTTATCTTATACAGAAATATTCCCCAAATCCACCATTCACAAGAAATAGCTCTCCAAAAAATGGTAGGCCTCCAGTTCATATAAAGACTTATTTATAGTCATAAACTATGGGTTGATAATGTTGCAAAAACAAGTCCTTTTAGATAGGGAAATTATACACCCGTGGTCAATTGGCAACAAGGAGTACCCTTTTTGAGAGATAGTGGGAATAATCTGGTTAATCAAAGGATTCAAATATCAACAAAACATAAACATACCGCTTGGAATTTCTGGAAAAATTTACGGAAAAATTTTCGAGCGGCCCGCTTTTTCCGCCTATTCGTGCCTAGATTCTCGCATAAGGATACAGGGTGAGGAGTTGTTAAACAGCTGCTTTGTTCTATTCCCGGATACTGTTGACGGCGGCAAGCTTTTTTACCCATAATAGGGGCAGTTAGTCTAGGGGGAAAAGTGGCCGAAAAAGAGCTGGTAACACTGAAAGACGTCTGGGTTTATCGAGATGGCATATCCATCCTGGAAGAGATAAATCTGTCCATCAAATCCAATGATTTTCTGGGCATAATCGGGCCAAACGGTGGCGGCAAGACCACCCTGCTCAAGGTGATAATGGGTCTCATCAAGCCAGACCGGGGCAAGGTCACCGTAATGGGCCAGCCTCCGGAACGGGGGAGAAGATACATCGGCTATATCTCCCAGTCCAACCTGTTCGACCGGGATTTTCCCATCAGCGTCTTCGACGTGGTGCTTAGGGGGCGCTACGGCAAATCGGGAATGTTCCGGCATTACCACGAACAGGACAGGAAAGCGGCCATCGAAGCCCTCAAAAAAGTGGAGATGCTGGACTACAGGGACCGGCAGGTGGGCAAGCTCTCCGGCCGAGAGCAGCAGCGGGTATTCATCGCCCGGGCCCTGGCCACCAACCCCAGGCTGCTGCTCCTTGATGAGCCCACCGCCAGCATCGACCCCACCATGCAGGCGGAGTTCTACGCGCTCCTGGACCGGTTAAAGGAGAGCATGGCCATTGTCCTGGTCTCCCACGATATCAGCGCCGTCTCCGTGTACGTTGACCAGATCGCCTGCCTGAACCACCAGCTCTTCTACCACGGCTCCAAAGAAGTCTCCGCCGATGAGCTGGAAAAGTCCTACCACTGCCCGATACAGCTCATCGCCCACGGCACTGTGCCCCACCGGGTATTGAGGGAGCACTAGAGGTGCTGGAAGCTCTCCAGTATGAATTCATGCAGAACGCCCTGCTGGCCGGGCTGCTGGCTTCCATCGCCTGCGGCATCGTGGGGGTCTTCGTGGTGGTCAAGAAGGTGGTCTTCATCAGCGGAGGAATC
>CAYFSE010000296.1:0-2213 GCA_964345725.1 uncultured Dehalococcoidales bacterium
AGTTGCCTTTGAGATGTTAACGGAAGGTAGTAACAGTCCACGAAAGCTGTATTATGTTACGATTCCTGAGAGTGTGCTTTCCGATGTTGGCGGTGAACGCGTTAATGGTGTAATAACTCGTCCCGATGATGAAATCACTACGATAATCGATATTTCCAGACATCTTGATACTAAGATTCGAGCTCTTAAGGCTCACAACTCACAGCAGGATGCGAGATGGCTCGCTGAGATATTTCAGCAATTCGGGGAAGTAAGCGGGGTGAGCAGGGAGTTCTTCTATCTAGCCAAACCCAAGAAGGCAACTAAAGAGACCGATATGTTCGAGTGAATAATGGAATCTGCATAGCCAATATACTCCCTCTTCTGTATTCCTGATGTAACAAAAGTCCCTAATGTCACATTCACTCATTTTGTGACAGGTGAAGAAGTGCGAGGTAAGGACAGATTGAATCTGATGGGGCAATTTGCCTTTTCAAGTGTTCTGCGCATGGACAGCCATATCGTGAAGAGTTTCCCGGGATTGAGAAGGGGCGAAGGAACGGGAAAGCCTAGCTAGAGCTAGGATCTTTCTGATTCTACCAGGGGCTCACGGGAAGCAGCGCCGAATTAGCGAGCTTCTGACAGAAAGCTGACTTTGCCGACAACGCACGCTGTGCTAACAGTCATAGGACAGCTAGATGCTGAAATCAAGCCCCGATAGGTCAGCCTTCCACACTCCATGACCAGCAAGACCAAGTATTAAGTGCCTATAGTCCGCTGTAAGCGCCAGATTTTCGGCCACATTATCCCTTACTTCGTTGCCTATACTGGGAAGCCCATCATTTATTGCTTCCCACCCATCACCAGCATTCTTGCTCCAATAAACGCCGTTGCTGGTACTTAGAAACAACACATCATGGTCCAACGGGTAGATCAAAAGGGTATAGAATTCGGTCCTATCGGGCAAGCCATTCATTATCTCAAACCAGCTTTCTGCGCCATCTACTGATTTCATGACTACCCCGCAGAACTCGTTTCTATGACAGAAACCTTTGTTCTGTCCGTTCTTGGTTGAAGTGTACATTATATTCGGATCGCTGCTGTCAATGGCAACGGTATAAGGCCACTGTTCTGAGGGCATGCCGGTGCTTTTCATTTGCCATGTCCTGCCGCTATCTGTCGATTTCACAACACCGTTGTACGTTCCAGCAAAGAGTGTAGCGTGATCCTGCGGGTGCATAGTCAAAGAAAACATGCCATCATTGCCCAGACCGAGACTCGAATTCTGCCACGTATGTCCATTGTCGTCGCTTATGAAGAATCCACCTGGGAAATGCCCGTAATAGATTCTGCCCAGGATGTCGGGGTCGAATAATATTGAACTGAATTGGTACATCCTCCTCTCCCAGGGAGTCCAGAACCCCATACCTAACGGTCTGCCTAGGCTCTGCCATTCTTGACTCGCCGGGTTGAGGCTATAAAGCCCGTAGCCTGCCGTTCCTGCGTAAATCAAAGAATCCGAAGGCTTTATTTCTACGTACACTTCGTCAATATGAACCCTGGCATCCTCCAACGTTTCAAAGGCAATAGACCCGTTGAGCAAAGGCTCGGGGTCCGTGTAATCAATCATCAGTTCATCGTCAACATATACCCTAATGTTCCCTGCCTCAAGTTCCACCTTCAAATCGTACCATTGGCCTAGATTGTAGGGCTTTTCACTACCGGCTAAATCGGTGAACTCACGCCACTGTTCGAATTGTTTGTGGAGACCTAGTCTATCTCCGCCAAATCCCAGGAAATATCTGCCTTCGTCACACAGTCTGAAGTTTATATGAACTGCCCCTTGAAGCAGTCTTATTCTGGACCGGAAGGTATAATCCCCCCATTCCTGTAGGCCGGCGTTAGCCCATTTGTGACCACTACCTTGCAAGACATAATTGCCGCTTTGCTGAGTGACTGACCAGCCATCTTCTAACTGCCATCCCTCGGCATCACCATCGTCAAAATCATCTTCAAACGGAGGCCATGTGATGTCAAAGACTTTCAGTGCCGTTATGTCAACCGTCCCCAAACCGTCATTCATTTCTTCCCAGGTCGCCCCTCCGTCCCGGGTGCCAAAGACCCCTTCTTTTGCTGCCACGTAGACCTTATTTGGATCAGAGGGACTAATTGCAATCTGCCTGATATGTTTACCAAACAGACCTACCGGCACATTGAGTATCATGCTGTTATAA
>CAYFSE010000297.1:0-1711 GCA_964345725.1 uncultured Dehalococcoidales bacterium
AACATACCCAATACCAGCAGGGCATTCCGTGCCAAAGACTGGCCAGAACTGATTGACGCTTGGCTGTTCAGAATGGACACTTCAGCCACATGACCTGTGAAATCATGCGGGTGAGTCCAAAAGTAGTTTACGAGAGGAAGGGACACGACGGCCATGACCAACAGCAGGACAATCAGGCCCCCGAGATACCGACCCATGCGTTGGCGGTCACGCAGAATGAGATATCCAGTGAACGCGACAAGAATGAGAGGGACTAGCCGAGCCGCGGTGTGGGCATATAGCCCTAGCCCCAGCCAGAAACCAGCCCAGGCAAAGCTAATCCATGATCGCCAGTGTGACATTCGTGCAGCCTGGCAGCCACGCCAGTAAGCGTAAAAGGCCAGACACTCCGCAAGAGGTGTCATAATGGATCGAATGCCATACCGGCTAAAAGTCAGATGATAGAACGAGAGGGCCAAGAGCAACGCAGTGAGCAAGGCTAGAGTCCGGGCACGGCATACAGGCAAGTTCCTTACAAGGACATACGTCGCTCCCACTGTGGCAATCCCTATCAAGGCCGAAGTCAGACGCAAGGCAAAAACTTGCTTGCCGAGGATCAGGACCATTATTGCCTGCAAGTAGCTGTACAGAGCCTCCCGTCCTGCGTTGGCAGGCAAAAACACTGGATGCTTGCCTCTGACAATGTCCAGAGCGTCGAGCATGTTGTAGGCTTCGTCCACGTCAAAACCCGGCGGCAAACTATCCAGCCTGTAGAGGCGGAGGGCCGCCGCAATGCCCATAAGGGTCAGGAGAATCAGGACATCGCGTATCACCGCTGTACGTGTCGCTAGCGTCCCGTGTTCCATTCTTGGCTCTACTCTGTTCACCACGTCGGGTGTTCACCTTTCCCCACCTCTCCCAGAGAGATTGGCCGAGGGTTGAGCTAGAGTTTGTTCCTCATGATGTCACCTGAACACTATCAAGGTTTCTGAACCACTTTTGCAACGTTCTCTTACTTCACCTCTACATCACCAAGGATGACACGGTCATGGGGCAAGCGTTCGCCCTTGGCTCCGTAAGCTGGCAGGCGCTCTTTCGTTTGAAAGTCGTATAGACCGACCTCGATAGTTGCTGTTCCCGTATATTCTTGCGTTTGCCATATTATCTTGTGGGTATCAATGATCTTATCACCTTTTTTCCATGTGTGTGTAGGTCTCCGACCTGTTACTGGTTCGCCATCATGCTGAGCAATTATCTTTCCCGCCCTATCTAATAAATGCGTGAAAACCGTATAATCTGCATTCAAAGGTTCTGCGTTGATCGCTGCCCAATAGAGAGTTAACTTTAGTTCTTCGGCCGTTATAGCTTCTTCCGGCTCCAAGCTATACCCAATTAACTGTGCCATGTCTCCGAAGTGGACATCAACTCGATGCTGAGGCTCTTTCGAGGTACCCTCAGTAGCCACGGTGTAAACAACGATTCGCCCTTCCTCTGACACAGGCGAATCTTCCATTATACGCGGCAACACCAAAATAGGAACATCCAATACAGCCTGACTCCCTGGCCATTGCTTACCACTGCGCTTGTCAAAAGTTAATATTCGAGCATTGGGCTCTCCAGGAAGATAAAGCCCAACGCCCAGAGAGTATTGTCCTAGGGGAATATCCTTGGTCATAAAGATTCTCCGCTCTTGTACTATCTCCCCTTCTGTCCATTCCAATTTGTGGATGAC
>CAYFSE010000298.1:0-3858 GCA_964345725.1 uncultured Dehalococcoidales bacterium
CAAAGACCCCTTCTTTTGCTGCCACGTAGACCTTATTTGGATCAGAGGGACTAATTGCAATCTGCCTGATATGTTTACCAAACAGACCTACCGGCACATTGAGTATCATGCTGTTATAAGACCTGTAAATCCCTTTTCCCCAGGTGCCTATCCACATGTTGCTTGGGTCGTTTGGATTTATGGCCAAAGCATAGTAGCCCTCCTGCAAAGGATAATCTACTACGACACTTGGAGTGATTGCATTTCTATCTCTGAAGGTAGCTCCACCATCACTCGAAGCATACAAACCGCCAGGATACGAAGTAACGTAGATGTTGTTTGAATTGGCAGGGTCAACCTCGATTCGCAGGTTGTGAACCTCTGGTACCGGTTTATTGCTTCGACCAGGTTGCCAGGCCACTTCAGCCGTACCTATATCGAAATCCCCTGAATAAACGCCGCAACCTTGAGTTCCAACGTATATCTTGTCACCGGCAACAGCACAGGAAGTCAATACACGGGTGTCCAGTCCTGAATTGACTCTGCCCCAGCTATCGCCGCCATCGGTACTCATCCGTAGGCCATCTACCAGGTCAACGGCAAAAAGTATGTTATGGTTGTTAGGGTGCATCCGTACGGCTCGGCAGCTAACGGCGGTGACCAGAACCTTGCTCCAGGTCAGACCAGAGTCAGTCGACTTATAGACACCGGCATCGTCTTCAAAGGTGATCCCATCAGGAAAATCGCCCGATATCTCGGTAAACCACGCTGGAAGAGAGCCTCCCCTGGCGGCTGTGTACAAGATTGTTGGGTCAACCGGGTCAACTTCAATATCGTAGACACCGACATAGGGATGATTTTCCAGCTGTGACCAGCTGGCACCACCGTCTGTTGATTTATAGACGCCATACACGTTTGTTGTCACATATATGGTATCCGGATCGGTTGGGTCAACAGCCATATCTAGAATCCCCCTTGGTAGCACGCCGGTGATATCTGACCAAGATAGACCACCATTCGTTGACTTGTATAGCTTTCCTCCTCCTAAGGATGGATGGAAGGTTGAGGCAAACACTGTATCGCCGTCTGACAATATGCGCATGACTAGAAGTGCCCCATCAGCGGCAAAATCAGCCATTTGTTCCCAAGTGTGCCCGCCATCTTCTGACTTCCATACTGTGGGCGAGGAACGGTCGGCAAGATAGATAACATCGGTGTTCTGCAAATTAAGACTGAGTGCAGTAGAAGAGATGGGGGCCTCTTCAAGTAGGTCCCACGTTTCTCCAGCATCTGTTGTTTTCCAGGTGCCGCCAAGCCAAGTTGCTGCATAAGCAAGGGAAGGATTGTTTGGATCAACGATTAGTTGAGATTGCCCCCAAACTGTACACATTATGAAATGTTCGTTCAGTATGCTCCATGAGTTTCCATGGTCATTACTTGCGTAAATAACGCCTCTCTCCCCTATAACTCCCGCGTAGATCTTGTCCGGATTTGATGGGTCAATTTTGAGCGCTGTTATACCTCCCGAATTCTCTACTCGTAATATCTCGCTCCAACCGGAGTGTTCTTGTTGATATCCTGAATATCTCCAGACGGACGAGTAGTCCTCAAATATCTTTGGTGAGTACGTGGCATACAAAACATTGCTGTCCTCAGGGTCAATCTCAACGGCGTAGGAGTAATCGGGCGAATTGGTAAGGTACTGCCATTCGGTCCAGCCGGCATATTGAGAGAGACCAACGCCAGCGTTTGAGACAAAAATCTTGCTCGGGTCGTCTCTGGGTATTTCGAAATCAAGAATCTTTGCCGATGAGAAATCTAGAGCAATTTGATAGAAAGTCATGCCTCCGTCGTATGATTCATATATGTTTGTCATCTCATCAACAAGAAGAATATGGTTTGCGTTATGTGGGTCGATCCGAACTTCATCACCGGCAGCGACCGGCGTGAATGGTTCCCAGGTTTCCCCACCGTCTCTTGTGCAATAGGACTCTTGAATTACATTTCCGGAAGTGTAGATGGTATTCGTGTCTGTTGGATGGGTTACGACTATAGTTGGGGACGAAGCTATGATATCTCCATCCATCTTATGCCAGGTTTCCATATGGTCCTCTGACTTAACAAGTCCCAAAGCCCATATAGGATCAGTCATACCGTACACTATGTCTGGGTCATCAATGTCAAAGATGAGTCTTGCCAGTCCGAACGTCATCTCTCCAAGCTCCTCGATTCTCGGCATAGCTAACACTTCATAGTTGGAATCGTCCAGTTTGAGTATGAAATCATTCCAGGGATTGGTGAAATAGCATGCTGATTCAGTAATTGTCGCATCAGCTATCCCGTATGATTGAATACCGAGGTCAGTGACATGTTCCCACGTCTGTCCCCCATCATGAGACTCGCGAAGGAGATCATATATGGGCACCCTTGTTTCCAGGGTAGCAGGATGCTTAAGCAGTAAGAAAATATGTTGTGGGTCAGCAGGGTCTTGAACAATACGGGTGATCACAAGTGCATCTGGGACATCCAGATCGACCTTGGCCCAAGTCTCACCAAGATCCTCAGAGCAGTATAGATTACCATTTGTCAAATCGCCGATACCTTCCACCTGCACTATTATGCTTGCCATGATTCTGTTACCGACGGCGGCGATGTCCGAAACGATGAACCCATGCCAAAATCCGCTATCGCCAGACGGAAGTACGAGATCACTCAGCGTGGATGCAGAAGGCGTGATATCGTGCCAGCTGAAATCCTCCGCACCTAATTCAGAGTACAGGACACTGATATGGTTTGTATGTTCGGCGCCTGAGGCCACGAATAGCTTTTCACCGCTAACCCTCACCTCGCCCCAACCCTCGTAAATCTGAATCAAGCTGCTTTCATTGTTGTGTAAATAGACACCGTTGCCGCCCATAAATAGTCTGTCTCGATACGTTGCGATTGAAGTCACCCAGACGTCCCCTGAGCCACTGGCATGAATCAGACGCCAGCTTTCGCCCTTATCTTCTGATTCATAGACGCCGTTCGCTGCCAGTGCGTACAATGAATGGTTACCATGATCACTTTGGATGAGCTGGGTTGTATGTCCGGCACCCGGTGGTCCCTCCATGGACTCCCAAAGGATGCGGCTACGTTTCTCAGGTGAAGAGCAATTAACCAGAACTGCCAGAATCAACAACAGCCCAAAAAAAACGTTCCCTATCCTGAGAGTCCGTATCATAACTCACCTCCGTATTATATTGGTGCCATTGTATTACAGGCTATAGCCGTCGTCTATCTCTATCTGGTAAACAATAGGCCGTTACTTTAGCATTTAGTCAGGTGTACTCGGCCAACCGGGCTGAACCAGTTGTAGAACGTAAAGGAATAGCAGCGTCCCCCACAAGCGACAAGCGCTTCAGACAACTGAACATTGTCACGAATTGCTGGCTCACTTTCGCTCAAATGTGATGTTGAGCTGACGTCGGGATGTCGACGTGCTCTTATATGTGGGAGGATTACTATCCCGATATTTGTACAGTGGTAACAAGACGTCATTTTGGTACTTTGTGCTCTGCTCTCCATCGATAGAGTGTAGGTGGAGAGTATTCTGAGACAGATAAGCCTAAAGATGGAAGGCTAAACACCATGGACTGTGCAAAAAGGGGAGAAATAAACGAAATAATGATTAAAGACATAATACATAGACGATTTCGTGGAAATTGCGCCCGCAGTAGATAGAACGTTATACTACAATACGTAGAAAAAGGAGGTGATTGAAGGTGACCGAAGAAGGACAGTCGTTGGCTTCGTTTGTAATAATGGCAAACGAGAAGTCTATGGAGTGGGAAGATATGGCGCTCAAAGGAGTAAAACAGAAGGTATTAGGAGTTGTTA
>CAYFSE010000299.1:0-22148 GCA_964345725.1 uncultured Dehalococcoidales bacterium
GTGACGCAACAATTCTGACTGATGTGACGATTGTATTGTGACCACCCTACATCAAACACACGGTGAACGGCAAGAGCTCTATGTTGTTGCGTCCCCGCAATCCCGATTTTCGTGTGGTACAAAGTGGCAAAAGGTAGTCCAACAATCCGTCAATTCGTTCAATAATCGGCCCGTTTTCCCCATCAAGCTGCAATGGAAACGTTGCAGTAGCTGCCGTTGGGCCTGCAGGAATTGCAGCTCAGCTTGCGAGGCGTATAATATTCAGATCAACGGAGGTGCATCATGGCGAAAGTGGAAACCGAATGCAAAGGCCGCTCGATTGTAGTAACGATAAACCGTCCGGCGGTACGTAACTGCTTTGATGGTGAAACAGCACAGCTGCTCTTCGAGGCTGTCCAGTCGTTCCGCACTGATCCAGACCTCGATGTGCTTATCCTCACCGGAACTGGAGACATTGCCTTCTGTTCAGGAGCAGACCTGAAGAATGCTGAAAGTCTCATAGCTCGTCCTGGCGCTGATGAGTCTGGGCCGATGGGCATCAGCCGTATTACCGACCTGGAAAAACCGACCATAGCTGCCGTCAATGGCTACTGCCTAGCCGGTGGTTTGGAATTAGCGTGTTGGTGCGATTTCCGCATTGCCTCTCGCAACGCCAGTTTTGGCGATCCTGCCCGCCGCTGGGGTGTCCCGCTTATCGATGGTGGCACGCAGCGCCTACCCAAAATCGTCGGCCTGGGCAACGCACTTTATCTCATAGAGACCGGTGTTGTAATCGACGCTGACCACGCGTTCCACATGGGACTGGTACAAGAGGTCGTCCCGGAGGGACAGGCTCTGCCACGGGCCCTGGAATTGGCTGATGTCATATCAAATTACCCCCAAGTCTGCCTGAAAAACGACCGACAAGCGACGTACGGAGGCTTGTCGCTGCCGCTACCGGAGGGAATCAGGTGGGAGGCAAAGATTCATGAGAGCACTTTGGCCAACCCTGAGATCGTAGAAGGGCTTCGCCGGTACGCTGCCGGTCAACGCCCACCGTTCCCCCGCCCGCCAGCCTGCTCGTAAACCTAGGCGCACCTTTCAATGTATTGTGACCACACCACGTTAAACACACACCCTCAATCGCACCAGTTTTGGGTATTGTGTCCCCGCAATCACGATTTTGGTATGGCACAAAGTAGCGCCAAGTCATGTTCTTACACCATACCTGGGGGCAATTTGAAGCTAAAAGGAATAGGTGACACGCTGCTTACGCTATCCTGTAAGCTACTACGGTTGAAAGAGGATATAATCGAGGAAAGAGTGAGTCTGGGGAATTCGTTGGGTGCTATTGATGACTACGTCGATCCGGGATAGTTGTTCTTGCATGCGAGGTCAAATCATTTCTCTCACGTATTTATTGTAGAGTTCCTTCGCCTGTGATTCGTCAATTGTGTTTTTGACGATAGCGCGACCGTCTGGAAAGACAACGATTTCGTGACCATCAACTTGGAAACTTAGCATGAATTCATTCTGACTTATGCTGACCACATCCTTGTCAAGCTGTTTCGCGAGTCTGTCTAACGCAATCGCCTTCACCTTGGTATCCACGACTTGTACAGCTCGACTCTGCCCACATAGCGAAGTTGCCTTTACAGTGAATCTTTTGTTTAGAGATTCGTATCTACCGCCGCAGGCAGGACAGTTATCACGACGCCTTATCTGTAGATGATCAAAGGCCCATCTCCAGACATCGATGAAAATGAGCTCACGGTTTACCTCTTCTTTACCCATAAGAATCTTCATTGCCTCGGTAGCCTGTATTGAACCGATAATAGCTGGCACTGTGCCAACTATTCCAGCTGTCTCGCATGTAGCAGTGGTTTCCGGAGGAAACAAAATAGGATAGATACATCTGAAACAAGGAGTTTGATCAGGGATTATAGTCATGGTCATTCCATTTGAGGCGATAGCACCGCCGTAGACCCATGGGATTTTATGCTTCAAGGCAACATCATTTATCAGAAGGCGAGTTTCAGTATTGTCAAGCCCGTCTAAGATTACGTCGGCGCCACAGCAGATCTCTTCAATATTTGTATAGTTCACATCAGCGACTATTCCATGGATTCTAACTGTAGAGTTGACCTTCCTTAGATAGCGCTCGGCTGCTATTGCTTTTGGCAGCTGGGCTCTTATGTCATCCTCACTAAAAAGCACTTGTCTCTGCAGATTATGGTACTCGATGAAATCCCTATCTACAATCGTAATTTTGCCCACTCCTGCCCGGACCAGAAGGGTTGCGATGTTACTACCTAGCGCACCACAGCCAATAATAACCACGCCGCTGCTTAGTAGCTTTGCCTGGCCTTCCTCTCCTATGTCGGGAAACATAGTCTGCCTTGAATACCTGTTTCTTAAACTCCTATCAATCATAAACGTCTCTACATCTCCAAGTGCAATTGTATCTCATATGCGAAATTTTGACAATTTAGCGTTAAGTTGTGTTTCTATGCCACGCCCGCGGACAATCTGAAGCTAAAAGGGATAAGTGATACGCTGCTCATGCAATCTTAATGGAAGACCAGACCGCAATCAACGACGATGAGCTGCCCTGTGATATTCCTGCTTTCCTCGCTTGCAAGGAAAAGCGCTGTACCTACCAGGTCTTCAGGATATGTTGCTCGCTTGAGACTCCTCATCGGTTTCTGTACATCCTCAAGCAGTACATCAGTCATCGTATTTTTCCGGTCAAACTTGTCTCCACCGGCTGAATGGGTAAATCCAGGCGCGATGGAATTCACATTTATATTAAAGCCTCCTAGCTCACGCGCCATGCAGCGCGTGAACCCCATGACCGCCCCCTTGGAAGCAACATAGTGGGGCGCTCCCGGAAGCCCCTCAAAGATGATAGCCGAGGCAACGTTCACAATCTTGCCACCTTTATCTTTCATGTAAGGGAAAACCGCCTTGGTACAACGGAAAGCGCCTCCCGCATTAACATCCATGACCCGTCTCCATTCTTCATCGCTTATCTCCATGAAGGGCCTCGCAACAAGGTCTCCAAATATTGCGGCGTTGTTGATCAGGATATCGATTGATCCGAATCTATCGCAAGCGGTCTTGGCTAAAGCATCACATTCATTTTGCTTTGTAACGTCCGTCCTAACGAAAACTGCCTCACCGCCTGACTTCTCAATAGCTTCGACAACTTCCTTTCCATCCAGAATGTCCGCAATGACGACCCTGGCTCCTTCCTTTGCAAAACCAGCAGCAAATGTTGCTCCAATTCCTTGAGCTGCACCTGTGATAATGGTGACTCTGTCTTCCAATCTCATGTCTGATTACCTTTCCGTCAAAGAAATACCAAAGTTGTAGCTGCCCCTCAAATCATATGAGAAAATTGAATGCAAATCAAATAATGATACTGATAGGGATGTGCCGTCAGAAAGGATATACACAAGCCTGCTACTCTCAATGAAAACACGTTGACCTTCTTGAGTACCTATCTAGACGGGAACCAGACAAGGGATGTCTCGCATCTGGTTAATCTCACCAGCCTGACAGATCTCCACCTTGAGAACGACCAAATAAGCGACATCAGTGTCCTAGTGGATAATGAGGGGCTTTCAGAAGGGGATGAGGTTCTCCTCGAGTGGAATCCTTTGAGCTCTGATTCCATAAACACATGGATACCACGACTTGAGGCCAGGGAAGTGATTGTTCACAACTGAAACTCCGTATCGAAGTCACTGATGAGCACCTAGAGGTAACGACATCCGTTATCGGCCTCAGCGCTGAGATGGGCTTTGGCATATTCGAGCATCTCCAGCTGTAGATCCGTGAAATCAGGATGTATCTGTACATAGACTTCCCCGACGGCGTGCTCGCAGTGCGCAACGGCAACGATGTTGCTATCGGATTCCCAAACACCAATCTTTATCAGCGCCGACTCTTCAAGCAGTCGGTGATGGTGCATGTACTCCCAACGCGGTTGAAGCCAGTTATCGTGCCTGGTTCCTGGGTGGTAGGTCTCAATCAGAATATGATCTATCTTCTCGTAGTCCCTTGGCTTCTGATAAGACCGAAGTGTGATGCTCATGAATCATCTCCATTAGGGAGAACCCATTCTGTAGATGCCTTGGCAAATCCATTATTCAGTATTTCGTGGTGACGCAATTCGTGCCTGTCGCACTTATAGGCCAAGGCAGGTTTCACATCAACGTGGTGGAATCACTGCACCGACCAGGGAAGCGATCGTCTACAGCCCTAAGAAGTGCGGAGGATGCCAGTTCTTGAGATTTCGCCTTATGACTTCTTGTGGGATAGAGCTCGATTGCACGAATGTCAGAAATACTGGGTCACTTCTCGTCAAATTGTGCAATCAGTTCGTCTTACTCAGGAATATTCCTTTGACTTGGTTCAGGAAACCAGCTATCTTAGTGAAAATGGCGGGCCTGAAATACTTTCAGCTCAAAAATACCCACTGTCCGAGGAACAGCTGTCATATTGAATCTCTGAGTAGCGAAGCAAAGGAGGTAATAGACGACAATGGATATTGAAAAGATCTTTCAAGCCTATACCAATGCATGGAATTCCCATGATGTTGAGAAGGTAGCCGCATTCTTCACTGAAGATGGCATCCACGAAGATGTAGCTGTAGGTTCGGTCTATCGTGGCAAGAATGATCTGAAGGCCGGTATTGGTCCGTTGTTCGCTGCTTGCCCCGACTTCAAATTGGAACTGGAGTCCCTTTTTGGCTCCAATGACTGGGTGGGACAAGAGTGGGTCATGACTGGGACCCAGACTGGCGCCTTCGGAGCACTTGGAATTCCAGCCACCGGCAAAAGCTTCCTGATACGGGGTGCTTCGATAACCAAACTTCGTGGGGGGAAAATCGCCCGCAACACTGATTATTGGAACCTGATGTCAATGCTGCAACAACTCGGTCAGGAGCGAGAGTAGCAGTTGTGCCTATCAGCTATCACTGGCTAGTACAGAGAACGGTCCAACCGCTTTTGGACAATCGGGCGGTTTGTTGACATTGGCCAAACAAGAATCCACGTGGTGCAACTCAGGCAACAAAAGCCTGGATTGTTACCCGACACTTCTGACATTTGTGCAATCTGCCGAACTGTGCGGAAACTCATTTTGTTCAGCTCTGGCGACAGAACCCTACTTTGTGACTTAGTTGCATGCTAAGGCCGATATGTGAGCTGAACTTACGGCCTCTTGAGTATGATTCAGCCATCCACACGGGTCCCTTGGCTATCGCGCCCCTATGGAGCACATCTGGAGAGAACTGCCTCGAACAGGTTCTCGCTGTCAATCGCGTGGTCGGCCAGCACATGAGATGAGTGGGGGGTAACGCATGGGATATCTTTCCTGCCTCTATTGTGTGATGACTCCGTTCTTAACCACCCTCGCAACCAAGTTGGCGCCGAACCAGTACGGCAGCTGCTGATGATGCGGGATGTCGAGAACGATTATGTCGGCTCTTTTCCCGACCTCGATGCTTCCGACCTTGTCACCTCTATCCAGGGCATAAGCGGCATTGATGGTAGCGGCATTAATTGCTTCGGCAGGCGTCATCTTCAGCTGGCGACAGGCCAGAGCGATTATCATCTGCATCGAAAGTGTGGGACAGCTTCCGGGGTTGAAATCGGTAGCCAGGGCGATGGGGATTCCGGCCTCAATGAGCTTCCTGGCCGGCGCATACTTGTTGGTCATTAAGTGGAAGGGAACGCCGGGCAAGAGAACCCCAATGGTCTTCTTCTCTGCCATGAGTTGCATGCCTCTTTCAGAAATGTAATCCAGGTGATCGATTGAGGTAGCTCCCAGTTCCGCTCCGAGTTCCGCTCCACCTATATCATTGAATTCGCCCGCATGTAGCTTCAGCTTCAAGCCCTGTTCCTTTGCTTGCTCCAGGATTGTTCTGGCCTCCGACGGCGAAAAAGCTGCCACTTCCACAAAAACGTCGCAATATTCTGCCAAGGCTTCAGTCTTGACCCGTTCCAGCATGGCCAGCACTAGCTGGACATAGTCCGCCTTCCTGTTCTTATATTCTTTCGGGAAGGCGTGAGCGCCAAGAAAGGTGGAGACAACGTCAACCGGCTGAGATTCCTTCAACCTGGCGATAATCTTCAGCAGGCCGAGTTCTGATTCTGTTGACAGACCGTAACCTGTCTTTATCTCCGCGGTGGTCGTGCCGAAGGCGAGCATCTTGTCAAGGAAAGCGTGAGCGCGGTTCATCAGAGCTCGGGGAGAAGCCAAAGCCTCTCTCGTTTTTTCAACGGTGCTTAGAATGCCCCCGTTCCCCTGCATAATCTCTAAATAGGACCTGCCCTCTATTTTCTGGACGAACTCGTCTTCTCTGGAACCGCCAAAAACCAGATGCGTGTGACAATCTACAAACCCCGGCAGGACGATTCTGTCTGTGGCGTCAATTACGGTTCCCGCCCGCCTGATGGTAGCCAGGACTTCATCCGTCTCCCCTACGGCCACAATCTCTTTGCCCTCTATGGCCAACGCTCCATTCCTGATAATGCCCAGGGCTTTCATGCCCTCCTTCGTTTTGGGGCCGCCCCTGGCACCTCTAGCCGTGACCAGTTCAGAAGCGTTTTTTATCAAGACATCGGCTATCATTCCGGGATATTGACCCCCTTGTGTTTGGCGGTCCTGGCAGCCGTCTCATAGCCCGCATCCGCGTATCTGGCAATACCGATTCCGGGATCGACTGTCAGCACCCTTTCCAGTCTTTTTTCTCTCTCTTTTGTGCCGTCAGCCACAATGACCATTCCGGCATGCAAGGCGTAACCTATTCCCACTCCGCCTCCATCATGGAAAGAGACCCACGAAGCTCCATTGATGGCATTCAAAGCGAAATTGAGAAGCGGCCAGTCAGCAATGGCATCAGAGCCATCCAGCATCCCCTCGGTTTCGCGATTAGGAGAAGACACTGAACCCGTATCCAGGTGATCTCTGCCGATAACGACAGGGGCGCTGACCTCGCCCCGGACCACCAGTCGATTTATTCTCTTTCCAATCTCGGCCCGGTCGCCATACCCTAGCCAGCAAATCCTGGCCGGTAGTCCAGTGAACGGAACCTTGTTTTGAGCCTGGCGAATCCAGTTATGAAGATGTCTATCCTCGGGAAGGGCTTCCAGGACGGCTTCATCCAGCGTCAGGATATCTTTGGGGTTCCCGGACAAGGCCGCCCATCGCGAAGGTCCCTTGCCCTCGCAAAACAAAGGCCTGATGTAAGCGAGCAGGAAACCGGGGTAGAGAAAGTCTCCCCTGTCATCTCTTACTCTCAGCCCGCCAATCTCTGCCTGCTGCCGCAGATTGTTGCCGTAGTCAAAGCAGATGGCGCCCCGCCTTTGCATTTCCAGGATTGCTTCGACATGCTTGACAATTGATTCATAGGCTCTTCGTTTGTAGTCTGTGGGGCTATTGCGGCACAATTCTTCCATTGCGTTCAGCTCGCCCTCGGGAACGTAACTCCAAATATCATGGGCCGGTGTTTGGTCTGTAACGATGTCAGGGATCACTCCCAGTCGTGTGAGCTGCGGATGAATCTCGGCAGCATTACCGACCAGCCCCACAGAAAGTGGCAGTCCTTTTCGCTTCGATTCCTCTATCCAACCCAGGGCTTCCTCAAGGTCTGCCGTCATCCGGTCACAGTATCCTTCTGTGATCTTCCTTTTGATCCTCTCAGGTCTAACCTCAACATCCAGAATGACGGCCCCGTTCATGGTAGCGGCCATCGGCTGAGCACCTGACATTCCACCCATTCCAGCAGTAAGAACAAACTTCCCCGCAAGAGAATCTTTGCGAAACTCTTTTCTGGCCAGAGCCGCCAGAGTCTCGTAGGTCCCTTGTAGAATCCCCTGAGTTCCAATGTAGATCCAGGAGCCAGCCGTCATTTGACCGTACATCGTCAGACCCATTTCGTCGTAGCGGTCGAAATTCTCCTGACTGGCCCATTTGGGAACGATATTGGAATTGGCAATCACAACCCGGGGAGCTTCCTTATGGGTGGGAGCAACATAGACTGGTCTGCCCGATTGAACACAAAGAGTCTCCTCGTCCCTAAGTCTTTTCAGAGCCCTCACAATTCTGTGATATTCGCGCCAGTTCCGGGCGGCCCTTCCCTGCCCGCCATAGATAATGAGTTCCTTCCAGTCCAGGGCAACTCGGGGATCAAGGTTGTTTCTCAGCATGCGCAGAGCCGCCTCGGCATCCCAGTTCAGGCATTGCAGTTTGCCGCCGGTCTGCGCCTTGATCTCTCTCTTCGGGCTTAACTCCTGATATGTTGACCTTGGCATTTCCACCTCCCTTTCGATTTCAGGCTGTTTGATTTACGCAGCGCAGGTCAGCGGAGACGGGCTTCAATATCACTTAATATCATCTTTGCCAGTGAGTCTGGGCAGGAAAACTCCTGCGCTTCTCTCAATACCTCTTGCCTATAATCTTCATCACCGATGGAGACCAGATTGACTTCCACGTTCAGCATAGCTGCTTCTACGGCTGCTTCGGCCATCTTGGCCGCTACGCCTATATCCGTGATGACTTTGGAATTACAGGTGTCCAACAAAGCTCCGGCTAGCTTTAGAACTGCATAGCTATGTTTGGCCGTTTGAAGGGGAACCTGGGTGGCTTCCCTTAAGTCTCGGGCGGCGAAGGCTTTAGCATCTCTGTCAACTAACTGTGTCAAGGTATTCATTAACGCTCGTGCTTCTTCAGAGAAATCCTTATTTCGGGAAAACTCGGCTGCCATGCACACGAGTCCGGCTGACAGCGCCCCCGAAACGGCAGCCACAGAACCTCCACCGGGCGTCGGCTGTCTGGCTGCCAGCTCCTCCAGAAATTCCTCGATGGTCAATTCTTGTAGCATTTCTGCTCCTCCTTAATTGGCTGCCCTTGAAGAACCGAGTTTCTCACGGGGCACCGATCAAATACTCGATGATCTTCTCCCTAGGCTTGAAGCCCTGAACCGAATCGAGCCCCAGATTTCTCACTGCCGCTTCAACGAGTCTCTTGTCCGACCTTGCTCCCGGCTGATAAAACCTGCCTGTCTCGAGAATCGCCTCCCTGGGAATCAAGCCGACGACCTCGCTATGGAGAACAATTGCGCCTCCTAGCTCACCGAGCTGTTTTATCTTCTCAAAGACGAGGTGCATGGGAGCAACCCTGTAGTTCGTGAGGTTGATTGAGACCTCAGCGATTCCCGATTCTTCGAGTGAAATACCGACCGCCTTAACTGACCTGAAGATCCCCGGGATCCTGATTCTCTGGCCGTCCTCTGCAGTTGCCAGGCAGCCCGACTCACGAATAATCCTGGCTATCCTGTGGGCAATCTCCTTGTCAGTTGTGCTTAAGTAAACGTTATAGGCAATCAGAAACTCTCTGGCACCGATAACGGTGGCTCCGCTCTTTTTGTTGAAAGTCGCCGGGCCGTAGTCTGGCTTCCAGCGGGAATCTCTCAGTTTTGCCTCCAGGCCTTCATACTGGCCGGCTCTAATGCTGGCCAAGTCTTTTCTCTCTGGAAATCTTGCTGCTTCCTGGTAAAGAAAAACAGGGATCCGCAGCTTTTCTCCAACTTCGCGAGCGAGCTCGTTTGCCACAGTAACGCAGTCCGCCATGGTGACGTTTTGAATAGGAACAAAAGGACAGACATCACAGGCTCCCAATCTTGGGTGTTGTCCTTCATGCCTGGCCATATCAATGATTTCGGCTGCCCGGGCAATCGCATTGTAGCTGGCCTTCTTGATTGCCTCCGGTCCTCCGACGAAGGTCAACACTGTACGATTGTGATGAGGGTCCGCGGCCACATCCAGCAGCTTTACGCCGGGAACCTTCTCAACCTCGGCGGTGATCTGCTCTATCTTGCTGGTAGCTCTACCCTCGCTGAAGTTGGGCACGCATTCAATTATCTTTCTCATAGTATCCCCGTCTCCTCCACTAATCTACCACTATGAACAAGTCCGTAGAGCTCTTCGATATCTTCAGCCAGGACTGTGCTTTTTTCAAAATGAGCAACGCGGCTTCTGACGAGCTCATGAATCCTTGCCAATCTCGATTTCTCCGGCAAGGGTTCGCGGAAGTCCAGAGCCTGAGCAGCGCACAGAATCTCGATGGCTATGACGTACTCCGTATTTCTGCAAATCTCCCGCGCTTTGCTGACGGCCCAGGCACCCATACTGACGAAGTCTTCCTGACCGGCTGAGACGGGAATGGAGTCAACAGAAGCGGGGTGAGCCAGAGTCTTGCTTTCCGAAACCAGAGCGGCTGCCGTATATTGAGTGATCATCAGACCAGTGTTCAGTGCCTGGTTCCTGGCCAGAAACAAAGGGAGACCGTTGGCACCGCGACTGACCAGCCTGTCTATTCTCCTTTCCGAAATGCCCGAGATGCTACAGAGGGCAATCGACAAACTATCGGCTGCGTGAGCCAAAATCTGACCATGGAAATTACCGCTGCCCTCGCAAATTTCGGTTTTCTCTCCTTTGGCTGAAAGCCAGGGATTGCCACCAAAGGAGTCGATCTCGGTATCTACAACAGCTTTGGCCCGGGAGAGAACATCCCGAAAAGCGCCGTGGACCTGAGGAATGCATCTCAAGGAATAAGCGTCCTGTAATGAATAAGCTGGCTTCTTGCCCCGTTTTTTCTTCAGGAGAAGGCGGTTCAAATGGTAAGCAGTTGTGATTTGCCCTGAATGAGGCCTTAGTTCTTGAAGTTGAGGCTCAAAAGATCGGGGGCTGCAGCCCAAAGCTTCAAGGGTCATAGCGGCAGCTATGTCGGCTGTTCGGATCAAGTTGTCAGACTGGAAAACCAGGAAAGCCAGACAACTGGTCATAAAGCTCGTGCCATTAAGCAGCGCGATGGCTTCCCCAATCTGCAACTTCGCTGGCTCTAGTCCTGCAGCAGGCAGAACTCGCTGTGGGTCCCTGCCAATCAAGGCCAAGGCAATGTGAGCCTGAGGAACCAGATCGCCGCTGGCACCCAAAGATCCCTTTGCCGGGACAACTGGGATGATGTTTCTGTTGAACATCTCGACCAGGAGCTCCAGTGACGGCAATCTTATGCCGGAATATCCTTTCTTGAGATTCAAAATCATGTGAAGCATGATCCCTTTGACTATCTCCCTCTCCAGGGGGGGACCTACGCCACAGGTGTGGCCCATGATTAGATTCTCCTGGAATTCCTCCATTCTGCCTTTGGGAATGCGCCTATTCAAAAGAGCACCGACGCCGGTGTTTATTGCGTAGTAGGATTTGTGAGGATTGGACTTCAGAATACTCTCAAAAGCCTTTCTGGATTGCCTGATTCTTTCTTTATCTCTTCCTCCTAACTGGATTGTCCTTTTACCGCGGCACAAACTAACGAATTCGGAACAGTTTAGCTTGTCTTTTGTCATCTATCTCCTCCCGAAGACGTTTTCGACGTCGACAGCAAGAATGCGCGGCTAACGTACCCCCGCGCGTCACCTGGTTTCGATCGTATTACAGGGCTAGTTCTTCCCAGCCACATCAACAATGTCCTCCTCCAGCTTAAGAGCACTGGGAAATTCCAGAAGATAGAGTATGTTCCTATCAGCAAAAGTAGTAAGAGCACAGTGTGTGATTTCTCTCAAGTCATCAAGTCCAGTCTCAAAAGCCATGCTAAACGGTCTGCCGGCACGCGACTCGGCGTCCTCAGAATCTCCTCTCCGGAATATGATTTTGCGAAAAGGCCGTGCTGCTCTCCACATTTCTGACGCGCCATGAGAAACAGGATTCAGTGGGCTTCACGGTGATATCTCGATGTGGCTCCTCTATTCTGTGTTTTGCTTGAACTGCACGATATGGAAGAACACACCACCATCAGTCGCCGCATCTTAAGAACATTATAATCCCTGGGATCCTGTGTTTCAATCTAATTTCCTGTCTCCAGGTTCACAGAGGCAGAGCTAGGCTGGGCACAGCGTTGCATGGCCTGCCTTTTTGCCAGATGGAAGTGACGGTGCACATTTGCCTGTTTAGTTATCTCATCACACAATGTCCGAATCCTACATGATGATCACGCCACATCAAACGCACACCCTGAACCGTAGAAGTTCTATGTTATTGTGTCCCGGCAATCCCCATTCCTATTCTTTGTCCACTATTACGGCCATATCGTCTTTTCAGCGCTCTCGTACTCTTTCATAGAAAATGCCGTTGAGTCCCACGCTTCTTCCTCTGCCTGCGAGGGAGAAAGCAAAGCACAGACTTGCATCCCAGTGTCGCCTATGCGATCAGCCAGCACAAACTCTTGACTTCCAGCTTGTTATCTTCTATCTTTGTATTGGAAGCCTGACAAGATGAATGAGAAGACCATGAAGAAGTTGACGGTGGGCTTACTCATCGCAGTAGTTCTGAGTACCCTATCAGGATGCTCAACTGATAGGTGGGCCGAAGTCGAACCGGGCGAATACACTGTTATCGATATTCACAGTGAGTCCAATGGAGAAACAATAAGTGGAATCGAAACACTGGTTGTGGAACGCGAATCGAACACGATAGTAATCGAATTACAGGATGGCCCTCAACTAGTCGCTACGTTTGTGTCGAGAGAGAAGCAAGACTGGCCAGCTGGATGCCCGTCCAACATTGGGTCAACCCGAATGGAGATTCTCGACATTCAAAGTGGTGACCTATCAATCGGAGGAATCACCTTTGGTAATCCAGTACTAGTGAGGAATTGCCCGCCTAATCCTAATACCATCGTGCTGCGGGAAGACGGGACTATCGGAGGTGCTGGCTCTGCCTGTGCCTGGCCAGACAAAGACATACACTTTGCCAAAAACGACCAGTGATTGGTAGTGGTCATTGCCGTCTTGTTACCTCCAGGCTAGCAGTACGTCGTTTCGTTTAAGAGATGCTTGACCGCACGAAATGGGTGAGATTTCTGTATTCAACAGTGCAAATCTACTGGACTGTTAATCACCGAGTCTGTCGCCTATTTCCAGTCTTGCCTGTTCAGCAAATTCGGCTGCCTCTATCTTAGGAGCTCTGTCCACCTGAACCTTCCTGACTAGTATCGCCCCGCGCTTCAATGCTACCACGAACCCATCTGCGCCACTATTAACAATCTGACCTGGCAGATCACCGACAATGTCATAAATCGGATTCACGTCAAAAATCTTGAGCGTTCTGCCATGAAAGCATGTTGTTGCTCCCGGTTGAGGGTTGGTGCCCCGAATGAGGTTATATACCCCATCAATAGGTGCAGACCAGTTGATTATGGCATCCTTTTCAGTGCACAACCCCTCGTAAGTGGCTTGTGATTCATCCTGAGGGATTCGCGGAGCTATACCCTTCTTAATCAGTTCGATACTCTCCACCAATGCCTCTATACCCAAAGGGAAGAGTTTCTCAAAGTAGAGCGAGCCCACGGTATCATCAGGAGAGATTTTCACCTCGTTCTGCAACAGGATAGGACCGGTGTCTACACCTCTGTCAGGCCAGAAGATGGTTATGCCTGTCCTAGTCTCGCCCTTGATGATAGCCCAGTTAATGGCACTACCGCCTCGATGCTTCGGAAGCAATGATGGATGGTATTGAATTGTCCCCAACTTAGGATAGTTCAAGATAGAATCCGGCAGAACACTGGTCACAAAAGCCATGACGTTCAGATCGGGATTTAATCTTGTGTACTCTTCATAGATTTCAGGCACTCGCATTGACCTTGGCTGAAAGACCGGTATCCCTATCTGGATTGCTAATTCCTTCAACGGGTTGCTCTTGCCCGCAATGTCTTGGGGTGTATAGACTGCGACAACTTCTTCGCCCCTTTCAGTCAGCTTCTGAAGGACTTTCTGGCCAAAGGCTGCCTGTCCAATGCAGACAATGCGCATCAGTCAATTCTCTCTTTACTCATAATGACGGCCATCCACATTATAGACGCCGATGAAATTAACGAGAAACAATTTCGTCAATATACGAGGGCGTTCCCCCAACGGTCGGCCAAAATGTTAACACAGTGTCAGATGTATTTGATTTGAAAGCCGGCCCTGAAGGATCCAACTCGTATTCTTGCTTTACTGCCCGTGAATGGTTTTCCTCATAATCGGCTGCCTCGCCGACCTTCGACAGACCTCCACGAATCCTGCCTTTCGGAAGACGGGCACAACGCCGGTGTACAATGCAGAACTGGCACTCTTATTTCTTGGCTCTATGGGATAGGCTTCAACGATTCGTGCTCCGTGTCTACCTGCCCAGTTGACAGCTGCCGCTAAAAGTTCTGGCATTAAACCCTTGCCTCTGAAATGCCTGGCGACATAGAAACACGGAATCGACCAAACCGGTTCACAATCCACTCTAGCCAATGTTCTTGAACGGTCGAGGGTCGGATACGATTCCCTGGGCTCAACGGCACACCAACCCACTGGTTCACCATCCGAATAAGCTAGAAGGCCAGGAACGATACCGGACTCGACTATTGCTCTAAACGCTATCCTATTAGGTTCACCGTGCTGCCTATTGAACTCGGCTCGCGTTTGTCTCCACCACATGCACCAGCACCCACCGGTGGCACCGTGTTTGCCAAACAACCTTTCTAGTTCGTCCCATCTTTCGGGAATCAAAGGATGAAACTCGAGGGACTCTAAGAGTGACCTGTCCATGTTCACACTCCTTCTTGCGGGTTCAAGATGGATATTAGCACGCGGCGCGATTCGGAGTAAATCTGTGCCGCAATGAAGGAGTAATGATTGTTATCGCTTGGTGAAGGAATTTGTTGCTGGTGGTCAGGATCGGGGATCTCTATTGGGAAGATACGGTACGCCTCAAGCCAGGCTGCTTCAATTGTGGTAGCAAGGTAACAAGCGATTCCACTGCCGCGGGCATGTCATCCTGCTTGAGTCACAAATACGCAAAATGTGATATTCTGACTCCTCCTCGGCTGACGCCCTGGAATAGCGAAGTCGTCCAGATACCCGTGTGGCAGCCCATTCATGACCGCCTGTGATATGATGAAGGTACCCCGCACCCATGCAATTACAAAGCATGAACAAGGCAAGAGTCATCATAACAAGATGCGAGACATATGCCGATGATCAAGTACTCGCAGCTATCCAAAAAGGGGTTGATATGTTGGGCGGAATTTCTGTGTTCGCAAAATCCGGTGAAAGGATGGTTATAAAGCCCAATGTCCTGATCGGCACAGACCCTGATAGGGGTGTAACTACACATCCGGCGGTATTCAGAGCTGTGGGAGAATTACTTAAAGAGGCAGGGGCAATCGTCTCATATGGTGACTCACCAAGTTTCGGCAAATCCGAGCCAAATTTGAGGAAGTCCGGTCTCAAGGAGGTCGGTGACAGATTAGGGTTTATTGTGGCCGATTTTGACTCTGGCAGGCCGGTTAGTCATAAGGATGCCTTGCTGGTTAAGAAGTTCGTTGTCGCAAATGGCGTCCTCGACAGCGATGGTCTGGTAAGCCTGCCCAAGTTAAAGACACACGGCCTTGTTCGATTTACGGGCGCAGTCAAGAACCAGTTTGGGTGCGTACCCGGTCTTCTGAAAAGCCAGTACCACCTTAAGCTGCCGGATCCCTATGATTTCGCCACGATGCTTGTTGATTTGAACACACTCATCAAGCCCCGTCTCTATGTTATGGATGGCATTGTGGCTATGGAAGGAAACGGGCCAAGAAGCGGCAAGTTGAAGCGGTTGAATCTCTTGCTGTTATCCAGTGACCCCATAGCCTTAGATGCAACAGCTTGCAGAATTGCCTACCTTGATCCCGAGACTGTACCGACCTCCAAACCTGGTGAGGCGGCAGGATTAGGAACCTACCATGTTGAGAATATAGAGCTTATGGGTGACGGCCTCGAGTCCTTCATCGACACAAGTTTCGAAATAAATCGAACGCCACCAGTGCATCGTTCTGGTGGCCGATTCAGGGCGTTCCTCAAGAATAGAATAACTCAGAGGCCAGTTATTGACAAAGCAAAATGCACTTGCTGCGGTACCTGCATCACAATGTGTTCTGTCCAACCAAAGGCTGTTGATTGGTACAAAGGGGACGAGTCGATGCCGCCCAGATACAACTATAATCGCTGTATTCGCTGCTATTGCTGTCAGGAGACCTGCCCTGAGGGCGCTATCTATCTAAGTAATCCACTGCTGGCAAGGATCTACTCCCGTATTTGAACTTGCTGTGATGAAGCACAACTTTTGATCGATACACTGACCGCTGGTTGACCGCAAGGTGACAAAGTCGCTTTGTCGCTCGTGAGTAACAGGAATGGCAAATCAATCAGGCCTGCTACAGATCAGGTATCATTTCGCCGGCACCACTTGTCTCTAATACCGCGATGTACTATTAGATAATTGGCAGCCCTCCGAATCTTGATTGCACAAAAACTCCAAACGTTTGATTCAAATCGCCGCCCTGTTGAGGGCTTGCTCTGCATCAGGTAAACTTGTTATTATCTCAATAGAAGACCAATAACAAGGAAATGACTCACCAAGTTAGCAAGTCCAGACGGCTCATGAGACGAGCACTCTGGACTTTGCTGACCCTCACCCTGGTGGCTGCTGGGATGATTCTTGGCATATCAGGCTATGCTGCCTCCTCCTTGACTCAGTTTGAGCGAGCACCCGTTGAGAGTAACCCCGCCGACTTCGGGCTAGAATATGAGGACGTTTCTTTCCCCAGCCGGGATGGTCTCGTGCTACGCGGCTGGTGGCTTGAAGGGGGTGATGACAACCCAATTATCTTGGTGGTTCACGGGTCGGAAGGTAATCGAGCTCACCCAGCGGAAAGAATGCTGGGAATCGCGAAGGATCTGGTGAGTTATGGCTATAACGTCCTCATGTTTGATATGAGAGGGCATGGAGAATCAGAGGGGAATCATATCTCGGCCGGTTATTATGAGAGGAATGATGTGTTGGGCGCCATCGATTATATCAGGCAACGTGGCATTGAAAGCAAAATAGGTGTCCTCGGTTTCTCAATGGGAGCTGCTACTTCGTTAATGGCCGCTCCTGAATCTGACGAAATCAAGGCAGTGGCAGCTGACTCCGCTTACGCTGATATCGTTAGCATTATCGAGTCCGAATTTTCAAAGCGAAGTAACCTGCCGAAATTCTTCATACCAGTCATCTTGTTTATAGCCAAGAACATATACGATATTGATTTCACCGCAATCAAGCCCGAGGAGGCCGTCAGAGAGATGTCTGTCCCTGTATTAATTATCCATGGAGGACAAGACGACATTGTTCCTGTCCAACACGCATATCGACTGAAAGAGGCCAGCCAAAATCCTGATAGCAAGCTGTGGATAGCGCCAGAAGCACAGCATGCGAACTCATATCTTGTGAGGCCAGCTGAGTATAAGGAACAGGTCATATCCTTCTTCGACGAAGCTCTTGACTGAGATTGGGATTGTCGCCTTGGTGAGGAGCACAGAGCCAGCTATCGGAAGACAAGCTAGCGCTGAATAGTCGGCGTTTTTGTCAGGTAGCTACACCAGCCATCAAAAGCCAAGCCAACATTTGTGACGAATGTGCAATCAAGAGGGAACAACAAAAACCTCCTATACGAGCGGAGGTCTTTGTTGGCCTGTCATTCCAACGGTTGGAGTATGTGCATGCCACCGGCAGGGTTGTCTCAGCCTCATGCTGTGAAATACATATCCGATCTCATACCCAGATGCATCTTCCTTCAAAGTCTGTGGGGGGAGAAAGCTTCTCCCCAGACACGCACCCTGAATGGCAAAAATCCTATGTTATTGTGTCTCCGCAATCCCGTTGTCGCTGTGCACAGAACAGAACCTCATGCCACGGCGGCGGGCTCGACGAAGCGGACCGCCTCACCACTGCCAAGCCGCAGCGTGACAAGGAGACCCAAGCAGCTATTGACATATCCGCAATACGTGATATAGATTTACTGTAAGGAGGTGAATATGTTTTGCTCCAGATGCGGTACGGAGAATCCTGAGGGGGCCAAGTTCTGCTCCAAGTGTGGCGCAGGGCTTGGTGTTGCGGCAACGCCAACTGAAGCTTCGGCCAAGCCTGAAGCGGAGAGTAGCACAGAGCTATCGGCCAATGTGGCCGGGCTTCTGTGCTATGTGCTTGGTTGGGTAACGGGAATAATCTTCGTGGTGCTGGAGAAAAAGAGCACCTTCGTCAAGTTCCATGCCTGGCAATCCATTATGACTTTCGGGGTATTAACAGTGGCTCAGCTTGTCCTGGGTTGGATTCCCTTTGTTGGCTGGATCCTAAATATACTCATCGGAATCTTGATGTTTGTCTTGTGGCTTATCCTTATTATTCAGGCAGGAACTGGCAAGATGTGGAAGGTGCCCTGGGCAGGCGACTGGGCTGAAAGGCAAATCAGTAGGTAGATTCTTCAGGGGTATATGCCGCCAGGGCTGACAAATCAGTCAGCTGCAGCTATCGCTTTGACGCGTCCGCTAGGCAGTTGGATGGCACCAACTTTTCTAGTTCTGCCCCTTGATATCAGAGCGGTAGATACGTATGCACCAGAAAATCGATATTTTGCGGTGCTCTGGCGCAAGAATCTCCTTTGGGGATTGGGTGTAGGGGTGTATAATAAGAGTCTATGGGCTCTGAGGTTTTCTACCGGAAGTGGCGGCCGCAGACCTTAAGCGAGGTGATGGGACAAGAGCCTGTTACTAAAACTCTGCGTCATGCTGTGGAGAGTGGAAAGATAGCTCATGCTTATCTCTTTTGCGGTCCGCGAGGTACAGGCAAAACCAGCATGGCGCGCATCTTGGCCAAAGCAGTCAACTGTCCTAATCGAGCGGGTGGCGAACCGTGCAATGCCTGCGACATGTGCCGTTCCATCACTGAAGGCCGGGCTCTCGATGTAATAGAGATAGATGCCGCCAGCAATCGTGGCATTGATGAAATCCGCAGCCTAAGGGAAAAGGCAAACTATGCCCCTAGCCTTGCTCACTACAAGGTATATATCATAGACGAAGTCCACATGCTTACCGAGGCGGCCTGCAATGCCTTGCTGAAGACATTAGAGGAGCCGCCGTCACATGTAATCTTCGTTCTGGCTACCACAGAAGCACACAAGGTGCTAGCCACCATAGCGTCAAGATGTCAGCGGTTTAACTTCCATCGCCTGCGTCAGACCGAGATAATGGACAAACTAAAGCTAATCTGCAAGAAGGAGAAGATCCACGTCGAGCCCGCTTCTCTGGAGCTTATTGCCCGCGCCGCCACCGGGAGCCTTCGAGATGCCGAGAATATCTTGCAGCAAATGATTGCCTACTATGGCAATCGAATTCAGCTTGATCAGATTCAGGCAGAACTGGGCATGAGCCGGGATTCACGAGTTGCAGGACTAGCACGATGTGTGGTCAATAGAGATGTGGCTGCCGGGCTAAGAATCGTAAATAGCCTCAATAGCGATGGTGTTGATCTTCGTCAGTTTAATCTAGGCTTGGTGGAATACCTCCGAGGATTGCTGCTCATCAAGTCTGGATGCGGAGAGGCGCTGGATGTTACTAGCGAAGATTTGACTGAAATGGGCGGCCTAGCCACCAATGCTCGGATGGATTATCTGCTCAAGGCAGTTAAGTCCTTCTCCAGCATAGATTTTCGCAGCGGCAATTACTCGGCTTTGTCCCTGGAAATGACTCTACTGGATTGCGCCTTGTCTTCACAGGCCGGAGAAAGGCAGCCGGCGATCACAGCACCTCCAGAGGTAGTGGATGCTCCTGAGATAGCTGAGCCCACCAACAGAGTTGGGGCTGATGTTTCCGTAGCAGTGGAGTCCGACAGCGTCGGGACTGAGGTTCCCAGCGAGGCTCTTGCAGCAGCGCGTAGTTCTGAGATAGCCAGCAAAGATTCTCCTCAGGACATCGATTACGTCCGTAGCCGCTGGAGGGAGTTCATCAAGTCCCTGCGGGGGGAAGGTTCCAGCGGTAATTTGGACGCTTTCCTGCGCAGCGCCTGTGATCCGATGGACATCCTGGATGATACATTAGTGTTGGGTTTCCGTTATCCCTTCCATAAGGAGAAGATCGAGGATGGCAAGTACCGACATCTGGTGGAGAAAAAGCTTAAGGAGGTCTTTGGTCGACCCTATAAGATAAGATGCGTCCTAGTTGATTCTGACAAGGAAGCCCCGTCCCAGGCAAGAACACAAAATCCGGTAATCAAAGCTGCGCTGGAAATGGGAGCTAGGATTAGTGAGCAGGAGTCTTGATACTAGGGAAAGCTGAAGGAAAGGAACGAAATGGATAAGTCAATACTGCGTCAAGCCCAGCAACTCCAGGCAAAGCTGGCGAAAGCCCAGGAGGAGTTAGGCAACATGACCGTGGAAGCCACCAGCGGAGGTGGCGCTGTCAAAGTGGTGATGGATGGACACCAGAAGGTCCATTCTGTGGAGATATCTTCCGAAGTGATAGCAGCGGGAGACGTTGAGCTACTGCAAGACCTAGTCATGACTGCTGTTAACGAGGCTGTTGCCAAGTCGCAAGAACTTGTTAACAAGCACCTCGGCAGTCTGACCGGTGGTCTGAATATACCGGGGCTACGTTAGAAGTAAATTTGGAGACGCGCCGCTCTATGTCACCTGACCCGGAATGAAACGAAGGAGAAGGGTCTAGCTAGGGAGAGAAGATTCTTCGCTCCGCTCAGAATGACAGAAAGACTGAAGGATCAGAGAAAATGAGAACTGTCGCCGAGCCTATATCCAGATTAATTGAGGAGTTAAATAAGTTGCCGGGGATCGGGCCAAAGAGTGCTAAGCGGCTGGCTTACCATCTCTTACGCGACTCTGACGAAGAAGCCAAGGCTCTAGCCGAGGCTATTCTGACGCTTAAAGAAAGAATAAAGCTCTGCTCAGTTTGTTTTGACAGCACTGATTGTGACCCCTGCCGCATCTGCCAGGATAAAGAACGTGACCATTCCAAGATCTGCGTTGTGGAGAAACCTTCAGACATCCTCCCATTGGAGCAGACTGGGAAATACGACGGCGTTTACCATGTGCTTCACGGAACTATCAGTCCGACACAGGGTATAGGGCCCGAAGATCTAAAGATAAAGGAGCTTCTGGTTCGTCTGAAAGACGGGACAGTAATCGAGCTGATTGTGGCAACCAATCCCAATGTAGAGAGCGAGACTATGGCCATGTATCTGCAACGACTTATCACGCCTCTGGGTATTCGGGTCACTCGCCTGGCTCGTGGCTTGCCCTTTGGTGCCGAGCTGGAATATGCCGATGATTTGACCTTAGGGCAAGCGCTGGAAAACAGACGAGAATTCTGACAAAGTACCTCAACTCTGGAGGACAAGACCCCGGAGCTAGCACTCGACACAGTCAGGACGACACATAGGTCTTCCCAAAGAGACTATTTGCCTGCCGGTGTGCCGCGAGCTATACTATGAATCACGTAGGTCCACGAATAACTAGACTATCAAAGCTGTAGTCATCATTGAGCTAGGAGGAAAGATGAGAACAAAAGAGCAGTACATACAGGGCCTGGCAAAAATGAAGCGAAATGTTTACTTTGACGGCGCGCCAATTGACCGTACCGACGAGCTACAGATGGACTGTATAAATACCATCGGGACCACATTTGACGAGGCTCTCAAGCCGGAGAACCAGGACCTGTGCACGGCCGTCTCTCATTTGACTGGCGAACGCATCAGCCGCTTCACTCATATCCACCAGAACACCGATGACCTGCACAAGAAGCAGGACATGACCCGCATGCTCTGCCAGAAGGTGGCCGGATGTATCCAGCGGTGCATGGGCATTGACGCCACCAATGCTGTCTACAACGTTTCTTACGAAGCGGACAAGATGAACAAAGGCGCTACGCAGTACCATGAGAACTTCAAGAAATGGCTCACTCGCTTCCAGACCGAAGACCTGGCGGGCTGCTGCGCCCAGACGGACGTCAAGGGCGATAGGATGCGGAGGCCTGCTGACCAGCCAGACCCGGATGCCTACGTACGGATCAAGGAAAGGCTCAGCGATGGCATCATAGTGAGCGGCTGCAAGCTCCACATCTCCGAGGCTTCGGTTGCAGATGAGATTCTGGTAGTGCCGACGCGGGCCTTGCGTCCAGAGGATAAGGACTATGCTGTCGCCTTCGCCATCCCTGGCGACTGGGAAGGACTGAAACAGGTTGTCACCATCCATAACCTCAGGCCCAG
>CAYFSE010000300.1:0-1870 GCA_964345725.1 uncultured Dehalococcoidales bacterium
TAGAATGGCTGAAAAGGAGCCTGGGTCTTTGGAAGCCGTGTCCATAATAGCCATGATGCGCGCTGGCAGCGTTGATGCCTTCGCAGAAATAGTAGAGCATTATCAGGTGCCCATCATCCGTTACCTCTACCGATTGACGGGGGACTATGAGACGGCGCAGGACCTGGCACAGGAAACATTTATTCAGGCATATAACGGGATTCTGAAGACAAACTCAGAGCTTCGACTCAAGGCATGGCTTTACCGTATTGCCACAAATAACGCCTGGCAATACCACCGCAGGAGAAGGCTCGTTTCTTTTATCCCTTTTGATGACCTGCGAAAGTCCGGCGCCCCGAAGGTTGACAATCAACCTGACCGAAAGAGTGAGGAAATGGCAATACAGGAGACCCTGCGCAAAGTACCTGCCGAACAGAGAGCATGCCTGGTACTTCATTTTGTGGAGGGCTTTAAATACCGGGAGATCGCCGAGACTCTGGGAATATCAGAAGACGCCGTACGCAAGCGTGTATCAAGGGGGAAACAGATATTCCAACGGCTATATAGCGGAGGTGAGGTTAAATGAATTGCAGAGATTTGGAGGAACTGCTGTCAGCCTATGCGGATGGTGAGCTTGGTGGCACACAGCGCGATTTTATAGAAGAGCACCTGGCAAGCTGTGCTGATTGCCGGGTTGCGCTGGCAGATTACACAAAGACCCGTGAGCAACTCCTATCCCTGCGGGCAGTCCCGACTCTGCCCGATATAAAACAGGCGACCATGACAAAAATCAAAATGGCAGAGGCTCCAGCAAAACTGCGACGCTGGCTACGCCCGGCTCTCGTGGGAGTGCCCATCATTATCGCTGTGGTAACCATTCTGTCACTTCATCTTTCGGGTTTTTTTATCAGCCCCGCCAGTGTAATCGCCAAAGCCTACGCCGCCAGTTCAAGCCTTGAATCCTTCCGGTATGTGAACGATGATTACAATCAAGACAGTGAATCGGCAGAACTGGTCCACTTCACCCATGCGGAGGTCGAATACACATCCCCGGACCGTTATCGCATGACAATAGAGCTCCTTCACAATCCATTTAAGTACCCCGGTTCACCAGACCGCTTAGAATTGGAGACAATCCGTATCGGAGACCAGGTATACACCAATTTCTTCTCTTGGATAAAGCCCGATCCGGAGTGGTTTGAGAGAAGGACTCCCACGAAAGACAAAACTACGGATATGCTGAATCTACTCGCCGAGGTTGAAACACTTGAGGATGAGTATGTTGACGGGACAGATTGCTATCATTATATCGGTGATGTAGACATTGATAAGTTCCTGGAATGGTCACGACCGCATTTTGAACGGAATTACTACAGGATGGACAAGAGTCTACCGGGCGGTATGGTGATAGACCTCGAGGACTGGATTGAGAATTCTAATTCGGGTTATCGTACCCAGGATATGACATTCGAATTCTGGATTGGTAAAGATGACTACCTGCTTCGCAAGGCGAAGTACATCTACCAGACCAGAGAGGGTGAAACATCGACCTGGAATAGATATAAATCTATAGGGATAACGAACTACTACGACTTCAACGAGGATATAACCATCGAGCCGCCGCTCGATGAATCCGGCGAACTCCTGAAAGGATGGTCATCCTATACTATCGAGCCGCTGGAGATACCAGAAGAGCCGGCTCCGGCAGCGGAAACCCCCGCTCCAAGAAAGCCTGAAGGTCCTCAGGAAACTCCCGATGTGTTTGCCAAAGCCCTTTCTGTTACCGAGAAACCTGAGTCATACAGGATAATGAGTAAATCATATAACCACTTTAACGATGGGTGGAATCATGCAATAACATCAGTTTTCGAATGCGGAGGGGACAGTCTCT
>CAYFSE010000301.1:0-23486 GCA_964345725.1 uncultured Dehalococcoidales bacterium
AAGGACTATGCTGTCGCCTTCGCCATCCCTGGCGACTGGGAAGGACTGAAGCAGGTTGTTACGATCCATAACCTCAGGCCCAGGGAACACTTCAGACGCGGCTTCCTGCCCGGAGCTACAGATTCTTACATGATATTCGACGACTGCTTCGTGCCCTGGGAAAGAGTCTTCCTGGCCGGCGAATGGCAACATGGCGGCGTGCTGGCTCTCCTCTTTGCCCTCTTCCACCGCCACTCCTATTCCGGCTGCAAACCAGCTCTCGGCGACGTACTCCTGGGAACTGCGGCACTGGCCGCCGAGGTGAACAACATCCACAAGACGCCCGGAGTTCGGAAGAAGTTGGCCGAAATCATCATGGTCGCCGAGCTGGGTTATGCTGCGGGATACACGGCCTCTGACCTGGGCAAACCGGAGGTCTACATACCTGGAATAGGCTTCGTACCCTATGGCCCCGGCTCCTATATACCCAACTCGATCTACTGCAACGTTGGCCGCTGCCTGACCGGCGAGGCGGTCTATCATGAAGCAGAGATGCTCTGCGATATCAGTGGCGGCGTGGTCGCTACCTTCCCGCACGAGAGGGATTTCCTGAACCCGGAGACCCGTGACTTTCTCTTGAAATACACCAAGCGCAATCCGGAAATGCCCGTGGAGGACCAGGCACAGCTATGGCGCTATCTGGGTGATGTGCTCTGCTCAGCGACCGGAGGCATACACAATATCGGCAGCTACCACGGCGGCGGCTCGCCTATCATGGAACAAATTGCCATCACCACTCAGTACGACGTCGAGTCCAGGAAGAAGCTGGTCCGGCATATCGCCGGTATGAGCGGTGGCGACCGTGACGCCCTGAGCAAGAAGATGACCTCGCCGGGCAAGACACCGGCCAAGGCAGCCAAGCGGTAGCCGAGCAGGCATACCCCAAAACCTGAGGGACTTTTCTGGCTCACCAGCCTGTAGAGGACAGCTCCGAGACGGCCGGCAATATGAATCTTGTTAGGCAGGACGTTAGTGTATTGTTCCAGCCGGGCAGATTATGTCAATCAGACACAACTGCAAATCTCTCCAGGTCTCTTACCACAGACCATGATCTGAAGCCCAAGTTTCTACCTCTCACTTCCCAAACGTTGCATGTACTGAAATCCCATCCAGTCGATGAGACACCCTCTCCTCCGTTATCCCCAATATGTCAGCGATTTCCTTCTTAGTCAGGCCTCGTTTCTTCAATCTGAATATGTCCTCTGTCTGCCTGGCTTTCTCCTTCTTTCTACCAGCTATTTTCTTCACGTCGGCAAGGCCTCCTATCTCTTTTGTTTCTGCAAGCCCCTCCCCCACCATGCCAGCAAAGACCTTTTCGCCCTCTTTAGTTCGAATGATTACCGTTGACCATCCCTCTGGGGAGCCACCACTACCGATGGCGATATCGGCCAGCTCCGCGGCGAAGTCCTGGCAAACCAGGCAATGCTTGGGGACACAGCTCTTGGCCTCGGTTATGGGCAAAGACATCTTGTCACCGGTGGCATATATGTTGAACTCATCGGAGACATCCAGCTTATCCACTTGCTTGATATCCGCGCCCTTTGCTCTGATTTTCTCTGCTATGCAGGCATATTCGTAGTTCTCGCGGCAAAACAGTCCTACAGTCAGTTTCACGGACGATGCCAGGGGTAGGCCTTTGTGCTTCAAATATCTTATCGATTGTATGTGGCACGGCGAACCCACAACACAGATCTTGCCCAGCCCATGATCAACGACAGCTGCTCGCAACGCCTTCAGCACCGGCACCACGCCGTACTTCGTGCCGGCTGCACGGATAATCTCGTCCCTGGTCTTGGCGACACAGGCTACCGGCGCCCAGGCATCTCTGCCAACTACCAGCGCCCCGTCAATGAGGCTGCTGTCCAGTGCATAGCGTAGCAATGTGGTTACGATCCCACCATTCTGGCAAGTTCTTTCAATCTCCGTGTCTTTTGTCCTTGCCGCCACGATGCGCCTGTATAACCCTATGCTTTCCTTTCTTCCCCAGCCCATAATGTGGCCCTCTATATCCCTTATCAGGTCGTGCCTGAGCATGTAGCAGGCATCGTAACAAGTGTGACAACCCACGCAATCCACGGTACGCTTGGGTCGTTTCGGCTTGTTTTCAATAAACTTGATGTGAAAGTCGGGGCAGGCTGTAATACAGGCACCACATACCGTGCATTCTCCTGTGTCTATTATCTTAGCCTCTAGGTCCTCATAACTCGGCATATACTCATACCCCGGTCGGCGAACGGCAAATCAGGCTATTCTACCAGACATAGTTACAGGGTGTCAGACCCACCTTGGTTCAAATGCGCACCACACAACCTCGGTAGGTCCCAGCCGCACGTTTGATACGCACAGCAAGGCATGCCCAGGTGTCTCTCGTTCTCAGGAGTTACACTGCACGACGCCAATCCTGAAGGTCATTCACAGACCGAGGCTACATAGGTGGATGTTCTGTACTACACACCGAAAGCTATTCGCTCTATTTCAGTTGCCCGCTAGCTTTCATCTTAGCTACCTCTTCTTCCCTCAATTGTCTTTTGAATAGCTTCAGCGTAACGGTAAGAGGTAGCTCTTCCCTGAACTCAATGAATTTGGGCACAGCATAAGGTGGTAACTTCTCTTTGCAGTGATCAATCATTTCTTCCGCCGTCACTTTTCCCCGGAACTCGTCTTTCAACCTGATGAAAGCTTTTATCCTTTCACTGCCGGGGCGCTCCGGGTCAGGAATCCCAATTGCTACCGCATCACAAACTGCCGGGTGCTCGTACAAAGCATCATCAACCGACCTGGTATAGACCTTGAGCCCAGAGACGTTGGCCATATCCTTGATACGGTCCGTGATGTAGAAATAGCCATCCTCTTCCATTTTGACTACGTCACCGGTGGCCAGCCAGCCGTCGACAAGCCCTTTGCCCACCTCAGGCCAGTAGCCAATCATGATCTGCGGTCCACGAACCCACAACTCACCTTCTTGCCCCGCGGCGGCCTCTTCACCGGTGTCCAGGTTCATGATTTTCACGTCCGTATCCGGTATCGGTATTCCTATCGAGCCAAACTTCTCGAAAGGCATGAAGCCCGTGATTTTGGAGAAGGATGAAAGGTTCATATGCGTGCCACCACCGGTCTCGGTGAGACCGTAGGCTTCAGTTACAGGCACGCCGGTTTCCTTCCTGAATTTCTGAGCGATCTCGGGGGCCAGCGCCGCTGTCGTAGATATAAACATCGTATTAATCCTGCCCAGCCCGGCAGCCACAAGCCGCGAGTATTGAATGGGCACACAGGCACAGAAAAAGGGACGATACTTCGTCAGCATTTGCACCAAAGTATCAATGTCCCTCGGGTCCGGAAGTAAGTATCCCTTAAGCCCCCAGTAGGCGCCGAACTGCATTACCAGGTGCCCGTAGGCGTGAAAGAGCGGAATGGGTACAATGGCCGAAACCTTTCCCCTGATGCCGACCTTCAACGGCTCATACGCCCATGCCATCTGCATAACTGCTACAACACGATTGTAATGTGTTAGCATCACTCCCTTGGGTAGGCCCGTAGCACCGCCGGTGAACGGCAGTACAGCCAGGTCTTTCATTGGGTCAATGTCTATGTCGGGAGGCTTGGGCTCATGGCCTGCTATCAAATCACGAAACTGGTAGGCACCCGCCAACTGTTTAACCGTTGGCTCTTCAGATGAATAGTCCATCATGGAGGTGACTATTATCTTCCTTATTCTGGTTTTGTCCTTTATTGAATTCACCAGCTCCAGAGACATCTCAGTGCAGATAACTGTCTCAGCCCCCGATTCGCCGATCTCGTACGTCAGATCAGCGGCCTTGTGCAGAGGGCTGCAGGGGACATGGGCTGCCCCGGATTTCATGATGCCGAAGTCACTTATCATAAACTGCGGGCAATTCGGCAGAACGGTGGCTACCCTGTCGCCTTTCTTAACACCCAGGTCAGCCAGTGCCGCAGCCAACCTGTCGCTAAGAAGTTTCATCTCGCCATAAGGAATTTCCCTTCCCAAATAGAAACAGGCAGTATTGTCAGGAAATTCGTCCGCTGTGGCATCGAGAAGGCTGTGGACAGTCATCTTAGGATATGGCTCCTTTGTGTGAGGAAGCTTGTACGGCCCCATCTTGTATTGCTTTAGCCAGGGTTTTTCAGCCATAGTGACCATGATTTCACCACCTACATCTTATCAACTACATAATCCAGATTCAGATTTCTGAGCTTCTCCGGCGTCGGCTTTCCCGTCTTTTTGTCCCAGCCACGAAACTCGTAATAGGCATCCAAAGATTCGTCCAGTTTTCTGACCGTATGCCCCTCCGCAGCACCCTCGGGCAACGGATCCTCAAACAACCGCCGCGGCAGAGTATCATCGGCTCTGGTCAGGCCATCCCTGACGTTGAAAGCTCTGGCCAGATTATAGACCCTCTCCCCCACCTTTCTGAAATCGCTGACGCTGAACTCCCAGCCAACGCAGTTGACTATCATATCGACCCATTCTTCAGTAGCCAGTGCCATGCCCATGAACTTGCACGTCCCCGCGCAGTCAAAGACGGTAAGGGCATCCTCCAGGTCTTTGACGACCTTGGCCTCGGCAGGATTTTCTACTATCCAGTCCTCGATTCTGCTATCCTCAACGCACAGGAAAGGAATGTCTACGAAGGCTGGCCCTTCCACATAAGCCGTGATATGGTCGCCGCCGCGGTTAGCCGTAGCAAATGCCAGACCACATATCTTGGCTGCCCTGGGGTCATAAGCCGGCAATTCCAGGCCTTTGACGTGCATGGCAAACCTTTCCGCGCCCTTGTCCAGGTTCGCTGCTACTCTTCTGGTCCCCTCAGCCAGCAGGTCACCAATGCCTTCCCTCTTGGCTATCTTGTGTATGAGTTGAATGACAACATCTGCGTCACCGAATTTCAGCTCCAGCCCGTCGGTCTCAGCCTTGGTCAATATCCCTTTTTCGTAGCACTCTATGGCAAAGGCTATGGTGCTCCCGGTAGAGACTACGTCCAGCCCGTAGTCATCGCACAGGTTATGTGCCAGCGTCACTGCCTCAAGGTTCCCCAGCGCACACATGGCACCGAAGGCGCCGATTGTTTCATATTCGGGCCCTTCGCCCTTACATGCATAAGGACCGCTCTTCACCACACTTACCCTGCAGCAGCTAATGGGGCAGGCATAGCAGTGCTTCCTGTCCACCAGGAGCGTGCTTTCCAGCGTGACTCCACTTATCTTGTCTATATCCGGAACAACGCCCGTCTGCCAGTTCCTGGTAGGAAACCCTCCCCTGACATTCACCAAGTCGGTAACCATGGCCGTCCCGTAGGTCTCAAGCGTAATCTTCAGCAGGCTTTCATTAACTAGATCATAATTCCTTTTCGAGATTTGGCCGAAGGCATCCTTGTTGGCTATTCTAATCTCCTGTGTCCCTCCTGCAGCCACTGCCTTGAGACGCTTCGATCCCATTACGGCCCCCACACCGCACCTTCCGGCAGGTCGGTGAGCATCGTTGAATATGCCAGCGTATCTGACCAAGTTTTCGCCGGCTATGCCGACACAGGCAACATTGAAGTAATCCCCCAGTCCTTCCTTGACTAGTCTGGTAGTCTCAAAAACGCTCTTGCCGCACAGGTCCTTGGCGTCTCTCAGTTCGGCTTTGCCGTCCTCTATTACCAGGTAGACCGGCCTGGGTGATATGCCCTCGAAGATAATCCCATCGAAACCCGAGTTCTTCAGGTAGACTCCCCAGCTACCCCCCGAGTTCCCCTCCCCCCAGAAACCGGTCAGAGGTGACTTGGTAACTACACAATATCTGCCGGCGCTCGGTGATTCTGTTCCGGTCAGGGGCCCAGTCATAAAAATGAGCTTGTTCTCGGACCCAAGCGGATCAGCGCCTTTGGGCACTTCGTCAAAAAGGTACTTTGTTGCCAGCCCGCTACCTCCCAGGAACATCTTACAGTCATCCTCTCTGAGAGATTCCTTTGATACGTTGGCGTTTGTCAAATCAACCCTCAGTATCTGTCCCATGTAACCGAACATGTCTGCTCCTCCTTTTTTGCTCACATGTGCCCTGAGATGGGCTATATCATTCCTCAAATTCCGCCCTCACAGCATCCATTCGCCGCACACCGTAGATTGTCTCAAACGGCGTTTGCGTCAGGTTGAGGACCCGTTTCAAAACCTTCTCGTCGGGTGCTTCCCACTCACAGAAGTGCTTGTTTCCAGCGAAATCGCAATAACTGCACCTCCAGGAGACACCTTCCGGCATGTAACCGGGAGCGGCCTTAGCTCGTGCAATCAATTCTTCCTCGGTGAACGGTGTCTTATGAACAACTATGAAACGTCCCATTTTTGCCTCCTTGTGGTTCCCCCAATATCTCTTGAAGCTAGCACAGTGGCTCCAGTAAAGCTAGAAATCTATACTTTTGCCCTCGTAAGCGTAGTTGAAAAACTTATCAGTCTCGGCAACATTAGGGATTCTGGCAGAGACAATCAACGAACCGTCGGCCATGACATTGTCTATTAGCTTGCCCATCGCCTTATTGAAGCTATCCAATGAAATACCAGTTTCTTTGATACTGAGTGGTTGATTAATCTCACGAGCCAGTCCTCGTATAGCCTGTGCCAGAACTGTCGCTGCCCGTTTCCTTCCGGGTACTTCAAGTTTGATAGCGTACGCTATCTCTGCCCAGAGTTCGTCGCGAACGTCACCGATGAACTCGATGGTATAGGGCAGAAACAGCCCCACGGCTCTGCCATGGGGAATATGGAATAGGGCACCGAGGGAATGACCTGCAGCATGTGCCATAGACGCCAGTGCATTGATGAAGCCGATACCTGCGATACAGCCAGTATTATGCATCTTTTCTCGCGCTTCCATGTCATTCCCATCCTTCACCGCTCCCGGAAGATACTGGAAAACATTCTGAATAGCTTTGATACAAAGACCGTCAGTAAAGTCGTTCTTCCAGGCACAGGTATATCCTTCGACTGCGTGAGTCAAAGCGTCCATGCCTGTGTCTGCCGTTATTTGCGGGGGCATTGCCCGTGCCATTTCTGGATCGACGATTGCAATGTCCGGCACGATCTCCCGATTAATAAGGCTCAGCTTTCTTTGGTCAGCTGTATCTGTGAGCACTATGGCAAAAGTTGCCTCAGCGCCAGTGCCCGAAGTCGTGGCAACGCAAACAAGCTTGCACTTGGTCGCCAGACCCAAATCCGAAATGAATGGGTTTATCTCTTCCGGCTTTATGTCCGGCCTTTCATACTGCACCCTCATAGCCTTGGCCGCATCCATAACCGAGCCACCACCCACAGCCACGACCAAATCCGGTCCGTACTGGTTCATCACAGCCACGCCTTGCTGTACGGTCTGCAGCGACGGGTCCGGCTCAACCTCGTCGAAGACAGCCGCCTCTATCCCCGCTTGGTGAAGCTGTTCCTTAACCTTGCCAACCAAGCCCAGCTTTACAATGTTTCTATCGGTAACGATAAACGCCGATTTCCCCTTCAGTTCAGCCAGATGGCTCAGTGCATCCTGTCCGAAAACTACCTTGGGAACCACAAAGTACCACATAGCTGCCTCCTGGCCACAAACTCGCTACACTTCTATGCCGATATTACGTCAACAGACGACAGTTATTGTCAGCCCGCTTGCGGCTTCATATTGTATAGACGTCTAATCAGGAAATATGGTCTCAAATGCCGTCGCGCAGTTGACGAGTTCCACGGCCGCCCTGGGCATCTTCATGATTTGAGCCATATCACCCTTGACCTTGATCTTGCCAGTCATCATAGACTGGACCGGATCAACCTTCTTGTCAAGTATTTGCCTCCAGTTAGAGAATGGACCAAATATGCGGTATTTCGGAGACTTCTCATTTTCGTCCGTAATCGCGCGAGCCTCTCGGCACTCGCCATGCCACAGGTCAAGGTACATGATGTGCCTGTTCTTGTACGACGCATCAGGTTCCACGACAAAGTAAATGTCTCCTTCCCAGTTCTTGGCTGCCTCTTTGTAGGCCTGGCTGGTCTCCAGCGCTTTTTTCAGTGCATCAAGCCATTCCTGTGATCCAAATGAAATAGCCATTCTAACCTCCTCCTGATGAATTTCGTGCGCCAATTATACCATTCTTGCCTGCCCAGGATATGTTACACAGATATCACCGCGCGCCCCTGAAAACTGGTCACTCATGTCCGGTATTCAATGACGACCAAGACTGCCCTATTTCAGCACCATTATCTTTGAGATCTTGAGCAACAGCAAAGGATTGCCCCTGGACGTCAGTCTGCGGGTGAGCATAGCCACTACGGGGTTGAGTTGGCCAGAGCTAATATGTGCCAGGTTCTCAAACCCCGCTTCCATATATGCCGTCGGCTTGGCTACGGCATCATTCTGTAGCTCGAGTTTGCCCTGGTCGAGATGCAGTGTGACCGCTACCCCCGACGTGGACTCCTTGATAACCACGCTCCCGGTCAACTTCTCAATGCTCCTATACTTTTCGGGGTCTTTGAGGTTTGTGTCCATGACTTCCTTGAGCATCGTACCCAGACCGTTAAGTTCTTCGCCTGTCTTTGCCTTGACTTCAGTCATCTTCAGCAGACCTCGCGTTAAGGGCCTCTCTTCACCGATTTATCCCTTCGCAGTGTATTATATTATAATTATGGTGACAGTTGTCGAGATACTCTTGTGGAAAGCTGCGCCGCCGACAAGGACATCCGCCGATGCATCGCCGAATCGGCAGAATTACGTGTTGCCCCGGACGGCAACACGTATCTTGTCATCAGTCTGAAGGCGAAAGCTTCACTTTGCAGTTCCCAGCGAGTACCAGTCAAAGAAGTGGAACTAACAGCATTGCAGCAGGAGACTGTCCCTCTGTGATATCTCCGCAATATCGGCACAATTGGTCTGGATGGGCAAACCAGGCTACTGCAATCGAGCCTTGCCGTGGTAGGGGCAGGAGGATTGGGTGGCACCGTTATCGAGCTGTCGGCCAGACAAGGAATAGGGAATCTGATTGTCATTGATAACGACCGGTTCACGGGGCAGAATTTGAACAGGCAGATTATGTCCACAGAAGAGAACCTGGGCGAATACAAAGTCACTGTTGCCGCAAAAAGAGTCAAGGAGACAAATTTGGCAACCATAGTGAAGACATTTCGGGAGAAGCTGACCGGGGACAACGCACAGAGTCTCCTTACTGGCGCTCAAGTGGTGGTCGATGGGCTTGATAACCTATCGTCACGACTGGTGGTCGAGCGGGCGTCTCGTCAATTGACGATACCCTATGTCTATGCCTCAATCGCCGGCTTCAATGGGCAACTTATGACTATTTTCCCTGAAGCCGTGGGACTATCTTCGCTTTATGGGTCATCCTCCCATATCGGGGCGGAACAGGGTATAGAGACTAGAACCGGCAACCCTCCAGCCACGGTAGCCATGATTGCCGCATTGCAGGTTCAAGAGGTAGTCAAAATCATCACCGGAGTCGGTTCACCTATGCGTAACCAGATCCTATTCGTCGATGCCGGAGAATGTGGCATTGACAGAATTGGACAGGGAAGGTAGATAAATGGCGTTAATTACCGTGCGCTTCTATAGTCTGTGGCGTTCTTATCTCGGCACAGATAGCATCACTTTCCAGGCTGACGACATACAAGACGCCCTGACTCAGCTTGAAACAAAATTGGGTGCTCGACTTAGGGACAAACTGGAGACTGCCGGAGTTCATCTAGATGGGAAGATACAGGACTATTCACTCATTCTACTGAACGGTACCACGTTGCGCAATCTCAAGAGCACCGCCCTGAAAGAGGGAGACGTCCTGCACATCTTCCCACCCGCCATCGGAGGATAACAGCTCTGGAAAGGCGGAGGTAAGCCCCACCACTGCGTTCACCCGGTACTGAAGTCAGTCTCCTGCGTGAAATGCAATTGACCTCTTGGTCTGCCACGGTTTCAGGAAATCAGACCATCCCCACCGGGTCGGCATCTATAGTCCAGCCCCGCGGCAAAGCCAGCCGGGATAGGATTCGAGACGAGTCGGGCCCGCGGAGGAAGAGTTGCCAGCGGTACCTGCCTCTCACCCTGAAGGCAAAAGTGGGCACAGGACCAATTACATTCAGGTCAATCACACGGTCCCTTTCTCTTTCATCGAGAATTAGGCGATAGACTCTATCTGCCTCGCGGCGACATGACTCCTCGTTAGCGTGACTATAGACCAGGCGGACCAATTGGCTAAAAGGGGGATAGTTATATCGGCGACGATAATCTATCTCCCTGTAATAGAACCCAAGGTAATCATGTTTGGCAGCAGTCTCGATGACATAGTTGTCAGGGGAGTAGGTCTGGATGATAACCTTTCCGGCTTTGACTCCGCGCCCCGCCCTGCCAGCTACCTGACATAGAAGCTGAAAGGTGCGTTCCCCGCTACGGAAATCAGGGAAATTAAGGCCAGTATCGGCATTGATTACCCCGGCCAGTGTCACCTGAGGCAGGTTCAATCCCTTGGCTATCATCTGGGTGCCAATAAGCACATCCGCCTTGTGGTCACGAAAATTCTTAAGCAACTCCTCATGGGCATATCTCCCAGTAATCACATCCCTATCCCAACGAAGCACTCTTGCTTGGGGGAAGAAATGCTTCACCTCCTCTTCCGCCCTCTGCGTGCCAATGCCCAGAAACCTGAGATGGCGTCGGGAACACCGGGGGCAGCTCTGAGCGACTGGAACAGAATAACGACAACGATGGCAAATCAGCCTTCTCTCCACTGAATGGTAGGTAAGGGCTACGGAGCAGCGGGGACAGCGAAAGACAAAACCGCAGCTCCGACAGCGAACGAAGGTAGCTGTGCCCCGACGGTTAAGGAAAAGAATCATCTGTTCGCCCTGCGCCAGAGCAGCTTTCATGGCAGTCAATAGAGAACGACTGAACAAGCTTGTGTTTCCGGCTTTGAGTTCCTCCCTCAGATCCACTACAGTGATTTCAGGCAGAGGGGAATAACCACGAGGAGTAACTCTGTCCTTTAGCTCAACAAGCTGATATTCACCCTGCTGTGTTTTATGAAAACTGCCGACATCAGGGGTGGCACTGCCCAGTATGACCACAGCGCCGCCAAGTTGAGCCAGCTTAATGGCTACGTCGCGGGAATGATAGCGAGGCGACTTATCTTCTTGTTTGTATGTCCACTCATGTTCTTCGTCAATGATGATAAGACCAAGGTCGGGCAACGGCGCGAACAAAGCGCTCCTTGGTCCGATGATCACATCGCAGTTTCCTTCTCGTATCCAGTGCCATTCGTCGAACTGCTCTCCCAAGGAAAGACCGCTGTGCAGTACCGCCACACGGCCGGAGAAGCGGCTAGCGAATCTTTCTACCGTTTGCTGGGTCAAGGCGATTTCCGGGATAAGACAGATGCCTCTCTTGCCGGCGGCAACAACCCGGGCTAAGGCCTGCAGGTAGATCTCAGTCTTACCGCTGCCTGTAACGCCAAAAAGGAGAAAGACTGGCGGTCTGTCAGGCCGCCCCTCTCCATTCGCAATGACATCTTCCATTGATTCCCAGGCAGCTTGTTGAGATGACGTAAGAACCGGAGGTGGCGAAGGCGTGAAGCTGAGATGAGCCAGGGGGTCACGTCTTACCCTGAGTCTTTCCACCGAGACTAAATGGTGGCTTTCCAGGGCTTTGATGGTGGCCGGAGAGCAATTGAGACGTTTCCTTATTTCGGCAACTGAAATAGGCTTGGTTTGCCCAATCAGAAACTCTAAGAGTTCGGCTTGTCGGTAAGCTCCAGACTTATCGAGGCGAGCCCTGGCTACTTCAATCTCCTGTCTGTCGGCTACCAGCTTAATATAAGGAAGCGTTTTGGGCTTTATCCTTGCCGGCTCCAATTCCAGAGTTCTTGTAATCAGTTGTCGGTCCAGCAAGTGGTCGGTGATTTGCCTGACTTTGCCTTTGCCAATCGTTTTCTCCAACTCAAGCAAGCTTGTCCTCGTCTTCCCACTAATAACATCAAGGACTTGCCTTTGCTCCGGTGCTAGGGGCAAATCCGCTTGGGAATCTGTTACCCGAAAGCAAGGAATAGCTCGCCTCTGAAATCCTGGGGGCAGCATCAAAGACAGGGCATCAAACAGGGGGGCAAAGTAGTGTTCGCTTATCCAGTGGGCAAGCTTCAGCCGTGTCGGGGAAAGTGGAGGAGAATCGGTAACGATGCCAGCTAGTTCCCTAGTCTCTTCAACGGCTGGCTCGTCTGATAATTGGAGCACAATCCCCTGGACGGTCCGGGAGCCAAAAGGCACCCATACTGCTTGCCCGATATTAATGTTCAGACCTGGCGGTATGGCGTAGGAAAAAGTTGACCGGCTCCCCGGTGAATTGACTGCCACTTCGGCGTAATTCATTCAGAGGGCTGTTCTTCTTTTGGAGGTTCTTCCTCTTGAGGCATGGCTTGTTCCAGCACCCTCTCCCGCCTCTCCTTAAGCCGGGCCTGCTTAACGCTGAGCCTGCGCATATAGTAGAGTTTGGCTCGGTGCACCTGCCCATGCCTGAGCACCAGCACATTCTGCACATGAGGGGATTGGAAAGGAAAGGTGCGTTCCACTCCGATGCCGTAAGATACTCTCCTCACCGTAAAGCTTCCGCCAGCGACACCCTTCCTCATTTTAATCACCACTCCCTGGAAGTTCTGCAGCCGCTCTTTGTCCCCTTCCATAGTCTTCAAACTAACCTTGATCGTGTCGCCAGGGGAGATTTGAGGAATATTGGGGTTCACTTTGGGCTTAACAAATTCTCTAACATCCATTTTCTTTCCTCTTCGCAGATATTGCCCTTCTCCAAAAGGTCAGGGCGCCGTTTCGCCGTTCGCAAGATAGCCTGACGGCGTCGCCACTGAGCAATTTCGCCGTGATTTCCTGACAGCAAAACCGACGGTACTGACCACCCTCGATATACCTGAGGTCTGGTATATTGGGGATATTCCAGAAGCCCGTTGCTATGAGAGTCACTGCCTGCAGAATCCTGTGACCCAAGTACCCCCGGTATGAGCCTGACCACGGCATCCACCACAACCAGGGCAGCTAATTCGCCCCCACTAAGCACATAATCCCCAATGCTGATTTGATCAGTGGCCAAGTGCTCACACACTCTCTCATCTAAACCTTCGTAGTGACCACAAACTAAGATTAGATGAGGGTGGAGGACCAGTTCTTGAGCCACAGATTGAGAGAAAAGCCTGCCCTGCGGCGTAAGTAATATGACAGGTACCTCGCTTACGCCGAGTTGTTGTTTTATCCCTTCCACTGCCTCAAAGATGGGCTCGGGCTTGAGCACCATTCCAGGTCCGCCGCCGTAGGGATAATCATCCGCAGTGTGATGCCTATCATGGGTGTAGTCGCGAATATCGTGAATCGCGATGTCCACCAATCCTTGCTCCCGAGCCCGCTTAACGATGCTCTGGTTCACTGGAGAGTCGAAAGTTTCAGGGAAGAGACATAGAATATCGATACGCATAGAGCCCATCAATAAGAATCTCCAAAATCTCTATCTTACCATGTAGGTGGCGGCAAAAGAAAGTCCCGAGCTTCACAACGACTTTGGCTCTCAGGGGAAATTGTATCCCCCAGTTTATACGTACCACTAGCCGACTTTCAATGTGTAAGACAGAAATTGTTGAAAAATCTGAGGAAAAACGCCCAAAGGTATTGACAAAACGAACAGGTGGTTTATAATAGGATTGTGGGGAAAAGTGGGGAAAAGGGGTGGAGAAGTATATGACGGATAAGGTAGGCGTAACAGGACTGTGGAGGCCTGTGGGGAACGTGGAGAAATGCTATGTTCAATGGTGAGTATCAGTACAAGGTTGATGAAAAAGGAAGACTCCCTTTGCCGCCTAAATTCAGACGACAGCTAAGGGAGGGCGTGGTATTGACCAGGGGCCTGGGCGAGAAATGCATTGCTGTATATCCAGTAAGAGAATGGAAGAGAGTGTCCGACAAGCTTGCTGAGACAGCACTGACTGGAGCCAAGCTGAGGAGGCTGACTCGGCTTACCCATGGCTCCGCCTTCGACACCTCATATGACGGTCAAGGCAGGATTAAGTTGCCAGATATTCTGCGCGCGTACGCCGGAATTGGCGATACGGCATTTGTTGTCGGTGCCAATGCTCGAGTTGAACTCTGGAGCGAGGAGGGATGGAAGGCTGAGCAAACAGCGACCGAAGAACAGGCATCAGAGATGATTGAGAGCGGAGTATGACTGAATGAGTGTCGCCATGTCCCTGCCTGTGCATGTGCCGGTTCTGCTAGATGAAGTTACAGCAGGGCTACAGCCTCGGTCAGGAGGCCGCTTTATTGACTGCACTGTCGGTCTGGGAGGACACGCAGCAGCCATCCTAGAAAGAATCTCACCATCAGGAAGGTTTTTGGGCATCGATGCCGACCCTGACGCCATCAAGATAAGCGAAGATAAACTCAGCGACTATGGTGAAGCAGTTACTTTAGTTAATGACAACTTCGTCAATCTCGAGGCAATATGGAAGGAATACCAGTTTCATCCAGTTGACGGTATTCTTTTCGACCTTGGTGTTTCTTCTCTGCAACTGGATACGGCCGAACGTGGCTTCAGCTTCCACCTCGACGCTCCTCTAGACATGAGGTTCAATTCCGAGCAAGGGTTGACCGCGTCAGACGTTATCAACCGTTTCTCTGAGCAGGAGTTGGCCAAGCTCATAGAAAGATACGGTGAAGAGCGTCACAGCCGGCGGATCGCGAGGCATATCGTCCAGAATCGTCCTATCACTACCACCAGGGAGCTTGCACAATTGGTAGAGCAAGCGTTAGCTGCTTCGACACATCGAGGCAGAATCCACCCTGCGACCAGGACCTTCATGGCGCTTCGCATCGCGGTCAACAATGAACTGCAGAATCTGGAGCTGGCTCTAAAACAAACTCCTAACCTCCTTCGTTCCGGCGGGAGACTGGCAGTCATCAGCTACCATTCTCTGGAAGACCGTATCGTAAAGCAATTCATGCGGTACGCCGCCAGCAGATGCGTGTGTCCACCAGGAACGGTAGTATGTCGCTGTGGACACGTGCCCACCTTGGCACTCATTTCACGGAAGGTCATCAGACCTACCTCGTTGGAGATAGAATCCAACCCACGCAGCCGCAGCGCTAGACTAAGGATAGCTGAGCGACTCGACTAGGCAGCATTCTCAGAAAAAAAGGAGGTGCAAATGGCAAAGAAGATCATTTCAGCTATTGATGTGGGCACGACTAAAGTAGCCACAATCGTGGCCAATGTCAAAGCAGAAGATGATGTTGAAGTCTTAGGAGTGGGAGTGGTTCCCTCTCATGGCCTACACAAAGGCATCGTAGTCAATATGGATGAAGCCAAACAGTCCATTGCCACGTCGATAAAGGAAGCTCAAAGAGTCAGTGGCATACGGATAGATTCTGCCTATGTTGGGGTTACCGGCAGACATATAAGTAGTCTGAATAACAAAGGGGTAATAGCTATCCCGCGGGACGACCGACTAGTGCGCCCTCAAGATCTCAGACGGGCGCTATCTGCGGCTCGCAATATCACCATCGCCGAAGGAAAGAGAGTGCTCCATGCCATCCCTCGATACTATGCCCTGGACGGACAAGAAGGAGTGAGACAGCCGGTAGGCATGCATGGGTCTAGATTAGACGTGGAAACCCACATCATCACTGCTTCAGTGACTTCGATACAAAACCTGGCCAAATGCGTCCGCAATATCGGTGTTGACGTTGAGGATCTCATCCTTGAGCCTCTGGCCAGCGGAGAAGCAGTATTGACTGCGGAGGAGAGAAACACAGGGGTTATCATGGCTGACATGGGGGGCGGGACCACGGACATAGCGGTATTCAAGCATGGCAGCATCTATCACACCGCTATCATTCCGGTAGCCGGTTATCAGGTAACTAGCGATATCTCCATAGGCCTGGGCCTACCCTTCAACATTGCGGAGAAAATGAAGAAGAGATATGGCAACGTCACTCCTGCTTTGGAGGTTGACGAGACCGTCGAAGTGGGTGTCGAAAACGGTCATAGCGCCTCTTACAAAGACCTCTGCAATGTTATTCGGGCCCGCATGGAGGAGCTGCTCCAACTCATACTAATGGAGATGCCTACCGGCGATTACCACACCTTGGCGCCTTGCGGGTTAGTGCTAACAGGTGGCACAGCTAACCTACCCGGTATTGACGATCTAGGACAATCGCTTTTGCGAATTCCGGTTCGCAGAGGCCGACCTATGAGCGCGGGCATCTACGGCATTTCCGATATCCTTCACGACCCATCTTACGCCACCACCCTGGGACTAGTCCTGTGGCCAGTGCGAGGCAAAGAGGGCTCAACTTACCAGGCAAAGAGCGCTGGTGTCCTTGGCAGCTTCGTAAACTTCTTCAGAAGGCTGTTCCGTCCCTGATTTGTGAAAGGAGGTTAGAATGGCAAAACAAATTTTTACTCCGAGTCCAGCAAGAATTAAAGCTATAGGCATTGGCGGCGGCGGCTCCAATGCCATTACTCGTATGGTCCGCGAAGGCATTAAGGGCGTTGACTTCGTCGCCATGAATACCGATGGCCAAGCATTGGCTCTAGCCGAGGCCCCTACCAGAATTCAGCTGGGTGAGAAATTGACCAGGGGTTTGGGGGCCGGTGGTGACCACAAGATTGGAGCCAAGGCAGCGGAAGAAAGCTGCGACATAATTGAAGAGATCGTTGGCGGAGCTGAAATGGTGTTCATTGCCGCTGGCATGGGCGGTGGCACAGGCACGGGTGGCATCCCTGTAGTGGCTGAAACGGCCAAAAAGAGTGGCGCCCTCACCATCGCAGTGGTTACCAAACCCTTTACCTTCGAAGGGATGCATAGAAGAGACGTCGCCGAGGAGGGACTGCTCGAGCTGAACGACAAGGTTGATACACTTATCATCATACCTAATGACCGCCTTCTGCAGCTTTGTGATGCCAAGACGACCGTGGACAGCGCCTTCAGGCTGGCTGATGATGCCCTTCGTTTGGGGGTGCAGGCCATCTCCGAAGTAGTGACCGTCCCCGGACTGATCAACCTAGACTTCGCTGATATTAAATCCGTGATGAAAGATGCCGGCCCAGCTTGGATGTCCATGGGCCGGGCCGGTGGTCAAAGTCGCGCTGCTGAAGCGGCCAAGGCTGCTATGGCCAGCCCGTTGCTTGACGTATCCATCAACGGAGCCACAGGAGTGTTATTTAACATCACAGGCGGCCCAAGCCTCACCCTGTTTGAGTGTAATGAGGCTGCTGAGGTAGTCAGCCAGGCAGTGGACCCCGATGCCAACATAATCTTCGGCGTGGTCTTTGACCCCAAGATGGACAGCGAAGTTCGAATTACCGTCATCGCCACTGGCTTCGCCAAGACACCTGGTGGAGGAGTACGCAACGCCGAAGAGCTTCGTCGCTTAATAAGAGGCGGCACGGATGCTCTCGATATTCCCTCTTTCTTGCGCCGCGCTCCCCGTTTTCCAGCTTCCCGCCTGGAGAACAAGCAAGCTCCTGGAACGGTTACTCCCGAGCCAGCCAAAATCTCTCGACAGTAAACCTAAACCTCATAGAAGGGAAAGGGGTAGCTCCCGCTACCTCTTTCCCCTACGCCAAGGCAACAGATTCGCCAGGACTCAGAACGCCGGGTGGTGGGTTGCATTGTTCTCATGATTGTGCCATAATATTACAAAAGGCCTTTAAATCAGTCCGGTGAGGCTGGTAAGGGGAATATGTCTAGGCAGACCTCAACGCAGGTATCAAGTGAGACCTCTTGCCAGTTCAAAGGCAGGAGGTTTTTTTGATGTCTGGAAAGATTCTCCTGACCTCAAGGGAGATCGAGCGGGCGCTGGCTCGCATTGCCCACGAGATTGTAGAAAAGAACAAGGGTGCGGAAGATGTTGTGCTAGTAGGTATGCGGACTCGGGGAGTGCCTCTGGCCGGGCGCATTGCTGAAATAGTCCAAAAGTTCGAAGGAACTCCCGTCCCCGTGGGCGCTCTGGACATTAGCCTTCATCGCGATGATATTTCGCCTTCAGAATCAGGACTGGCAGCCGAGAGCCACACTGATATTCCCATCGGTATCACGGAAAGGCGAGTAATCCTGGTCGACGATGTGCTATACACGGGTAGGAGCATTCGGGCCGCTATGGATGCCCTGATGGACCTGGGGCGTCCTAAGTCTATTCAATTAGCTGTACTTATCGACCGTGGCCATCGGGAACTTCCAATTCGCGCCGATTATGTGGGCAAGAATATGCCGAGCTCAAAGGACGAGGAGATACAGGTTCAACTGGTGGAGACTGATGGTGTGGACAAGGTGGTAATCGAGAGTATGCTCAAGAGAGAGCCAATTACAGGAAATTGACAGGGGAGGAGATATCATGAGCCTAGCAAATAGAAGTCTGGTGACCATAGATGATTTATCCAACGGAGAAATCGAAGCGCTGTTTTCCCTAGCAGACGAGATGGCAGATTCTCCAAATGAGCAAGGCGCACTGTGCCAGGGGAAGATAATGGCTAGCTTGTTCTTTGAGCCAAGCACCAGGACGAGGCTGTCTTTTGAGGCTGGGATGCTCAGACTCGGAGGGCGGGTTATTACCACGGTGGACATAGGGGCAAGCTCCCTGGCCAAAGGCGAAAGTATTGCCGATATGGCGAAAGTGGTCGGGAGCTATGCCGACATAATTGTTATCAGGCATCCCTGGGAAGGAGCGGCCAAGGTGGTCGCTGACTACGCTGGCATCCCCGTGATAAATGCCGGCGACGGCAGCCATGAACATCCCACTCAAACCTTGTGCGACCTCTATACCATTAGAAAAGAAAGGCAGGCTATCAAGGGACTCAGAATTGCTCTTTGGGGAGATTTGAAACATGGGCGTACCGTACATTCCTTGATCTATGCCTTAGCCAGATTTGGTGCCACCATACTCTTCTGTTCTGGTCAGGGTCTTGATATGCCGGAGCATGTCCTGAGGAGACTAAGCACAGAATATAAAGGGGACTTGAAGAGATGCAGCAATCTGAACGAGGAACTGCAAACGAAGTACTTCCCCATCGATGCCATATACTTGACTCCCAGCAGCCCCCACCAACTTGCCATGTTGCCTGACGTAAGTGTTCGAGTGGAATTGAGGGCCGGAGTTGACGCCCTTTATGTCACCAGACTTCAAAAGGAGAGGCAAGCGCCCACGGCGGAGGAACACGAGTTGAAAAAACGCTACCCTGTGGTGGATAAGAAACTCCTCAAAGGAAAGGTGTTTGAGAAATCGCTTGTCATGCATCCGCTACCCCGTGTGGATGAATTGACCCACGAAGTGGATGCTGACCCCAGGAGCATGTATTTCAAGCAAGCAGCTTACGGGATACCCGTCAGAATGGCGCTACTAGCCCTCCTATTGGGGGCCAAGCAAGCCACGATTGCTAAAGATAAGGATTCGTTTATCCGGAAGATAGATTACCCCGTCTATAAGCGAGACTCCGGGGTCAAGTGCCCCAATATGAAATGCGTCTTAAACCAGGAAACAGAAATAGGATACATAAAACCTGAGTTCAAAATATTAAGTCGCGAGCCTTTGACATTACGGTGTACCTACTGCGACCATGAACTCCATCCCCGATACGTTGCCAGTTCAGAGTGGCATGAAGGGAGGCTGGAGAACAAGAGATACCATAGTGCGGACAGCCATTTTGCTCGAAAGATTAGACCTGAGAATCTGATTATCTTTGCTTCAGAAAAGGAAGCTCAGGCTCAGGGGTTCAAGCCTAGCAGCTACGTCAAACGGTGAATAGCGAAGCCATTTCTCTGCTTATCAGTGGCGGTCATATAATTGACCCCGGCCAGGGCATAGATCAGGTTGGTGACTTGCTTATTGTCGAAGGCAAGATTGTGCAGATAGGGAGTACTGCTACTTCCAGCCAACGCCCTGAGCGGAGCGAAGAGAAAGCTAAGAGTCTGGATGCTTCAGGACTTGTCCTCTGCCCCGGCTTTATAGACCTCCACTGTCATCTCCGTGAGCCAGGTTTTGAGGACAAGGAAACAATCGCCACAGGGACAAAAGCTGGCGCCATAGGCGGTTTTATCGCGGTCTGTTGCATGGCAAATACGGAACCTCCTTTGGATACCGCGGCTGCTGTAGATAGGGTGAAGCAGAAAGCAAGCGAGGATGGCGCAGTTGCCGTTCTTCCCATAGGTTGCATCACTAAGGGTAGAAAAGGCGAGGAATTAGCCGACATGGCTAGGCTGGCTGAAGCCGGAGTGGTTGCTTTCAGCGACGACGGCGACCCTGTGGCAAGCTCATTGCTTATGCGTCGTGCCATGGAGCATAGTCGAGACCTGGGGTTGCCGATCATTGACCATTGTGAGGATAAAGCGCTGAGTGGAAATGGAATCATGAACGAAGGACAGACGTCTGTTAGGTTGAGGCTGAAAGGGATTCCCGCAGCCGCTGAAGAGCTTATGGTAGCCCGTGACCTAGTTCTGGCGAAACTGACCAACGCCAGACTTCACATTGCGCATGTCAGCACTAAGGGCTCTGTGGAGCTCATCCGCCGAGCCAAGGAAGAAGGAATTTCCGTAACCGCCGAGGTCACGCCTCACCACCTGACGTTAACCGAAGAGAGAGTTGCGGGCGAGTCTCCGAACAAGCCCTTTGACACCAATGCCAAAGTAAACCCGCCCCTGCGCACTAGAGAGGATGTCCAGGCCTTAATCAAGGCACTTAAAGATGGAGTAATCGATGCTGTCGCCACTGACCACGCACCACATACCCTGAGGGATAAGAACTGCGGGCTAGAACGGGCTACTTTTGGCATCAGTGGCTTGGAGACCGCTTTTGGCTGTCTCATGAGTCTAGTGCACCAGGGAGAAATAGGCCTCAACAAGCTGATTTCCAAGCTCACTTATGAACCGGCAAAAGTCATTGGTAGAAATGGTGGACTGGGCACCTTGAAGGCAGGCGCTCCCGCTAATATCACTATACTTGACCCTGACCGGGAATGGGTAGTGAACAGCCGCGAATTTGCCTCCAAAGGCAAGAATACCCCTTACGATGGCTATAAGTTCAGGGGCAAGGTGATGGTAACCATAGCAAATGGCAGGATAGTTTACATAGATGATCCCCTATCCTACCCTGTCCCCTCCCTTGAAGGGAGAGGGCCTAGGTGAGGGTGAAGTAAAGGATTCTATGGCAAAGAAAGCGATTCTAGTTCTCGAGGATGGCTCGGTTTATGAAGGCGAGGCCTTCGGTGCTAACAGTACTGCCTATGGCGAAGTAGTTTTCGATACCAGCATGACTGGCTACCAGGAGATGCTCACAGATCCCTCCTTTGCTGGTCAAATCCTAGTCCCTACTTACCCTTTGATTGGCAATTACGGCATCAGCGAATCCGATTTTGAATCCAGGCAAATTCAGGTCAGGGGCTTGGCTGTTCGGGAATACTGCTCCCAGCCTAGCCACTGGCAGAGCACCCGCACTGTGCACGAATTTCTGCTGGCATATGGCATCCCTGGCATCAGCGGCATAGATACCCGTGCCTTGACTCGTCATCTCAGGTCAGTTGGAGTGATGATGGGCATTCTCAGTTCAGAGATGATCATTGAAGAGGCATCGGCGGAGTTAAAGAGCTTGCCCAGATATGATTCTGTTAATTTTGTTCATCAGGTTAGCACCGACAAGGCATATGAGTGGCAATCCGGCAAGCCTGCCATAGCCAATTCGATTCCCTCTCCGTCGAAGCGAGAGGATAAAGGTGAGGGTGAGACAAAACAATTTCATATCGCTGTCGTGGACTATGGCTTGAAATACAACATGCTGCGCGTACTGAGCCAGTTCGGGTGTCGGGCGACTGCTATCCCGTACACCACTTCAGCGGAAGACATCCTAGCCATGAATCCCGATGGCATTGTCCTCTCCCCGGGCCCAAGCAATCCTGTTCTGCTTGAAGATATAACAGGCACGGTGAGGGATCTTATCGGCCAAAAGCCAATAATGGGCATATGCCTGGGGCATCAGCTTATAGGCAAAGCCTTGGGAGCCAAGACGTTTAAGCTCAAATTTGGGCACCGGGGTGGCAATCATCCCGTACGGGATCTAGCCACTGGTAGGGTCTATATCACGGCTCAGAACCATGGCTATGCCCTGGACGGCGATACCCTAAGAGAGGGGCTTAATGTCAGCCACATCAACTTAAACGACGGCACGGTGGAGGGTCTTCGCCACCGGGACTTGCCCATCCTGTCTATCCAGTACCACTCCGAGGCCTCCCCCGGCCCCCTGGACAATATGTACCTGTTTGAGCGATTCCTGGAGCTAGTGGGAAATTAGAATACAAAGAGAGGATATGTCCAAGCTATCCAAGGTCTTGGTGATTGGCTCGGGCCCGATAATCATCGGGCAGGCGGCGGAGTTTGACTATTCCGGGACTCAGGCCTGCCGGGCTTTGCGCGAAGAAAGTGTGACGACGATCTTGGTCAACTCGAATCCGGCTACCATCATGACTGACGAGGGTATTGCTGATATCGTTTATATCGAGCCCCTCACCGTGGAAGTCATAGCTCGCATAATTGAAAAAGAGCGCCCCAACGGCTTGTTACCCACCCTGGGAGGTCAAACAGGGCTCAATCTGGCGGTAGAGTTAGGCGATGCCGGCGTACTCGATAAGTACAATGTACGCGCTCTGGGCACACCGATAGAGACGATAAAGAAGGCTGAGGAAAGGTCTTTATTCAAGAAGCTTCTTCTTGATATTGGCGAGCCCGTGCCGCAAAGCAAGACAGTCCAGACTGTGGAAGAAGCTCTAGAACTGGTGAGATCAATTGGCTTACCTCTCATCGTCCGTCCCTCCTATACGCTGGGAGGCACCGGCGGCGGCATCGCCCACACTACGAAAGAGCTAGAACAGATTGTCGCTAGTGGCCTGGATTCCAGCATGAGCCATGAGGTCCTGGTGGAGCAATGTGTTCTGGGTTGGAAGGAGATTGAATTCGAAGTCATGCGGGATGCTGCTGACAACTGCATCGCCGTCTGTATCATGGAAAATATTGATCCTATGGGTGTACATACCGGCGATAGCATTGTGGTAGCCCCGAGCCAGACTCTCACCGACAAAGAATACCAGATGCTCAGGTCAGCCAGCCTTAGAATCATACGAGCCTTGAGGATCGAGGGTGGCTGCAATATACAGTTTGCCCTCACTCCACATCCCATTGTTGCGGAAAAATGGGCACCCGACCAGAAGGGAGTCGCCAGAAGCGACTACCACGTAATTGAAGTCAATCCCCGCGTCAGCCGTAGTTCGGCTTTGGCCAGTAAAGCTACCGGCTATCCCATTGCCCGGGTGGCTGCCAAAATAGCCATAGGCAGGCGGCTCGATGAGATTCCCAATAGGGTCACAGGCAAAACGCTGGCGTCCTTCGAGCCGG
>CAYFSE010000302.1:0-1770 GCA_964345725.1 uncultured Dehalococcoidales bacterium
CTTGATAAAGTCTTTTGCCAAAATGCGGCGTTTCAACTTAATGCCGTACTCTAATCCCGCCACACCGGTCCCCGTCAAGTGTACATGCTGACAATTTCTCAGGTGATTCTCATTGTCCAGATTGTTCATATGCACCAGTCCGCCATGATTGCGAATCGTGATGGGTTCTGCAGCCGTGCCCTTCAGGTTCCGGAACTCAAGCCCTGAATAAGTGCCGGCCTTCAGGCAGATCACAGACCCAGGTTCCAGATCACTACCATCATAGCGCACAAGACCGGGGCTCAACAATACCGTACATTCCTCTCCACTTATCACCAACGGCAGAAAGACAGAGTGCACGTAAGCGCCTATACCAGATGAACCGACTCCTTGCTGTTCTTGAAGATCGTTTTTGGCTTGACTGTCACGACCATCCACTATCATATGCTGTGAATTGGTAATATATAAAGTTTCTTTAATCGCTACCTGTCCCTCGGTATTAACAGTAGTTATTGGTTCCTGTTCTTCTTGTGCCCAGTCGTTGCAGTCAGTCTTCCACTCTACAATAGAAGCTGCCGAAACGAAGGAAATTTGAAAACCAATTGCAATGACTATAACAACTAAGAACACAGCCATAATCCGGTAGCGCATGATATCCCCCTATATGACAAAAATAAAAGCCCGTCTCCCACCCGCAGGCGGGAAATCGGGCCTTACTATTTACTCCAACACATCCTCAAAGGACGTGGGAGCAGTTAGCTCTACCCTGATAGAGTATTCAGTTAAAAGGCAGTGTCACTACAAATATCGCGTTTCAATCCGGCTGGAGTCTGGCTGCTTTCGAATATCCACTCTGAACGGCAGGTTCTTTCGCCCAAATTGCTGGGCAACAAATCTCTGCACGGGCTGCTGCCCATTGCCGTTGAGGTTCACCTCAATCAGCCACTCACTCTCATCAAAAAATGCACAATCCTGCACAGAAGCGTTCGCTAAATCACCTAACATCTGGCTGAGGTACGTCGCCAGCCCTACTCGTTTCACGTAATCGTCTCGAATTTCATCAAATGTTGAAATGATTGCATGATCCGATGGAAAACCAGCTTGCAGGCAATGAGCCTTGCTCTTCAATATGGTCCTGATTTCCCGAGCACTAAAGATGCTCAGATCTACATCCTCTGCAGAGTCATCTGGAGGTGTGGTTAAGTATGGCATACCGCTGATATCTTGGCTATGAAATTCTAACTTTTTTCTAACTTTTTCCTAACCTTTTTCTAACCAAAATGTGCTATAATAGTAACTTGGATATTTATCACATAAGCCATTGGTTATATTATAGAGCTATTGCAACAAGATTGCAATAGGAAAATGGTCATGGGAGAATAGTACCAGAGGAGGCGCTGAACACACCTGTCACCTTGTCCCCCACTACGGTGATGGGGGCCATCGGTGCCGTTCTGCTGGTTCATGAGTACATGGAGACAATGGGGACGGGCCCACCCACTTCAAAGGCTGAGATGTGAGCGAGGTGACATACGACACCTCGCTCATCCTTTGAATGCAAAAGTTGCTCCAACCTGCGTGAAGTGGTGCAGATCAAGCGGTCGGGAGGTGCTGGCTCGCTGGGGTGGTGTTGTGGAAAGTGGGAGATGTGATTATAGGCAAGGCGGCAGCATCCGCAGTCTCGGTAGATCACGATTTAAAGCTCAAAGCGGACCACAGTCCGCGTTTAGGCCGCTGGACTGTGGTCCAGCGGAAGCAATTCGTGATCTAGAGTCTGGTCAACTGGTACCT
>CAYFSE010000303.1:0-5669 GCA_964345725.1 uncultured Dehalococcoidales bacterium
CAGGGCCGCAACGACAGCGTTGAGGGCATTTTCACCCAATAAGGTAAGAACATAGCAGATAGCGGTGCGGTACGGTCTTTTTATCGCTGCGGCTCCCCCGGGCAAAGGCAGGTATTCCAGGTGCCCCACTCTACGAAACCTACGGTAGTCGGCGACCAGGAATTCTCCTCCCCATATATTGCCGTCGGCACCCATCCCCGTGCCATCGAAGGCCACTCCGATAACCGCTGACTCCAGCCCATTGTCAGCCAGGCAACTGACAATATGAGCATGATGGTGCTGAACAGGAACAAGCTTCATACCGGACTCGCCCAACTCACGGGCATACCTGGTGGCCAGATAATCAGGGTGCAGGTCATAGGCAGCGATTTCCGGCTCCATGTGGAAGAGTCTTTTATAGAGCGATATGGTGCTGTCATAATGTTCCAGAGTTTCCATATTCTCCATATCGCCGATATGCTGGGATATGAAGGCATAATTGTCTTTGGTCAGACAGAAAGTGTTCTTCTCCTCAGCACCGCAGCCAAGCACCTGCCTGGTTTTGAACGGCAGAGAGACTGGATACGGGGCGTAGCTACGCGCCCGCCTGACAAGCTGGCTTGTGCGCCTCTCTACCATGGCCACGCTATCGTCGTAGCGAGAGTAGATATCCCGATTATGGACCAAGAAGTAATCGGCAATCCCCGAAAGCCTCCGCAAGGCTTCATCATTGTCCCTGGCGATGGGCTCTTCACTGAGATTGCCGCTGGTCATCACCAAAGGCAAACCAGCGTCTCTGAGCAGTATGTGATGAAGAGGTGTATAGGGCAGCATAATCCCCAGGGACCATAGATTTGGCGCCACCTCTCGGGATACAGACGAGCCCTCTTTCCAGATCATGAGCACGATGGGGCTTTGAGGTGAGGTAAGTAGTTTCTCCTCCTCCGGCAAGACGTAGCAGTGCCTTTTGGCTTCCTCCGAATCAGCAACCATTATGGCAAAGGGCTTGGAAGGCCGATTCTTCCTCTGCCGCAATGTCCTGACTGCGCTATCGTTCGTGGCGTCACAAGCCAGGAGAAAACCACCTAGTCCTTTAATAGCCACGATTTTCCCTTCTCTAAGGAGCTGACTGGCAACGGCTATCGGATTGGACTCGTTCACCACACTGCCCTCACTGTCAACTAGCTGGACCTGGGGACCGCACTTCGGGCAGGCATTTGGCTGGGCATGAAAGCGGCGGTCAAGCGGGTTGTCGTATTCCGCCTGGCACTGGGGGCACATCTGGAAGCAGCGCATGGTTGTCTTGGGGCGGTCATATGGCATACCTTCAATTATGGTAAACCGCGGGCCGCAATTAGTGCAGTTGGTGAAGGGATAACGGTAGCGGCGGTCTTCAGGATTTAGCAGCTCGTCAAGACAAGCCCGGCAGGTAGCGACATCCGGAGAGATGAGCTGGTATCTGCCTTCCTGAGTCTGGCTCTTCCGAATCTCAAAGCTTTTGTAACCGACAGGCCTACGATGCTCAACAGTTATGTTCTCAATGCGAGCCAACGGTGGAGCTTGCGTCTGGAGTTCCTGCTCAAACTGCTGAATAGCCTCTACTTCGCCTTCTACCTCAATTTTGACATCTTCCGAAGTGTTGTAAACCCAGCCCTTGAGATTGTGTTTGACAGCCAGTCCATAGACGAAAGGCCGGAAGCCAACACCCTGAACAATGCCCCGAACGCTAACGGAAGCTAGCTTGAGAGGTCGTCTTGCCGTTTTCGACATACACTATTCCCAAAAGTTGCAGGATTTTCATGGAGATCTTGCTTAGTTTAAGATCAGAGTCCGCCCGGAGTTAGTTTATAAGACGATTCGTGAGGAATGCAATATTCGGTGAAACCTATACCAACACGCCCTCGATTTCGGCTATAACTTCTTCGTTAGTGAAATGTCTGTGAGTAATCGCTCCACTGGGACAAGCTGCGACACAGGTGCCACAGCCCTTACACAATGCCTCATTGATATTAGAGACCTTTTTCTCATCGTCAAAAGAAATAGCACTATAGGGACAGAGAAGATTACAGATCCGACACCCTGAACAAAGGTCTTCGTCGATAACTGCCGTGCTTGCCTCAAGCTCCACCTTGCCTTTGGTGATAACAGCCAGAACCTTGGCTGCCGCTGCCGAGGCTTGAGATACCGTGTCCGGGATATCCTTGGGCCCTTGGCAACAACCCGCCACATAGATTCCATCGGTCCTGGTCGCTACTGGATCCAGCTTTGGGTGGCGTTCCAGGAGGAAACCATCAGCCTTGAGATTCACAGAGAACGTGTGCGCCAACTTACCGGCATCTTGCTGTGGTTCGATGGCAGCGCAGAGGACGACCATGTCAGCGAATACCTGGTTCGTCTTGCCATTATCCGGATCCTCCGCAGTGATAATTAACTTGCCTTGGTCCGTCCCTTTTCCATTGGCGCTGGCGACCTGCTGAACCTTCCCCCGGACGAAGTTAGTCCCCTCACCAACTAATCGTTCGTAGAAATCCTCATAGTCCTTGCCAAAGCAGCGGATATCAGTAAATATTTGGCAGACCTCGGCATCAGTCTTCTCCTTGATAAGGTGCGAGTGTTTTAGGGCATACATGCAACAAACTCGTGAACAATACTCATGAAACTCTTCATCACGGCTGCCGACACAATGGACAATGGCCACGCTTCGGGGAGCAGAGCCATCCTTGAGTTGAATATTACCGCCAGTGGGACCAGTGGCATTGCTTAGCCTCTCAAACTCGAGCCCAGTGATAATATCATCGAATTTCCCATAGCCATACTGAGCAGCAACAGAAGGGTCAAAGGCCTGAAAGCCAGTAGCCAGGATGATATTGCCTACCTCCACCTCAACTATCTTGTCTTCATCATCAAACTTAATAGCCCCTGCCTCACAGAATTTTTCACAGGCACGACACTTGCCTTTTTGGAGGTAAGCACAGTTCTCTCGATCGATGACAGGGACATTCGGTACTGCCTGGGGAAACGGAATATAGATGGCTTTTCTTTGTGCCAAACCCAATTCGAATTCACTGGGGGCTTTCCAGGGGCATTTTCCCTGACAGACCCCACAACCAGTACACTTCTCCTCATCGACATACCTTGCTTGCTTTCTTATCTTGGCTTTGAAGTTGCCGACGTAGCCTGATACTTCTTCGACCTCACTATAGGTGAGTAGTTCGACATAAGGATGCGAACCCAGTTCGCTCATATTGGGTGTCAGGATACAGGCTGAACAATCTAAGGTAGGGAACGTCTTGTCCAGCTGAATCATATGGCCGCCAATGGAAGGCTCTCGTTCTACAAGGTAGACCTTGTGACGAGAATTAGCGATCTGTAAGGCTGCTTGAATACCAGCAATGCCTCCACCCACCACCAGTGTGTTGGAATTCACCGGGACTTCTCTTACTTCAAGAGGTTCGTGGAAGAAGACCCGTCGTACTGCTGCCTCCACCAGCGCCTTGGCTTTTTCGGTGGCTTTTTCGTGATCCTTAGTTACCCAGGAGCAATGCTCCCGAATATTAGCCATCTGGAATAGGTAACGGTTCACCCCCGCCTGCTCACATGTTTTGCGGAAGGTGGCTTCATGCATTGTGGGGGAGCAAGAGGCAACCACAACACGGTTCAAGCCCAACTCTTTGATGTCCTGCTTTATCATTTCCTGCCCCGGCTCTGAACACATGAACCGATAGACTCGGGCTGCCACCACTGAATCTAGATGCGAAGCATACTCGGCTACCTCAGCCACATCTATGGTTCCAGCAATGTTAGTGCCACAATGGCAGATATATACTCCTGTCCTTACTTCATCCTTACTACTCTTAGTTTCTTTTGTCATGGTTGCTCCAAAAACTGCGAAATCTGTTCCAAGGTGAATACCGGCCCATCCTGGCAAACATACTTTTCACCAATATTGCATCGGGCGCATTTACCAAGGCCGCACTTCATTTTGGCTTCTAGAGTGGTGACAATCTGGTTATCCTTAAAGCCCAATTCCCTTGGTCTGGTCAGGGTAAAGCGGATCATTATCGGCGGTCCGCAAATAATGGCAATAGCATTATCCGGCGAGGGCGCCAACTCCTTTACTACATCGGGGACTAGGGCAACTCGTCCTTTCCAGTCTTCATCACCCCTGTCAACAGTGAGTTCCAGCCTAGTACTGGGGGCTTTCATCCACGTTGGGAACTCCGGTTGAAACACCAAGTCTTGAGGTGTTCGTGCCCCGTTTATGACCAACAAGTCTTTGTAATCATTTCGCTGTTTCAGTATTCTGTTGACCACCGGACGCAGTGGTGCCATCCCGATGCCCCCACCGATGATGATTATGTTCTTTCCCTCATAATCCTCCAGGGGGAACCAATTGCCAAAGGGGCCCCGCACTCCCAGAATATCTCCAGGTTCGAGTTCCTGTAAGCCTCTGGTTACTGTGCCAATACGCCGCACGGCGAATTCCAGGCCGTCTCTCTGCGCAGCCAAAGACACAATGCCGAAGGGTGCCTCTCCCTCTCCAAAGGCTGATACCAAGGCAAACTGCCCTGGCTTGTAGTCAAAGCTGGCTCCGGCGCCGGAATCCTGCAATTCCACACGTAGAAGCTTGATATCAGGAGTCAACTGCGCAGCCGCCTTCAGCGTCGCTAAATGAGGAACAAAAGGACGTTCAAGACCCACTTTTGGCCTCCATCACTTGCTTCAAGCTGTTTATAACCTCCCGAATGTCTATGTTTACTGGACAATCTCTAACGCAGCGGCCGCAGCCAACGCAAGCCACCTCGTCGAATTCCTCTGGAAAGTAGAGGAGCTTATGACAGAAGCGCTGCCGCAACCTCTCCCCCTTCGTAGTCCGGGGGTCATAGCCCCCGGCTGTGAGGCTAAAGCCCGGGGATTGGCAGCTTTCCCAGCTCCGCACTCGCTCTACCCGTCCCTTGTCAGCATAGTCCCGTATATCGAAGCAATAGCAGGTGGGACAAACATAAGCACAGATGTTGCAGTGCAGGCAGCGGTCAGCAAGTTGTTCCCAATAAGAGTCATTGAAGAGTTCCTTCATCGCTGAGATGACTTCCTTGATGGGAACAGTCTCAAGCTTGGGAGGAGCAGGCACTTTGTCCTTATACTCTGACAAGCCCTTGGGCAGCAAGGCTTTTCCCTTCTCAGTAGCAGCTTGAACGATGTAGCCATCCTTTACTTCGGTGAGCAAGATGTCCACATTGCTGGTATCATCAGGTGCACTACCCATGCTGGTACAGAAACACTCCGGTTGCGCCTGACGACAGGCAAGACCGATAACAGCCGTCCGACTGCGCCGTTCCCGATACACGGCATCGCTTGGCTCCCGTAGGAAGGGCTTGTCCATCAGGGCGATGCCTCTGGCATCGCAGGGATGCAATCCAAAGAGAACCGCATCTCTTTCCACCTGCGCGCCAACCAGCTCGACCTTTCCATCATCTCTTTGCAGCGAGAAAAGCGTCTCCGTGGGGGGTAGGAACCATCCTTTGGGCGAGAGCGCCGTGTTATCACAATCAAAGATAACTTCTTCCACCTTAGATATAGGTTGAAACATCGTCTGCCCTTGAACCCGGACTGGGGCAATGACGATATGCTTCTTGAGAAGTGAATTGAGCCAGCGAATTATGTCATCCTTAGAGGCAAACAAGTTCATT
>CAYFSE010000304.1:0-2567 GCA_964345725.1 uncultured Dehalococcoidales bacterium
CTCTGGCCGGATCAAAGGCAATCTGGGATGCCTTCTTCAAACAAACGGGGGCTATTCCGGCCAACGTTATGGAGGACGTGTCTGATTCGATACTCGCCCTATTGTATATGTCACGCCCCAAGGGACGAAGGGTTGCCCTGGTAGGACGGGGTGGTGGAATAGGAGTTATTGCATCTGATATATGTGAGAGAGCCGGCCTGAAAGTGCCACCTTTTCGTATGGAGACCAGAAAACAGTTAGAGAAGATTATCCCCGAGGCTGGTGCTGGCGCAAGGAATCCAGTGGAAACCACGCTGGGAATGGGTGGTGCCGCCGAGTTCTACGCCAAAGGCCTGACTATAGTGGATGCCGACCCGGAAATAGACCTAATTATTACTCACCTAGCGGTTGATGTGTATGGAGGGCAACAACCCAACCTGCCCGAGCAGGTAGCCAAAGCGGCAGACGTACTGCGGGAGAATGTCAAGAACCTGACAAAACCGATAGCGGTTGCCCTCTACACGGGTGGGCATCCGGAAACGGTCGGGGCAGTTCTGGAAGCCCGGGAGAGACTCCTAGAGGCAGGGATACCAGTATACCCCGGGGTCGAGGCGGCATCCAAAGCAGTCAGCAAACTTATCGGATACTACGAAACAGCCGACAAAATGCGGAACTAGCAGTAACGATAAAAATTACGACAATTCGCACCCCTGCTGCCCCGTTAATGAAAGTAACCACCGAGGTTGGGATAACAAAAAAACAGGATGAGAACGGATAAGGAGTATACGCTTTTGAGAAAGGGCCGGGGCGGTGAGGGGTAGTTATATTCTTCTCATTGAACTCTCAGAAGCACAAACGATTTTCGCTGGCAGACTGAAAACCGTCTCTTTTCCCCGCGGCTACTATGCCTATGTCGGCTCAGCTATGGGTGGGATTTGGAGCAGGTTAGGTCGGCACCTCGGCACAAACAAGAAAATCCACTGGCATATTGATTACCTGCTGGAGAAGGCAAAAGTTGATGAGGCAATTATCTGTGAAAGCGAAAACAAAGCTGAATGTGCCATCGCTCAGGCTCTTGGTGCTCAATTTGATACCATCCCCGGATTTGGCTGCAGTGACTGTAAGTGCCACAGTCACCTCTTTCTCGCCGACGAGGAAATGAATTCGAAGATAATGGCAATGCTGGACTCGATGGGAATTAGGTGCAGATTACTGGGGTTTGACCAGATAGATACATAAAAGGGGAAGGGCTACCGTGTGACAGAGATTATAATGGCAAGGCACGGACAAACCGAATGGAATGTGGGAGAGGTATTCCGGGGAAGAGCCGACATTGAACTGGACGAAACCGGGGTCAAACAGGCCGAACTCCTGGCCGAATATCTGAGCAGTGTAAAGATTGACGCCATTTACTCCAGTCCCCTGAAGCGCGCTTTGAGGACAGCTAAAGCGATTGCCAGCCATCACCAGCTCGAGGTGGAAATTGCCCCCGGACTGATAGATTTCAATTATGGCGAATGGCAGGGCCTGTCACACCAAGAGGTAAAGGGAAAATACACAGAGCTTTATAAGCAATGGACCAACACCCCACACAAGGTTAAAATGCCAGCCGGAGAAACACTGGATGATGTGAGAAAAAGGGCTATCGGCGTGGTGGACGAGGTAATAGCCAGGTTTGAGGGCACTGCTGTCCTGGTAGCTCACCGGGTGGTGAATAAAGTATTAATATGTGCCCTGCTTGGTCTGGACAATTCTCATTTCTGGGACATAAGGCAGGATACCTGCGGAATTACCACCTTTAACTATGAGAACGGTCGATTCATACTCACCGAGCACAACAATACGTCCTATTTAAAACCAATCCAGAGAACACCATTAAGCGATTTCTGACCGAAGCTGGCCTGCTTCTTAACCGAATAGGCTCCATTCAACCTCTTTCAGTCTTTCTATGCCCTTTATCTCGTGAGGGAACAGGGGAACTTCAACTATTCTTATCGCATGGTACTGGCGGTGGAGAAGGTCAATATACTCTTTCTGCTGTTCAGCCTTAGACTGGAGAAAGCTCGAGGTGCCGGTTTCTTTGATTACATTATTTATCACCAGCTGTTCGGCCTTAAATCCGTACTTATCGAATTCTTCGAAGATGCTGTCTAATTGTTCAACAGCCAACGCCTCAGGTATGGTGACGATGACGAAACTAACACCATACCGGAGAAACTCCATATCTTCGCTAGATAGACTTTCCCACCCTTTGATAATATCAAGCACGGGTTTCCGCGTCTCCCTGCCAAGCTTCAACTTGGAATAGATGCGGGGGGCGGGTCTCAGGTGCTCTCTGAGCATGGTGGGGGTTTCGAGCAAGCCGAGTGTTTGTCCGAGAGGAGCGGTATCCCAGACTATATGCTGATACTTCATCTCCTGGCTGAGCTCTTTTATATAGTCGACCATAAACTCATCCCTTAAGCCCGGCAGTATGGAAGCGATGAAATCGACAAATTCCTCTCTAAAGTATTTCAGAGCGTCGAGGAGCGCAACGGTGCCCGTCTGTCCAACCTGGCATTTGGAGCTGTCTCGGATCATCAACCCCA
>CAYFSE010000305.1:0-3689 GCA_964345725.1 uncultured Dehalococcoidales bacterium
CGCAAGTAGGGGATGTGCTGAAAGGGCGTGTTTGCGTGCGCAATAATTCCCCTCTGCCGATTGGCTGGGTGGAAATCATGCAAATGAGCAACATGCCCGGTAATACCTCAGGCGTAGCCACCGCAATCGGGGCTAGGGAACATGAGCGGTTGGAGATAGATACATTCTGTCATGCCCGTGGCGTCTACACGCTAGGTCCGATAGTGGCGCGTACCAGCGACCCCCTGGGGCTATTTCAAAACCAGCTACTACAAGGCGATCCCGCCAAAGTGGTAGTGCAGCCACCTGTCGTGGCGTTGCCCTATTTCCGCCTTCCGCTGGCGGAGCGGGAGGGAGAGGAAAGCCTACGCTATCGATCTCAGGCTCACACTACTCATGTACGTACAATTCGGGAATACATCCATGGCGATAGCCTGAATCAGATCCACTGGCTATCTACCGCCAAGAGTGCCCAACTCATGTCCAAGGAGTTTGACTCTGGAGGGGGTGGTGACGTGTGGGTTATTCTGGACCTAGAGCGGAAGATCCAACACAGTCAAGGGACGGAGAGAACGGATGAATATGCTGTCGCAATTGCCGCGTCGCTGGTTCATCTTGCGCTGACAGAGGAGCACTCCGTGGGTCTGATAGCGCATGGCGACCATGAATATCTGCTGCCATTGAAGGGTGGCACCAGTCAGATGTCCCGAGTTCTGGAGACGCTCACCTTGTCTAAGACTGAAGGGGATGACGCCCTCGCTAGGGTTCTTGTCGAAAACGCGCGAGAGTTTGGCAGGTCGGCTTCTCTTCTTGTCGTCACTTCCTCTACAGAAACCGAGTGGATATCGGTACTGCGAGAACTGAGATCCGGTGGTCTCAATATTGTGGTAATCTTGGTCGACCCTACTAGCTTCGGAGGCGAACAGTCCCTTGATGAAGTTGTAATGAACCTCATGAGCGTTGGAATTCCTGCGTACTTAATACGTAGAGGAGATCCGCTTTCGCACGCACTTTCTCGAGCGATAACCGTAGCTAACCCGCCCATCTTTGCCCAGTATAGTGAGCCCGAGCAGATAGCGGTTTCCAAAAGGTAATAGGATGGAGATATGCGGCAAGGAATAAGAACAGCGAGTAGGGGCATAGGTTGGGTACTGAGGCAGCTCAACAACGGCGCATATTGGGCTATTACGCACATCAAGACGCTTCTGTGGCAGATGATCAAGGGTCCCTCCGAGGGCTGGGTGACTTTCCTGCTTCTACTGCTCTCTGTGATGCTGGCAGCCTGGTCGGTGGGAAGCGTGCCGTGGGTAGCAGCAACACCAGGATTGTACCTCTTGGCACTCTGGGGCGTGGTGCTGGGGCTTCTGCTAGCGAAGATGCGCTTTAACGGGTGGTTGTTAGCCATCGGTGGCCTGCTCCTGGGCATTTACCTCAGCTTTTATCAACTTACCAGTCTGGTTGAAGGTGTGACCAGCCTTGACCGGTATGCGGAGGTCGCAAACCGCCTCTTTATATGGGCCAGAGCCTTCGTGAACGGTAACGCGATCTCTGACACATTGCCCTTGAGCTGCCTTCTTTTGTTCAGCTCGTGGCTAGTGGGGTTCATCTGTTCTTGGTCGTTTTTCCGCAGGCACAACATATGGGGCGCAGTGCTTCCCAGCGCAATCATCATGGTTGTCAATTTCACAAACTTTCTGCCTGGAGCGCACAGGCTTCTCCTGTATCCGTACTTATTTGTAGTCTGTCTTTTGGTGGCGCGTCTGTTCGTTGTGGAGCGCGAGCATGACTGGGACGACAGAAGCGTCCAGCGCTTTCCACCAGATTCGCGGCTTCTGCCTAATGCCCTAAGGTTCGCACTGGTGGTTGTGGTAGTCACTTTCTTGCTCCCCTCAACCTCAGCAAGGGTTGCTCCAGTCGCAGCACTATGGGACAGAATCAGTTCGCCAGCGGGAGTTATAGGGGAAGAGTTTGCCAGATCCGTTGGCGGGCTGCCCTCCAAAGAGACAGACTCGGGCCATTCCTTCGGGCCTAGTCAGCCTTTTGGAGGAAGCACAACCATGAGAGAGGAATCCGTTCTAGTAGTAGAAGCTCCTTTCCCCATCTATTTGCGCGCCAGAAGCTATGATGTGTATGCACACGAGGGATGGGAGACCAGCGATACACAGATGGTGTCTCCCGAATTGGCTCCGATACGGTCGCTGGAGCAAGAGTTTGAGAAGTCGCGGGAGGTTGAAGTGAGTGTACAGGTGATGCACTCCTTGGCAGCGGGGGAACCACTATATCTGGGCGGCCATCCCATAGACATGTCAATCGACTATCAGTTAGAAGTGCCGCAACCTGCTAGTTACCGGATATCACTTGTCGGAAGCGAAGCAGAATTAGCTGCGGAGGCAGAGAATCTCCCACCCGACTTGCGAGAGGCGGTCCGGCAGCTATGGGAAACATACTCCGAGTCTCCCGAGACACTGACGGAGTCCGACATCAGGCCCGCTCTGCCTGAGGATGTGATGGTCGTCTCCTGGGAGTCTGGCCGTGAGGGAGTTGGGACGTTTACGGTGGAGCGGCATGTCCCAATCGCGACGGATATGCTTTCGGTGCGTACGACCGGTCCGATTTCCTCTGGGGACTCATACCTGGCTACTGTAAGTGTGTCGACAGCGACTGAAAGCGATTTGTCAGCAGCAGGTACCGAGTACCCTGGTTGGATCCTGGACAGGTACCTGCAGCTTCCCGACACTATGCCCTCGCGCGTTATGGACCTGGCGCAGGAACTGACCGAGGATATTGAAACTCCATACGAGAAGGCCATGGCGATTCGCGACTATCTTCGTACCTTGGAGTATTCACTGGATATAGAAGCACCGCCTGACGGCACTGACGGCGTCGACTACTTCCTCTTTGAACAGGAAAAGGGATACTGTCAGTACTTTGCCTCTGCTATGGCAGTGTTATTACGCGCCTCCGGAGTACCGTCTCGTATGGTAGCGGGGTACGGCCCGGGCGAGCAGCAGTACGACGCTGGGGACACAATGGGTCGTGGACCCGATGCATGGCAAGACTTGCAGCAGACGTTCGTTGTACGGAACAGTCACAGCTGGACCGAGGTGTTTTTCCCGGTGTATGGCTGGATACCCTTTGAGCCTACCCCTGTTCGTCCTATCATTACTCGTGGAGAATTTGGTCTTCCGCCACAAGATGGAGAGGGTACCGATGACCCTATAGTCAGGCCAGATGAGATAGAGACAGACAGTCCTTGGAATGTTCGGCTGCTAGGAGTACCATTGGGGCTGGCATTGTTTGGCGCGATCATGTGGCTGGGTTGGAGACGCCTGCTGGGACAGGTATCAGAGCCGCGAGTAGCATACGCCAGAATCGGCTACCTCGCCGCCTTAAGCGGGGTGGGGCCGAGGGAGACCTTGACACCTCAAGAATACGGCCGTAGGCTTGCAGCTGTCGTGCCCGAGACGTCAGCAGCCTTGGACGAAATAGTACATACCTATATGCGCGTATCCTATAGCGAGCATGACTTGAACACCGGGGACAGATCCAAAATCGCAAGGGCATGGCCACAGGTGCGCAACCATCTACTACGGAGCGCCCTGCGTAGGGTCTTGCCATTCAAATTCCACTTGAAACGTTCAAAATCCTGAACAACCTATTTTGTGAGTCGCGTCTGACTCAGGCCGCTGATCTATCCCCCTCAAAAGGAT
>CAYFSE010000306.1:0-2707 GCA_964345725.1 uncultured Dehalococcoidales bacterium
CGTCTAACCGGGAACTTCGCCTTGCCGGGTGCGCAGTTCAGTAGCCACTCGACAATCCTCGGACATTTCCATCACCTACGCGGAAGGACACAGGACGCACAACATGATGATTGTGCATGCAGCCAAACAATAGAGTCGCACCTGAACACATACTCATATTGCTACACTCTCGGTACATGATAGACTATGCCACACGTCTCGCAGAGGCAGATGGGAAGCCACACGACTGCAGCCGCGGTAATATGATGTCTCACGATTGAAGGTTGCGACCAATGATTGAGAGGATCATCCTGCAAATTGCTGCACCGCCAGAAAAAGTCTTTCAATTCCTCTGTGACTACGATAAGCACTACACTGAGGTCAGCAGGGACCACATGGAACGCGTAGTAAACGTAAAAAACCCGGACCTCGAGCATCCGGATGTGAGTTTCTATTTCAGACAGATATCGCCGATTACTGGAAAGGAGCAGAAGATTCGGGGTAAGGTACGCCGGGTGGAGATGAACAGATACATTAGCACTGTGTTCTTGTTCCCTGTATCTCTTTTCCTGACCAAGGTCGAGGAAATTCTAGAACCGGAAGGAGATGGCTGTTTGTTGATTACCAACCTTGACTTCACATTACTCGCGAAGCTTCTGAAGAACAGTAGACGTAGGGTCACAGAGCACATCAGGGGGGAACTTGTGGAAACGAAGAACATACTTGAGAGAGAGGTGACCGTTTGACATTCGCCGACTAGATTCACCCCGAAGGCTACTACGCTTTGTAGCGATTCGTACAATGCTGGTGGCATCCTAATGCCCGGCAGAATGTGAGCCTCCGCAATGTTCTTGGCTGAGGAGTGTGGTAATAGGAAGGCCCGACCAACGTGCTATTTAGATGTCTCCCAGTAAGACAGGCTGACAGAGGCAACACTGTGTGTTTTGCAGGGCTTTAGTGTCAAATGAAGGGAGTAGATCTATGGGTAAAAGTATTAGCAACGCTGCCTATACTGAGAAGATAAAGGGTAGAGTTGTCGAACTGGGCGCAGACCTCGTCGGGGTGGCCGATACCGCGCCTTTGAAGGAGCTGAAGTCATGTCCGCCCGATCTGTTGGACCCATTTCATAGAGCACTCTCTGTTGCCATAATACTACCTAGGTCTCTATTTGAACAAATCACTGATCATCCTACACCTATGTATGCCTCCGCATACAGAACTGCTAATCTCATACTTGATGAGATAGCTTTTCTTGCTGCCAACACTCTTCAAAGAGACGGTTTCAGTAGTCTGCCCATTCCCGCGACAGAAAGCTGGGATCTAGAGAACCATTATGGTGCTATCTCACACAAGGCCGTGGGCTGCATGGCTGGATTGGGATGGCAAGGCAGAAGTCTACTTCTCGTTAACCCCGAATATGGTCCCCGCATCCGCCTCGTCACTGTCCTTACTGATGCACCGCTCGAGGTAAATGGCCCCATCACAAACCGTTGTGGTAAATGTACTCTCTGTCGTGACGCTTGCCCAGCAGGGGCCATAAAAGGAGTTGTTACCAAGACTCACTTCAAGAGTCGAGAAGAGGCCTTAGAGTTGCGACTTTGCGTGGAAAAGCTTAACGAGTTTGCGAAACTCCCGGGTGTGGATGCGAACATTTGCGGAATTTGTATCAAAGTCTGTCCTTTCGGACGCTAGATTCTCATGTTGAGCATTTCTCCGAAAGGTACACTCGACGTAACAATAGCCTGAATTGTTACCCCTGACGCAAACAGTAGGGCGGTTTGTTCACCTTGGCCCAACAAGAGTCCAAATTGTTCGTAGACTTGCTCCACACACCATTGACACAGGGAACTCTGTGGGTTAGAGTCCCTTGTGACCTGTTTACAGTAGGGGTGCTGGCGACAGAGGGAAGAAAACAAGAATTCATGCTTTATTGATTGAAGGCCAAGGAGGCGATATGCAGTTCATAGAGCTTGCGACGAAACGATATAGCGTACGGTCTTATAAAGCTGAGCCGGTAGAGGATGATAAACTGCAATCGGTGCTTCAAGGCGCCCGTTTGGCGCCGACGGCGGCCAACCGGCAAGCCTTCCGGCTAATTGTGATCCTCACCAAAAGTAGAGAATCGGAACTGCTTCGCATCTACAATAGGTCCTGGTTTGTGCAAGCACCAGTGGTGATTTGTATCTGCGCGATTCCAAATGAAGCTTGGGTGCGCTCGGATGGCAAGAACTATAGTGACGTGGACGCAGCTATTGTCATGGACCATCTGGTCCTGGCGGCCACTGACCTAGGTCTGGGCACCTGCTGGATTGGAGCGTTTGACCCGGTAGCAGCCCGAGAGGTTTTAGGTATCCCGGAGCAAATGGACCCCATCGCCTTTACACCTTTGGGCTACCCAGCCGACCAGTCGCCAGCGAAGAAGCGCAAAAACCTGGACGACCTCGTAACATCTAATCACTGGTAGAAGTCATCTTCCGGGTCAACGAGGTCACATTAACCTCTTTTGTTACGTGTGCCGTAGCAAGTTGGCGTTGGGATACCTATCCCGGTTGTAGCACACTGCACAAAGCAGCCTATTGTTTAGCGGCATGGATCGCGAGCCTCAGTTCATCCGTTCCGCTAGCCGGTCTAGGATTTTGTTTATTACCTAAGCATGATTACGCCAGGTTGCCAGGAGCGTTTCGACTTCAGGACGGCCTCTGATTTCGCCGCCATTCCAAGCGCACCA
>CAYFSE010000307.1:0-2871 GCA_964345725.1 uncultured Dehalococcoidales bacterium
GCTATCATCCCTGAGCCTGCGCCAAAAAATCACTAAAAGGAGGGAGTCCCCGAGGAGACTCCCTCTCTTCGCGTCCTTCGCTGCTATCGTTTACTCTTTGACGTCGCCGATATGTCCCAATTCAAGGCGAACTTTTCCAGCGACAGCACGACGAAGGATCCTCACTTCTATTCCTCGAATGTAGTTCCGTCTTTGGGATAGAACCTTATCTGCAACAGCTTTGTGCCGTCATTAACCAAGCCCTGCTCTGTAACCACAAGATCCGCGATATTGAAGATCCACATGCCATCCCCCTCGCCGAAGTACCACGCCATGGGTGGGTCTATATCCGCTTGGAAGGCCAACCATTCTTCTATCAGATCGATCTCACCGTTGCAGTTGCGCTGCCCTTCAATGAACGGGCAATCGTAGTCGGTAACGTTCTTGCCAGCTAGAATAACCTCAGCCGTTGCATTCCCAGGCGCACCATAAACGCCCCCGGGCACATCATAGTCATCTATGACTCCATCTGAGGCATTCCCTGCCCCCCAAATATCGAGGTCGGAATGCACGACCCAACCTACATAGGTGAACAGAGCAGTAATGTCAGTCGCCTTGGACTTTCCTTTTCCTTTTGTTACCTCCGAATCGAACCTTACGTACGTCTCATTTTGAGCCAGATACACTTGGTTTTGGATCATGAAGCCCAGTGCCAATAGAGGGTCATCGCAAGATGTCAAGTTTCCAAAGGCAGTAGAGTTATAGCCGGTGTCGTTACACGCCTGTTTTACCACGTTCGGGTATAAGATTACAGAACTTGCATCGCCATTGTTTGATGAGTTGTTTGGTTTTCCCAGAATTCTCCCAAACACGAAGTAGCCTTCAGGTTCATAAGGTAACTGTACTCTGGCTGTCCCGTTGTTGACTGCGCACGGGTCAAGTACCACCAGCTCCGTAAGGGACCCTTTCTTGTTTGACACATATTGTATTGTTGAGGGACCATATTCATCAACGAACACTGAACCTCCACCTGGCGTGTCATTGCAGGCAAAGCCAACCTTTTTCCCATGTACGTTCAGGTTGTAATGTGGTCCGGCTGGAAATCCATTTGGCCGTGGAATGAGCTGATTGCCTTCCCCGGCGTGTGGCGGCTTGGCCGCCATGACTGTCGAAGCTCCCAAGACCAGCGTAGTCACAACAACAACCGATACTACAACTGTCGCAATTCGTTTCATTTCTCACCTCTTTTCATTCTTCGTATTTGTCCTCTAGCATCACTCTAGTCTGCCGCTGCCAACCTATTTGGCAGGTTTTGTTCCCGTCGACCTCGGGCATAATGGCTATGTTCTTCCTCCTGACATCGGTTTGTCGCATCTAGTTCATTATCTCAATGGGATAATGGCCCGGAAAGGCCCAGACGTACTGGTTTTGAGCAGTAAATCGTAATATGCGCAGTCACCGACAACATGGCAAGAGAATGGAGAATTCAAATAGTGATGCATTATAGGCAACACCCTCTATGCTGTGTTTTGATGACAGATTCGTCCAAACTTCTCATACCAGCCGATAGCATCCATAGTACTTTTCGGCGATAGTATTTGGTGATTGGACGATTTAGAATTTAAGCAGATATTTTCGGCTTAGTTTGATGAATAAACATCTAGCTACAAATGAAGTTAATACTGACTGTGGTCAAGCAACTAATCCGTGCATCAAAGATATTGGCGAGGTAGTGGTGAACGAAGTTATTATTGCCATCATTGATAGATCAGAATTCTTCAAAGCTGGTGTGCGTCAAAGACTCTCTGCGCAACGAGATTTCAAACTAATGGATTGCGGCCCCGACGACGAGCCGTTGAAGTTCATAGAGGCTTATTCCGTTGATGTTGTATTGCTTGACATCGACTTCCCTATATCAAAAGGCCTGGAGCTCAGCAGGGAAATTAGTCGACATTATCCAAACACCAGAGTGATAATGCTCAGCTCGTATTTCAATGACGAAGAGCTTTTTGAGACCATTAAGACCGGAGCGGCAGCCTATATCGATAAGAGAGCCAGCACCGCAGATCTCGTTAGCAGCGTAAGAAAAGCAAGCCGTGGTGAATACCCTATCAACGACAGCATAATTGCCAGACCTGCCGTTGCCGAGCGTGTACTGAAGCAGTTCCAAGAGATGGCTTTGACGGGGCTAGCCAAGGAAAAAGTCGTTGCTCCTCTTACTACCAGAGAATTACAAATCCTGAGCTACATCGCTAACGGTAACACAAACAAGCAGGTCGCCTATGTGTTGGGGATAAGTGAGCAAACAGTAAAGAATCACATAAGCGCAATATTCCGCAAGCTGAACGCCAATGATAGAGCTCACGCCGTCGCTCTGGCTATCCGCAATCAGTGGGTTTCGATAGATTGAACTGCAATGAGCAAGAATAAGCGGGTAGCAATCATCGTAACTTGTACGATAGTTGTTATCGCGGCATTATTAGTTTACCTTAAACCATGGGTACGATACACACTCAGTGTAAGTATCAACCCACCCGAAGCCGGTTCAGTCTCTCCCTCGGGTGGCGAATATGAAACGGGCGTGCAAGTAAAACTGACAGCCAGCCCAGCTAGTGGTTACACCTTTGACCACTGGAGCGGCAGTGCGTCAGGCGCTACATCTGGTATTACCATTACTATGGATTCAGACAACAGCGTCACCGCTAATTTCAAGACTATTACCCAAACCTATACCCTTACAACAAATATCAGTCCCTCAGGGGCAGGTTCAGTCTCTCCCCCGGGTGGCGAATATGAATCGGGCGTGCCAGTAACACTGACCGCCAGCCCAGCTAGTAGTTACACCTTTGACCACTTGAACGGAAGTGCGTCAGGCGCTACATCTGGTATTAC
>CAYFSE010000308.1:0-10656 GCA_964345725.1 uncultured Dehalococcoidales bacterium
ATGCTGGGCGAAGAAGGAAAAGGCTTCAGGATAGCGTTGGAAGGCATAGACGCCAGCAGGGTCAGCATAGCTGCTCAGGCACTGGGTATTGCTCAAGCCGCTTATGATGCAGCCGTGGCCTACGCCAAGGAAAGGAAACAGTTTGGCGCCGAACTGGCTCGCCTTCAGGCAATCCAATGGATGATTGCCGATATGGCTACGGAAATAGACGCAGCCAGATTGCTTGTCTACAGAGCGGCGTGGCTAACCAAGAGAGACGGGCATGCGCCTCCCAAGGAAGCGGCAATGGCCAAGCTTTTTGCCTCCGAGGCGGCTCACAGGATCTGTCACAAAGCGGTCCAGATATTCGGCGGTTACGGCTATACGAGAGACTTCGCCGTGGAGCGCTACTACCGTGACCAGAGAATAACTGAGATCTACGAAGGGACATCTGAGATGCAGAGATGGACAATTGCCCGCCAGGTATTGGGTGTGAAGTGAGGGCTCATCATGTTTACGGAGAAGACCTTGCAGGAAGTGGAGGAAGGAAACAAGAGATGGGAGAAGGAATTAGAAAAGGTGGGCAGGCAAAAGACAGCGAAGGGTAGAAGATTTTCCACCGTTTCCGACCTTGAGATAAAGGCGGTTTATACCCCGGAAGATATCAAGGACCTGGATTTTTCCAAACATATCGGATATCCCGGGGTTTTCCCCTTTACCAGAGGGTGTCAACCCACAATGTATCGAGGGAAAGAATGGACATTTCGCATGTTTTCCGGGATGGGCAGTGCCGAGGATACCAATAGAAGATGGCATCACCTGCTTAAGGAAGGTGAGACAGGGCTGAGCACCGCCTTCGATTTCCCCACTTTAATGGGATACGATAGCAATTCGTCCCGGGCCAGGGGTGAGTGTGGGAAGTGTGGGGTAGCCATTGATACGCTCAGAGACTTCGAGATTCTGACTCACGGGATCCCCCTGGACAGTGTCACTACTTCTATGACTATCAATCCCCCCGCCTCCATACTCTGGGCGATGTATCTGGCTGTCGCCGCAAAAGCAGGGATAGATTGGGACAAAATCGGGGGCACAATTCAAAACGATATGCTCAAGGAATTCATTGCCCAGAAGACGTTCATGCTCCCGCCTGAGCCATCAATCAGGCTGATAAGCGATACCATTGAGTTCGGTACCCAGCGTGTTCCCCTGTGGAATACTATAAGCATTAGCGGCTATCATATCCGGGAGGCAGGCTCCACCGCTATCCAGGAATTGGCCTTCACCCTGGCTGACGGAATAGCTTACGTCCAGGATGTCATGGAAAGAAAGAAACTCGATGTTGATTCCTTTGCCCCTCGTCTCTCCTTTTTCTTTAATTCTCATCTCGATTTCTTTGAAGAGATTGCCAAGTTCAGGGCAGCCAGAAGGATGTGGGCCCACATTATGAGGGACAGGTTCAAGGCCAAGAATCCTCGCTCCTGGTGGATGCGATTCCATACTCAGACCGCGGGTTGTTCTCTAACTGCCCAGCAGCCCTACAACAACATTGTAAGGATCACCACTGAGGCCCTGGCGGCGGTCATGGGTGGCACACAGTCCCTGCATACCAATGCTCTGGACGAGACCCTGGCCTTACCCTCGGAGTTTGCAGCTACCATTGCCCTGCGTACCCAGCAAATACTCGCCGACGAAACAGGCGTCACTAACACGATAGACCCCCTGGCCGGCTCTTATTTTGTGGAGTCTTTGACCAAACTGATGGAGGAGAAGGCCTGGGAATACGTCAATAAGATAGACGATATGGGAGGCATGCTTGCTGCTATTGACAAAGGTTTTCCTCAAATGGAGATTGCCGATGCTGCCTATCATTACCAGCGGCAAATAGATAAAAGAGAGAAGGTCGTGGTGGGGGTGAACAAATATGTTTTCGAAGAAGAAGCTCCTCCCGAAATACTGAAAATAGACGAGGCGGTCGAAGAAAAGCAGATTGCCAGGTTGCAGAAAGTGAGGAAGGAGAGGGATAACCGCAGGGTCGTTCAGATTCTGAAGGAGCTTCGCGCTGCTTCAAAAACGGATAAGAATTTGATGCCCAACGTTATAGAGGCAGTAAAAGAATATGCTACCGAGCAGGAAATCTGCGATGTCTGGAGGAATGTTTTCGGTGAGTATCGGGATCCGGGATTCTATTGAACGATAATCTTGAAAGCTCCCTCGAAGGGAGAGGGCTAGGGTGGGTGTGTAGTACATGGAGATGGTCTGTAGTGGCAGGGGCTGTCCCCGCCATAAAGGAGACTATCTGAAGGTAAAGGCGATATGGTGAACTCAGGAAGAAGGATACGGATTCTAGTGGCCAAGCCTGGCCTGGACGGGCATGACCGGGGGGCAAGGGTTATAGCCCGGGCTTTCCGCGATGCCGGGTTCGAGGTGGTATATACCGGCTTGCATCAGACGCCGGAGCAAATTGTCGCCGCGGCGCTACAAGAGGATATCGACCTGATCGGGTTAAGTGTTCTCTCTGGCGCTCACATGTATTTATTCCAGCGGGTGCTCGAGTTGCTCAAAGCCAACAAAGCAGATGACGTAATGGTCATCGGTGGAGGCATCATTCCTGAAGAAGACATTCCTGAACTTAAGAAACTCGGAATCAAAGAAATGTTCTTGCCGGGCACCTCTCTCGATGACATAGTGAACTGGGTAAAAGATAACGTAAAGCCTCGCTGCTGAAGCTAGGATCATGCGGCTACTCTCTTGGATACAGTTCTAGCTTCCAAAGCTAACCAGCCAGGGAATGGCGGGCAAGATATGGGACAAAGAGACCACTATCCTGGCGGGTGAGGGGCAGGGATGGTTGGAAGTAGTCATTGCCAACACGCGAGAGCGGTCTATATCATCACCATCGAAGCATCAGGAAAGAGAAGCGTTGAAGTGAAGAGTGAAGAGCGTACGCAATGCCTGAGTATTCTAGAATTGATGACAAAACTCATGGTTTTCGAGGAAGAAGGGATAGAAACATGTAATAGACAATATGGTACTGTCTGCTGCGCAAATAACATTACTGGTACAACCGAGTAGATTTGCCTCAAATGTACGCTTTTGTTTGAGGAAGACAAAGGAGTAGGCAATGGAACATAAAGAAAAACATCCTACCGAGTACACGCTTGATCCAGAAGATTGGGAAAGAATGATAACTCTCGGTCATAAGATGTTGGGCGATATGATGGCACATTTTCGAGACATTAGATCACAATCGTTTGCCATGGCCGGTGAGGAGGTTATGCAAGGTATTTGTACTCCACTAACACTTGAGGGCGAAGGTGAAGAAAAGGTCTATGAGGTCTTTTTGAAGAGTGTCTTGCCTCATGTGGGGAGCAACAAGAATCCCAGGTTTTGGGGCGTCGTAGCGGGAACTGGATCCCCTTATGGTATGCTTGCAGAATTACTTAGGGGTGGTGTAAACAGTGCTGCAGAAGGCCTTGACTGTGGAGGTTATCTACATCGGCAGTTCATTGACTGGATCAAGGAAATGCTTGGGTACCCTATGGAGGCGGGAGGAATCCTTGTGGGCGGTGGTTCCGAGGCCAACTTTACGGGTCTTGCCGTTGCTCGAAACGCCAAAGCTGTGGTCGATATCAAATCGCAGGGTGTCCAGAGCGTTCCCCAAAAGATGACGCTCTACGTCTCAGACCAGGGACATGAAAGCCTTGAGCGTTGTGTAGAGCTTCTAGGGCTTGGAAACGAAGCCTTAAGGTGGGTACCGACTAATGACGAGTGTCAGATAAGTTTGGACATACTCAAAGAGACTATAGAGGGAGATAGAAGGGAGGGCCACCACCCGTTCTGTGTTATCGGTTGTGCAGGAACAACAAACAGCGGGGCTTTCGATGACCTAAATGCTCTGGCAGATCTGTGCAAGGAAGAAAACCTGTGGTTGCACGTAGACGGTGCTTTTGGAGCATGGGTCAAACTATCAGATACTCATACTCAATTAGTTAATGGCATGGAGCGTGCTGATTCCCTTGCGGTAGACCTTCATAAATGGATGTATATGCCATACGGAATTGGGTGTACACTCGTCAAAAACAGGCTTGCTCATTACAGTACCTTTGTATATGGCCATGAAGCTCAATATCTTAAGAGTGGAATGGAGTATGTCAAAGACCAGTTATACAATCCACATCATCTGGCGCTCCCGCTCTCACGTAGTTTCCCTAGTCTTATAGCCTACATGCTATTAAGAGCCCATGGTAAGAACACGTACAGGCGCTTAATTCAACAGAACATCGACCAAATCAACTACCTGGCAGAGCTCATTGAGAAAGAACCTGATATGGAAATCACTGCTCCGGTAGCTTCCAATATAGTATGTTTTCGATATAAACCTAGGGGACTGGGAGAAAAAGAGGTGGAGAAACTCAACATGCTGATCAACCGTGATCTCAACAATATATCTTTCTGGATGATCTCTGATACAACTATCAGAGGAAGGTACATGCTTCGAGCCTGCAATGTAAACCATCGCAGCCAGCGGAAAGATTTCGAGTATCTTGTCGAAAAAGTAAAGGAGATCGGAGAGCGTAACTTTTCTCAGGTTCGGAACTCCATATAAGGTTTACGTAGCATTTTCGACGCGCGGGTGATTTGCGTGCGGCCAAGCCTGGGGTAATGGTAGGGTACGTGATGAAGGGGCTACTTCCTTGACCTTCCTCCCAGGGTCATTACAGTGGTAAAATATGGACCACACAGGAGGCATGGGAAGCTGCTCCAAGATATATAAGACAGAACAGGAGGATAGTAATGGCACAGAAAAAGAGAAGGGCAAGTAGTGCAGTGGAGTGGACAACACTCAAAGGCAAGTTCTTCCATACATTTGATGAAGACGGTTACGTTCAGTATCACGGGGAAATTGTAGACCTTGTAGGAGATGATATAGCCATAGTCTTGCACTTTGAGCGGACTGCTGGTAGTCCAACATACCACAAGGCTGTATGGGTGAGCGACATAGTTGACGGGGGATGGGCACTTTACAATACTGCCACAGCTTGGCGAGAGGCTTACGAAACCCACTTAGTGAAGACAAGACCGTGAAGAGAAGTAGTCAGCAATCCATGTGTGCCTACGACAGGCTGCAAGCTTGATTGGGTTTTGTCTATGAACTTAACCTCGACGTTTCCCAAGGGTGATTGTGGTCGTGAAATCTCTATAGACTGGGTGATGTCAGGAAATTAAACACCGTAAAGAGCCGTATTGGTGGTCGCGGCTAATCCATATGTGGCGTGTTGAATAGGTGGTGAGATGAAAAGGGTAATCTCGATTATGCTTGCCTTGGGAGTCATTGCCTTCTGAATGACGGGTTGCGGCGGTAATGCTGTATTCACTATCCAGGCCTCCGGCACAACTGACTTAGAGTTCTCTGGCAGTTATCTAGTGGCAACCTCGAATGGTTAACCTTCTTCAGAGTCGGTTGCTGGGACCGTCCCCGCGGAATGTTCGGTAACCGGGGACTAATACGATTACAGTATCGACAGTATCTGTGGAATTGCAGTATCAAACCGAAGAGGGAGCTCCAGAAGTGGAAATACTTGAAGATGATGAGGTGATTGCCAGTTCGGAGACCGCGGCGGCTTATGGAGTTGTCTCCGTAGCCACAGACATAGAATTAGGTCTTGACAAGTAATTCTTCGGAGAGTGCTATCATAACGATTACAGTGACGACTGGAACCGACAAATGACCCCTGTGCCTGACTGTTCCCTGATTAAGCTTATTCCCGCTGATGAAACGCACGAGGAATTCAGCTACCAGGTCAAGAAAGCGGCTGAAGGGGAGTACATAACTCTCATGTTTGGCTGGGACGAAGATGTTCAGAGAGATTTCCATGGCAAAGCCTGGCGGCAGCAAAAGCCGGACATCATAACCTACGATGGCAAACTAATAGGCACCATTGCCACAATCGAGAGCGAAGATTGTATTGAGATAGGACAATTCTTTATTCTGCCTGATTACCAGAACAAGGGGATTGGTACGCACCTACTTAAAAACATCATAGACAAGGCAGATCAACTGAGCAAGAGTGTCACCTTAAAATTCCTCAAGAACAATCCGGTGAAGTCGCTATATGTTAGGAATGGCTTTGGGGTTGTTGATACTGATGAGATTCTATACCACATGGAGCGAAAGCCAGGTAGCAGTAATAACTCATTGTGAAGTGAAACACGGAATATCGTCTTATGGCAAAGGCATCACTCGATATTCAAAAAGATTCAGGTGACCGCTCGGGCCTCCAGCATGCTCAAACATTACTGAGCTATCGAGTGGTATAATGGGCTTAGGATTCGTCACTCTGGCGGATAGGTAGCTCAGCCAGCGAATTTGGAGGAGGGAAAGAAAGCGAAGAATACAATAGCTTTTGTCTCGCTAGCCGTGATGTTAGCTCTGGGTGGCGGTGCCATTGGGTGTACAGGCGAGTACGGGCGGGAGATAACGGAGTACAGTGTCACCGTCTCAACCTCCGAAGGCGGTGACGTAACCGCGCCCGGCGAGGGAGCTTTTACCTATCGGGCAGGTGAGATGGTCAGCCTGATAGCAGTGGCCGAGAACGGCTACCGCTTTGCGGACTGGGCTGGCGATGTGAGTACCATTGCTGACCCTAATGCTGCGGCAACCACCATCACGATGAACGACAACTACTCTATCACGGCGAACTTCTGTGAGATACCCGAGACCTACTACTTTGAAGGGACGGTGACCTTCCCCAACCCCAACGTTGGCGAAACGATAAGGGGGCCTATCAACGAAGAGGGTTACATCTTCCCTTCAGACCTTCAGCGTCACACGTTTTTTTCGGGAATTACTTGAACACCGCCGACTTCACCGGTTGGAATGTTGTACTGGCTTACAATGCCTCTATCTTTGTCTTAGCCACATAAGCGACATCTCCCCGATTGCCAACCTTGCCAATCTGACAGTCCTCTAACTTCAGATCAAGCCATAAGCGATATCGGTCGTTTGGTGCGGAATGAGGGACTGAGCACGGGAGATCATAGCTACCTCAAAATGAATCCGCTGAACTCCGACTCCATCACCCTATGCACACCTCAACTTGAGGCGACGGCAGTGACCGTTTACTATTGAAACTCAAGAAGGAAATTCAACACGACGAGATAGGCAAGGTAGCCAGACAAGTGGCTGACGCATCCCCAAGAATTGACAGCCTGCCTGACGTCCGTTCGCCGCTTTTCAGTTTCCGGATCTAGAAATGCCTCAACGAATCCCCAAAACCCGAATAGGTCAGAGATAGGTATCTGAATACGGAGAAGAGCATGTGTCCTCTGGACTGAGCGGTGGACTCGCTCTCGCTTTCTGCCTCTCAGTGCATGTTTTGTGGTAAAGTGAGAGGCCCCGGCTCAGCTAACCGGGACCCCAGGAGAAAGAAGGTAGAGTAATGAAAAGAATAATATATGTTAACACACCAACATGAACCCAACATGAACTATCTATGAACTGTCTTATACCTCCATACGCTCGGTACTGGTCAGACCGTAAGAGGCTTTTGGTCTTGCGTAACTGATATAGCCTGTCAGGGGCATGGTTTATCCTTAGGAACTCTTCTATTTCAGGCGGAAGGAGCGTATAATGATAATGAGACAGCGGAAATGAAAAGGTGAATCCCTGCGAGTGGAAGCGGAGAACCCCTACTTAAGAATGCTGAAATAGCCAACTGCAACTATTGAATAGCAAGATTCCGAAATGAATAGAGAACTGATAGCAAGCTGTGGTGCCTACTGCGGCGATTGCGAATGGAAAGAGAAGATGAACTGCTTGGGATGCCAGAAAACAAAAGGCAATATGTTTTGGGGTGAATGCCTGGTTGCCAAGTGTTCTGTCGAGAAAGGCATAGAGCATTGTGGATTATGTTCGAGTGTTCCCTGTGACATACTTCAAGAGGCTTTCGACCACCCTGAGCATGGTGACAACGGTGAAAGACTGGCCAACTTGAAAGTCTGGGCGAGAGGCGAAGATTCCTACGTCAAATTAGGGACATTTCCTTCCAGGGACGGTAGTTGAAGTCTCTCTGTAGCTAATCCTGCATGCACTCAAGATTTCTTCTCAGAAGTTCCCCAATCCTTCAATTCGGCCTCAAGCTATCCTCAAACTTCACTGCTGTTGACTTGTTTACGGAGTTGGAGAGCGTCATCAATACCACTAGTTACATATCCTATTCTTTCGCTGGAATCCAGTAGACCGAATTTCACCTTGAGGAAGAGGTGAACAAATGCTACAGGCCTAGCTTGATTGATCTTGTCGACTTCACTTGGCAAAGGACGGTAACTTTTGTACTCAGGTAAAGCCTCTTTTCCAATCTGGTCAAGTATGTTTACCAAAGTCATATAATTACTCATTGTTCCTCCTCCAGAGATAGATTAAGTATGTAACTAGTCAGGATTCTACCCCCTGCAGTAGTGGGTATCAATTGTGGTGGAGTGCTTCCTTTTTGGGTGGTGGGGACTACTTCCTTGACCTTCCCCCCAGGTCAAATCGGGCATTAGTTACTGATGCAATAGGTGGAGGGTAGGGAAGTGACGGGTTTATGTAGATGACCTATCGTGCACCGATTACTTAACCCTGATGACTATCCCCTTTCAAATAGCAGGTAGCGTGTAACAGTTGTCCCTAGACCTGTAGCCTGATAGGTATGCAGGTGCCAGCCATTCGTAAGGTATTCTTTTATTACCTTAGCTATTTCCTTGTGATGGTTTACTTGAACACACTCGTATTCCTTCATAGTGCCTTGAACTCCCTTCATAGTAGTATAGAAATTGTTTTAGCCTAGTATAATACTACAGGACTGACTTTAGCCATCCCAAACAGAGAGGTGGGTATGTCCCGTCTTCCTTAACCTTCCCCCCAAGTCTGTTATGGTGTAGTACAATACTGGATTAAGAGACAAAGCTGAGACCTTGATAGATAGCATTGTTTCATAAAGGGGGAGTAAATGGCAGGATTATCACGCAAGCCAAAACAGACAATTAAAGGTGAGAGGAGGGTCATCAAGGGGAAGCAATACTATTCCTTCCCTCCCGAAGATGTATTTCCCATGCTATGCCCTGTTCGTGAGTATGAGTATTTCCCAGGGTGGGAGTGCGATATCGTCTACCTTGATAGTGGATTAGCCGAGCAGGGAGGCGTCTTCACGACTCATTCCCACGGAGAAGGCGACCAGAAAGATGTCTGCGTCATTAGTCGTTACGACCCGAACCGAGCAATCGAGTTCGTTGCTGTCAACGGTATGCGAAGCATGGTCACTCTAGTCGAGCTTCAAGGCACAGAAACTGGCGGAACAGCTGTCAGCTGGGAACAGGTCGTCACGGGGCTGACCGAAGAAGGAAACCAACATGTTCAGAAGCTTCAGCAGTCTAATTTCACCACAATGCTTTCGCATTTCCAGGAATTACTACAGAACTATCTCTCAACTGGCGAAGCAGTCAACTTATGATGTCGGACTCTAGTCCCCCTCAGTAGTGGGTGTCAATGGCAGTGCAGTGCTATCCTTTGCTCTATTTGTTCATGTCTTCCACTAGCGGTTCGCTAGGGATATAATGCAATCAGAAGGAGGCGAGGCCGATGGAAAAACGTGGGCGAGAAACTGGCTAAAGAAACACAGCGAGAAATGAAAAATGCACAAGCGCACAAGAGTATGAGGTATAAGGTGAAATGAGAGTAAATCAGCTTCATTTCTGTAATAGAGAAGATTGGCGGAAGTGGCTAAAGATCAATCACAGTAGAGTGAAGGTCCTTTGGCTGGTTTTCTATAAAAAGCACACGGGTAAAGCTAACATTTCATATAATGACGCAGTCGAAGAGGCATTATGCTACGGCTGGATTGACAGTATCATAAAAGAGATAGATGAAGAGAAATATGCACGGAAATTCACCCCTCGAAATGATCAGAGCAGATGGTCCGAACTAAACAAAAAACGTGCAGGAAACATGATAAGACAAGGCAGAATGACGGCAGTGGGACTATCAACGATAAATGCCGCCAAGAAAAACGGCCAATGGAACAGGGCGGCATCAATTCCCAAAACCGTTGAATTGCCGGATAGTTTGAAGTCTGCACTGCAAAGAAATAAGAAAGCCTGGGACGATTTCAACAAGTTGGCCCCGTCGTATCAGAGAAACTTTGTTATGTGGCTTAGCAGTGCCAAAAGACAGGAGACAAAAGACAAGCGACTTGCTGAGGCTATCCGCTTACTTGAAAGAAACGAAAGACTGGGATTGAAATGACCGTCATCTGAGAAACCCTCGGCAAGATAGATAATAGCTATGGGCACACCAAAGAAGAGTTGGTTGATTCTGATAGTGCGAATATAGAGCAATTGCTACCACAGAAGGCTGGGAAGGATTGGGGGTTGAAAGCCGCAGACATCAGACGATATGTGAACAGACTCGGCATTTGACTGCAGTGGACAAGACGATTAATTCCATAGCGGGTAACAAGAAGATGCAGGAAGGGGTTGAGATATTGAGAGACTCTGCCTTCCCATAAACAGCAAATTGGTTGAAGAGATAATGGCCAACAACTATCGGTGGGATGAAGACGCAATCAACCAAAGACAGGAGCGCCCTGCAAGCGTAGCTTATGATGCAGTTTGGAGATGCTGACTGGATTTCCCTACGAG
>CAYFSE010000309.1:0-2106 GCA_964345725.1 uncultured Dehalococcoidales bacterium
TTGGAAAAGAATAGTAGAACGGGGTGTTATAAAACATAAACCTCCAATAATTATCTAATACAGGATTTTTATTTGGCACTCATTTATGATAATAGTTAAGTCGAAAGCCTTAGCCATTCGTGAGGATGGGTCAGAAAGCTGCGGATCTCTGAATCTTTTCACAGGCTTTGCCACAGAGCTTCAGATATCAGCTAAACCTGCAACTCCAAGGAAGTCATACCAATGCGGTAGAGGTTGCGCCTCTGGTTAGTCTCACCAGCCCTATATAACAAACGTTAGGGGAGAGGCGAATTTCCTTTGAGCAAGTGGGTGGAAAGGGGGTGATGACGCGGTGTAATTAAATTACAGAAATTAGATGGCACTGAACAGTCAATTTCTTAGACAGGTAAAGGAGGGAGAGCTATGAGAAGAAAATTATCCAGTCTGCCTATTTTTCTGATCAGCCTATTGCTGCTGTTGGGTCTAGCACTTGTGCTAGGAGCACCGGCGGTGGCACAGGAAAGTGGGCAGATAATATCATCCGAATCAGACCCAACGTATAAGGCGGTGCAGCGTGTATGGACCTTGGAGAGAATGCGGAATGCCAAGCCCTACCCCCTGCGAAAGTTGGAGGGCAGTCCCGCTGCGGCAAAAAGTGTTGCCCCGGCTCAGTCCACCGGGAAGCCCGGCCTGATTCCCGGAGGCGCTCCCGGACAGGAGTATAATCTGCAAGAAGTTCTGGACAGCATCAAGACCTTTCCGCTCGGTTACCCGTATCCGCCGCCCTACACCCGCTATGAGAATTTCAATGGCGCCGAAAGCCCACCCTATGAGGGATATAAATCGTTCCCATACCGAACGGTCGGGGTCCTGTTCTTCACGCAGAATGCGGTCGATTATCGTGCTAGCGCCTCCTCCATTGGCAACTATGCCATCTGGACGGCTGGTCACTGTGTGAGCGATGGAGCGGGAAACTGGTCCACTGATTTTTTATTCTTGCCAGCCTACAAGGATGGAGCACCCGCCCACCCGGTAGCCCAGTGGACAGGGAGCAAGGCTTGGGCCTACAATGGCTGGCACTTGTACGGGGATCCGTGTTATGACATGGGTGGGATTATCCTGAATCCGAACTCCATAGGATGGAAGGTGAGCCAGATCGGTTGGTTGGGTTTTGCGTGGAACTGGTCCCGCGACCAGCACTGGCATGGAATCGGTTACCCGTCCGCCTCTCCTTTTGACGGGAACAAGATGATCATCTGCGCCTCCTCACATTCCATCGACGATGACCCATGCATCTTCGAGGGGGCCCCCACCATAGGTACAGGTTGCGACCAGACCCCAGGCTGCAGCGGTGGGCCGTGGATCATGGATTTCTCCGGCGAAGCTGGGCCAACCAACTACCTGAACGGGCATTTCGTCTATCACTACGTCGGCTACGAAGAGGAGAAGTTTGGTCCGTACTTTGATGACAGGGCCTATGACCTCTGGGATGTACTGGTAAATGACACACCATAGTAGTGTTGTTGCCGTTTGCTAGTCTACCAGGCAAAGGAAAGACGCAAGATGTAGAAGCCCTCATTCAAGGGCTTCTACTCTTTATGGGCGATGGGATCACTTGCACGGAAGCAGTTGGAAGGAGGCCAGCATATTCCGGCTGTGAAGGCCAAGAGGCGTCAGTCTGTACACGTACTTTCCGGCTGCAAAGAAGTAGAATTCGTTGGGCGCCATCATCAAAGGAAGGCGCACCCGCAACCCGTCTCCCGCCCCTTTCAATTGTACCTACTCAGACGTGGCCCGTGCCGGCACCAGCCCGGCAGAGTACAACCAATCGCGCAGAGGGGCAGGTGAGGCCAACTCAAATACCTCAATAGCAAATTGAGCCGGTTCGCGAGCTGCATCCTCAGCTCGGGATTGGGTGGGCGAAAGTGAGAAAGCGGTTGCGTGTTCCAACGACGAACCAGCATCGGCAGAGGCTGAATCTGTTTGGATGGGTGGCCCCGGTGCTCGGACGAAGGGGAATGGTGCGATGGCCTGAGGCAATCGGGAAGGATTCCTTCAGTGTTTGAGGCACCTCTATCAGCGACTTCGTGATTATACGATTTGGCTCTATGGGGATCGAGCCAGATG
>CAYFSE010000310.1:0-4046 GCA_964345725.1 uncultured Dehalococcoidales bacterium
AGCTCAGAAAGGTCGGGGTGAGACTGGAAAGAGAGAAAGGTGAGGAGTCCCGGCCTGAGGAGCTGCCTTTGGCCGGACTGGAATTTGTCTTCACGGGGAAGCTGGATTCGTTCTCCCGCCCGGAGGCAGAAGCGAGAATAAAGGCTCTCGGTGGCAAGGCTAGCTCGGACGTCACCAGGAAGACCTCTTATGTGGTAGTGGGAGCCGACCCCGGCTCCAAGCTAGCCAGAGCAGAGAAACTGGGGACAAAGACGCTCAGCGAAGCCGAGTTCCTTGACTTGTTGAATCAAGTTGGAGGCAAATCATAGAATCTTTTTTGATTCTAAGTTAGCGTAGTTTATGCAGCCTTTCTGGGAGACAGAACACTAAATAGGGAATGCACAGAAAGCCGTCTTGTTACCTGCCTATGCTGTTGAGCTATTGCCGAATCGGTATGCACCCTTATACAATTCGCCAGCTCCATTGGATTGTGGAAATAGAGGGTGGCAGGTTACCAGTCTTGGTTAGCTAGCTCACAAATGCAAAAGAGGAGTCACTATGCAAGATAAGAAATGTTCAATGGAACAGTGCGATATTTTTGACTTCATGGCCCATCATGTCGGATTAACTGTAATTCATCCTGGTGGCTTCGACGCTACACGTACATTGTTAGAGTCCTGTCACATAGACAAGAGTTCGAGCGTACTGGACATCGGTTGTGGTAAGGGTACAACGTCTATTCTCCTTGCTCAACAATATGGCTGTAATGTGGTTGGTTTGGACCTCTCTGAAGACCTACTAGGCCAAGCAACTACTCTTGTTAAAAGGAAAGGGCTGGAACACAAGGTGAGTTTTCGAGCGGGTGATGCCTTGAATCTGCCATTTGCCGACAATGAGTTTGACCGTGCTATCGGACAAGCAGTGCTTATCCTGGTCGGTGACAAAAAGAAGGCCGTATGGGAAGCATTAAGAGTTACGAAACCTGGAGGATATGTGGGGTGGCTCGAACTAAGCTGGAAAAAGCCCGTAACAAAAGAGTTCCTAGATGGAGTATCTAACGTAATATGCGCTTATTGCATGCTAGGAGTCGAGAGATTTGAAGAGTGGAAGAGGTTATTCGAGGATGCTGGAGTCAAGGAACTTCAAACCTCAGCCTATTCTCAAGAGTTCAAAGGGATGCGGGGAATGTTGGCCGATGAAGGTTTAGTAAATGCTGGCAAAATTATGTTCAGATATCTGACCAACAGTGGAATAAGAAAAAGAATGAAAACAATGGACAAGTTCTTCAAGGAGAACGACCGGTACTTTGGCTACGGCATTTACGCGGGCCGAAAGTAGATGACATTATTAGTGACTACGAGCTCCGCCAAGACCAAGCCAGGAAAAGCTAAGGCTTCAGCTGGAGAGCATCGACAAGTTTCTACGCTTTGAATTCGAGTTTCACCTGAACGGCCTTGGCCGGTTAGTTTATGCGGCCTTTCTAAAACATCCTGAAGCGCCAAGGCTAAACTCTGGCGCACATAAGGCCATTTGGCCGGTCAAGTTTGCCATCTAAGGAGGAGAGTATTTGCGTATTGTCGACAGAACCAGCGATAATGTCCAGAGTCTGAATACCCACGAACTCTAAGTCAATGAAACTCATAGTTAGTTTGGGGAACCCCCGTAGGGCTTACGCCCCTAATCGCCACAATGTTGGCTTCCATTGCCTCAACTACTTCGCCAGGCTTGATCCTATCCGCCTTGACCATAGGCAAGACCCAGTGATCAGCCGGCACTGAGACCGGGAACATGAGACTTCAAGCGTATCGCAGGACGGTTCTGCCGAAACTGGTGAGCCTCTTAAATGAGGCTGAGGCTGAGTCATACGAATTCATCCCGTATAGTGAGGAGCGCCTGCAGGCAGAGATGAAGGGGGCAAGCTCGGTCCTCTTGGCCTCCGACGACCAGGCCCGCATCACCGGGCTGGCGTATCTGCACAAGGAGTGGTACGGTGAGACTGTCGAGCTGCATGTGCGGCCTGACCCGGGACAGGGGGAGGCCGGGGATCTGCTGCTCTCTGCTCTTGAGCCCCGAGCTGAGACCGGCAGTCTGAGCACTCTAGTGGACGCGTCCGATCGGGAGCGGCTTGCCTTTTTCTGCGAGATGGGGTATCGCCCCGAAAGCAGCCTCTACCAAATGATTGCCGACCTTGACCGGCGGCGACGCCGGCCGCGTCCGCCCGAAGGCTGCGTCATTCGGAGTCTCAGGACAGACGAGGAGGAAGCACTCATAGAACTAGCAAACTCGGCCTATGCCGGAGAGCGGCTCCAGGCCCGGATTCTGGCCCGATGGCAAGCACAGGACCCAAATTTCAGCACGGATTGGGTCCAGGTCGCCGAATGTGACGGGCATCTTGTGGCCACGGTCGTAGCCCGCTCCGATGGAGAGCACAACGACCATTTTAAGGCCAACCGGGGTTATCTTGGGCCGGCGGCTACTCTCCCGAGTTACCGAGGGAAAGGCCTCAGCCAGGCGCTCACTGCCCAGGCGATGAATTTCCTCCGTGACCGAGGCATGCGCGCAGTCTGCCTATACACCTGGGGAGGCAATCAGCCGGCCCTGAGACTCACCAGGAAGCTCGGATTTCGTGTCGGACACGAATGGAAGATCCTCAGCAAGAGGGTACGTGGATGACACGCCAGAAATCGGACGAAATCTGCACGATGCCAAAGAGACTAACAGAGACCACCTGTAGTGCTTCGGCTCTCCGTGGACAGTCAGCGGCATGAGCAACCCATACAGTTGGGGAATGAGTGCGCTGTCTCCAGTAACCTGCTCCCGGGCGGGGCTAACCGGCGCCCTCTATCAAAGAAGCGAGAGCCACACTCGCCCCCTGGTAGTACTCCGATTACCACCAGTTTGAGACGCTCCAACAATGCCCCCTCGGAGGGGAGCCAGCAACGGGGAATGTACAGCCAGAGCGAGCCTAGTCCCGGCACCAAGTCAAGGGGGGAGCACGATCTTCCTAAGTACTCTGAGAACTCACGCAGAATTCAACCATCTGCGCTTGGACTTCTCACTACTGCATGTGATTAAATAGGAGAGGACCCGGTTTTGACGGTGATTCGCGGTGTTCCTGCCAGAGCGTGTCACCAAGAAGGCTTCTTGCGTGGTGGGCGCTGAGTCTGGCTCCAAGTTCGCTAAAGCACAAAAGTTGGGGATAGAGACAATTGCCGAAGCTGAGTTGCTGGAGAAGCTAGACAAGACTGCAGGCGAATTATAGGAAGTCTCATAACTCTACTCTAATGAAACTCATAGTTGGTCTGGGGAATCCCGGCAAGGCCTATGCCCGCAATCGCCACAATGTTGGCTTCCATTGTCTGAATTACTTCGCCAGGCTTCATTCTATCCACTTCTACCACAGACAATGCCAGGCTAGAGTAGGCATTGGCAAAGTAAAGGACGAGAAGTTGCTGTTGGCCAGGCCCGCGACATTTGTCAATCTGAGCGGCAAATCTGTGGCTTGTCTGGTGCGTAAGCACAAGATTCCCTTGAGCGACCTCCTGGTAATATACGATGACCTCGATTTGCCTCTGGGCAAAATCCGCCTGCGCCAGAGCGGAAGCTCAGGTGGCCACAAGGGGATGAATTCTATTATTTCCGCCCTGGCGAGCGAGGACTTACCCCGAATCAGGGTGGGGATCGGGCGCCCCGAGGGACAAATGCAGTCCATGAGCGAGGACGCTGTAGTCCGCTATGTGCTCAGCGATTTCTCCCGCCGGGAACAAGCGGTAATCACGCCTGTGATCGCCAGGGCATCCGAAGCCATCGATTGCTTCCTCGCTCAGGGGATAAAGGCGGCCATGAACAAGTTCAACTAGCTGTCGGTGGCATAAATATGGCTGCCATGATCGTGAAGAACACTACTCGCTGAGCCGCGCAAGCAGCGCTCAATATCGAAGGCTTGCCAGAATTCTGAATTCCCGCTGTGAGTCTGTTTCTCTTTTCTCCTTGGTAGGAAACGTGGCGTCATATTGCGCAAATCCGGTCTCATCGACTGCGTAAGCAGCACTCTCAATAAATCTTCC
>CAYFSE010000311.1:0-10133 GCA_964345725.1 uncultured Dehalococcoidales bacterium
CTAGATGACGGGGGGCAGAGGAAAAGGCTGCCAAAAAAACTTCAGTCGTCACGTACGTGATATAATTGAAGGCAGGTTTTCGTTACCTCGCCCATGAGGATTTCTCTTCTTGAAACAAAGCCACGATGTGATTATTGTGGGTGCTGGCCCCGCTGGGGCGACACTGGCCTATGAGCTAGGCAGGAGGGGGATTGGAGTATTGCTCCTAGAAAAAGATAGGTTGCCCCGTCATAAGTGTTGTGCTGGCGGAGTCACCAGCAAGGCGGCGAGACTTCTCGATTTCGATATCTCCGAGGTAACAGAACACGTGATCCATGAGGTTAGCTTTACTTTCAATCTGGGCAGCCTCTATGTCGGACAACACTGTCAGCCACTGATGTATACCGTGATGCGCGATGCATTTGACCATTTTTTGGTTAAGAAGGCACAACAGCTTGGAGCTGTCCTCATGGACGGTCAGAAGGTAACACAAGTACAGGTGAGCGGTGATTGGGTTGAGATTTCTACTGCTGACAACGTTCTTCGCTCTCGGCTTGTGATCGGGGCGGATGGGGCTCATAGCGTAGTGGCAAGAGACCTGGGCATAGGCACGAGCACTGAATGTATCACGGGAATACAATCGGAAATTGTCGTGCCCGAGGAAGAGATGACAAAATGGAAATCGCGGGCCCAAGTGGACGTGGGATCCATCCCCGGCGGCTATGCCTGGATCTTCCCCAAACGTGGCCATCTCTCCATTGGAGCTGGATGTCATATCTCCAACGTGAGAGACTTGCGCGCTCACCATCAGAAGTTTCTGAATTCACTAAACATTGATAGCTATGCCATCGCCGGCTCAGGTAGCCACTTGATACCAACGTGTACAAAAGGGAGGCTTGTTTGGCAGAATAGAGCCTTGCTTCTGGGAGATGCGGCTGGGCTTGCTGACCCATTGACAGGTGAGGGTATTTGTAACGCTATCCAGAGCGCTCAGCTTGCTGCACCGGTTATCGAAGGCTCCCTAGTGAGGGGGAGAGTCGAATTGCAGGATTACCAACAGATTGTAGAAAGGAAAGTGGTATCTGAACTCAGAATAGCTCGTACGTTATCGAGATTCTTTGTCCGCTTCCCTCATCTGGCGTTTGGAATGTTTGACCGGAGTGACGAGGTGTGGAGAGCCATATACAACTTGATGGTTGGCGAGATAGACTATGCTGACATCAAGGGAAGGGCAGGCGGATTCAAAGGTATACTTAAGCTTCTGCTTCGAGCTTAGCACAACAATCATAGTTGCCGGAGCATGGCTGAGAGTAAAATTTGATATAATCAAAAATGGGAGAGTGAAGTGTCTAATATACTGGACAAAATAAGCGGTCCCACCGATGTTAAGGGGTTAAGCCAAGACGAAGTAGGCGGGCTTTGTTCCGAGCTCAGGGAGTTATTGGTAAGCAGAGTTATCAAAAACGGAGGCCATCTAGCATCCAATCTGGGAGTAGTGGAACTTACTGTCGCCTTGCACCGGGTATTTGACAGCCCTAAAGACAGGATAATCTGGGACGTAGGGCACCAAAGTTATGTCCATAAGTTATTAACTGGAAGAAGGGAGCAATTTTCCTCACTCCGCCAATACCAGGGACTCTCAGGATTTCCTGACAGAGATGAAAGTCTTCACGATGCCTTCACTACCGGACATGGTGGCACGTCTATTTCAGCAGCTTTGGGCATGGCTCTGGCCCGTGATCGTGCTGGCGATGATCACCACGTAGTGGCTGTCATTGGCGATGGGTGCCTTACCTGTGGCATGACTTACGAAGCGCTGAACCATGCTGGGCACCTGGGCACAAGGCTCGTCGTGGTGCTCAACGACAATGGGATGTCCATTTCGCCCACAGTAGGAGCGATAGCCAGGCGGCTGAATATCGTGCGAACAACCCGTGGCTATATACGGGCTAAGAAACAGACAAATCGGTTGCTGTCTTCCTTGCCTGGAGGAAAGAAGGTGTACCGGGCACTGCGTCGTCTCAGGGAAGGAGTGAAAGCGATAGTCATGCCGACCATGATGTGGGAGCAGCTTGGTTTTACTTACCTAGGTCCGATAGATGGTCATAACATTGCTCAGTTGGAGATAGTTCTGGCTCAAGCCAGGGATTACTACAAGCCGGTTATTGTTCACACATTGACTCTGAAGGGCAAGGGCTACAAACCGGCCGAGGATAATCCCACCCGCTTTCACGGGCTATCTCCCACAAGTGCGCGCCTGAGCACAGCGCCCTCCTACAGCCAGATATTTGCTCAGACAGTCGGGGGACTGCTCAGGAACAATCCCAAAGTGGTGGTAATAAGCGCCGCGATGGTTGAAGGCAACAGCCTATCTTCTTTGGTCGAGGAGTTTCCACAACGCATTTACGATGCAGGAATCTCTGAACAGCATGCAGTTACCTTAGCCGCCGGTCTAGCGGCGCAGGGTTTAATACCTGTTGTGGCTATCTATTCTACTTTCTTGCAGCGTGCGTTTGACCAGGTGTTACACGATGTTTGTCTTCCCGATCTGCCTGTCATTTTCGCCCTCGATCGGAGTGGCATTGTCGGAGAGGATGGCAAAACACACCAAGGCATATTTGACTTATCCTATCTCAATCTGATGCCCAATATGATTGTCTGTGCACCTAAGGACGGGAATGAACTTCAGGACCTGCTCTATACTGCCATCAATACAGAACATCCCATGGCCATTCGTTATCCCCGGGGTCAGGCAGCAGGGCTTCCGTTGGCAAAGGAGCCTCATCAGCTCCCCATAGGCAAAGCCGAAATAATGACACAGGGTGAAGATATAGTCATACTAAGCATCGGCTCTACCGTCACGCCTTCTGTGGAAGCAGCTGAACACTTGGCTCTGGCTGGGATTGATGCCATTGTGATTAATGCCCGATTTGCCAAGCCTCTGGATACAGAGCTTGTTTTGGATGTGGCCACCCATACCAAGAAGATGGTCATTGTAGAGGAGAATGTCCTTAGCGGCGGCTTTGGTGCCGCGGTGCTGGAGCTGCTGGAACACGCTGGGGCTTCGGATGTCAAGGTGAAGCGGATAGGCATTCCTGACGAGTTTGTAACACATGGAAGGCAAGAGGTTCTTCGCTCTCTCTACGATCTGGATGCCCTTGGTATAGCCAAGCATTGCGTTGAATTCCTGGCTCACATCCAAACGGGGACTGAGAGAGAGTTGCCCACGGCTACGCCTCAATAGCATTGCTGCCCGGTCCCATAAATAGGGACTTCCGTATGATCCCAGGCAGGGTTCCTCTCCCTTGACGGGAGAGGATTAAGGCGGCAGTGCCGTGCCCCCCTCCCTCTAACTCCCTCTCTCCGGGGTAAGGGAGAATCATGACGATTTATGGTGAATCCCTGTCGTCATGAGCTATCCTCTTCAGCTCATAGAGCTTGGTAATTGCCTCCAGAGGAGACATGGAATCTATGTCAAGCCGGGCGATTTCATCAGCTAACAGGGAGCCTCTCGCGAAAAGAGGAATCTGGAGCAGTGTTTTGTGAACAGGGACCCTACCTCTTTTGGTAGCACGGCTTTCCAGTTCAGCCAAGACTTCCTGGGCGCGAATGATTACAGATTTGGGCAAACCGGCCAGTTGAGCCACGTGGATACCGTAGCTCCTGTCAGTGCCCCCGGGGGCAATCTTGTGCAGAAAGATAACTCTGTCTCCTTCCTCCGCCACGGCTACGTTGAAGTTCTTCACTCTGGGCAGGATACCGGCCAAATCGACCAATTCATGATAGTGGGTGGCAAAAATGGTCTTCGTTCCAAGCTCAGGGTGGTTATGGATGAACTCCGCTACCGCCCAGGCAATTGAAAGCCCATCATAAGTGGAAGTGCCTCGTCCAATCTCATCCAGGATGATAAAGGAGCGGGGAGTGGCATTATTCAAGATATTTGCTGCTTCAGTCATCTCCACCATAAAAGTGGATTGGCCAGCAGCTAAGTCCTCCTGTGCACCAATGCGAGTAAAGATGCGGTCAACAATTCCAATATGCGCTGAATCAGCAGGGACAAAGCTGCCTATCTGAGCCATAAGTATGATCAAAGCTACCTGTCTGAGGTAAGTCGACTTCCCCGACATATTGGGACCGGTGAGTATAACAAGCTGATTGTCTCTATTGCATATATAGGCGTCGTTAGGAACAAAATTATCTCTGCCTATGCTCTGTTCTACGATTGGGTGGCGTCCTCCCTTGATGTCAAGAGCGTCGTCGCTCGTCAGCGTCGGCCTGACATATCCATGGCGCACGCCAATCTCAGCAAGGCTGCAGAGAACATCAATCTGAGCAATGGCTCTGGCGGTGGCCAGGATCTGTTCGCCCATGGCACTTACCTGCTGGCAGAGTTGTCGAAAAATGGCAGATTCCAGGTCCGCGATTTTCTCCTGGGCGTTGAGAATCAGCGACTCGTATTCCTTGAGTTCGGGGGTAAAGAACCTTTCCGCTTCGGCCAAAGTCTGCTTGCGAATATAGTCTGCAGGGACCAGGTTGAGATTAGCTCGGGATACCTCAATATAGTAGCCAAAGACCCTGTTGTAGCCTACCTTCAGGGATTTGATCCCTGTCCGTTGTCTTTCCCTTTGTTCCAGGCCAGTCAGATATTGCTTAGCTTGCTGGGAGTTGCCCCGAATTTCATCCAACTCAGAGGAGAAACCCTCCTTTATCACCCCGCCTTGCTCCAAGTCCCCTGGTTCATCGGCGATTGCCCTGGCGATTAGGGCGACAACGTCAGGACAATGCTTGAGTTCATCGCTCAGCCGGCCTGCGGCGTCTCCGCCTGTAATCTCGGCTTTCAAATCGGGCACTCTCTCCAGGCTAGAGCGAAGCGCCAGCAGTTCCCGCGGCATGACTCTGCCAGTCATCACTCGATTGACAAGCCTCTCCAAATCAGCAATATCTCCCAAGAAGGAAACGATCTTCTGTCTGGCCAGGCCGTTCCCACAGAACCAGGCAACCAGCTCCTGTCGTCGGTTCAGGATGGCGACGTCCAGAAGGGGATGCCCCAGCCATTTCTTAAGCAGCCTGCCACCCATGGCTGTCCTGGCGAGATCAATGATAGAGAGGAGGGCGTTGCTGGCTTCTCCCCACCTGCCGCCTTGAAAAAGCTCCAGATTACGGATAGTTTGACCGTCGAGTGTCATGAAGGAGTCCGTAGAATAGGTAGCAAGTTTGCTTAGCTGGGGCAGAGTCTCTTTCTGCGTTTCCTTGACATAATGTATCAATGCACCGGCGGCCCTTACGGCTAAAGGCAGGCCGGCACAGCCATACCCTTCCAGGCTAGCCACAGCGAACTGCTCCAGTAAGGATTCACGGGCAATTTCCAGATCAAACCAGTAGTCATCAAGCCGAGTCATGGTGAACGGCAACTGGGAATAATCATTAGCATCTTCGGGAATCAGGACCTCGCGAGGCTGGAGTCGCTCCAATTCAGGCATGAGTCTTTCGGCAGGCAGCTGCGTGGTGGCAAACTCGCTGGTAGTGATATCAACGTAGGCAATTCCTGCTTCCTCTCCTGCCATAATTACGCTGGCGAGATAGTTATTGCTCTTGCTGGCAAGCAGATTCGGCTCCACCACTGTTCCGGGCGTCACCACGCGAATGACATCCCTTTCTACCAGCCCCTGGCCCGCCGGGGTAAGCTGCTCGCAAATGGCCACTTTGTGACCTCGGTTGATGAGCTTAGCCAGATAGTTGTCCAGAGCGTGATGAGGGATCCCGGCCATAGGCACCCTCTGTCCCTTGCCCATCTCCCGAGAGGTTAGAACAACGTCCAATTCTCGTGAAGCGACTTTGGCATCTTCATCGAACGTCTCGTAAAAGTCGCCTAAGCGGAAGAAAACAATAGCCCCGGGATACTTCTGTTTGACCCTGAGATACTGCTTTCTGAGAGGTGTTAAAGGCATTTATGTTATTTTACTACATTCGTTGAAACCGATTGAATTGCCTGTTATGATACCCCGTCGGGTGGTCCACTGTGAATGAACAGATCGACGTCTACGCTGAGGACGAATTTCGCACGTTGGTGGACGAAGACTGGGCCAAGAAGATAGTCCGGCAAGCCCTGAAAGCCGAAGGGGTGCCCTCCCCTTACGAGGTGGGCCTGGTTTTCACTGACGCCGAGAGAGTGAAACAGCTCAATCGCGATTACCGTGGGGTCGATGAGCCTACGGACGTGCTGGCCTTCTACATGCTTCCACAGAAGGAATCTGACTGCTCCTTCGCGCTCCCGCCTGACGAAATCATCAGATTGGGAGAGGTAGTCGTCTCCTATCCCCAGGCAGTGGCACAAGCCAAAAAGCAAGGGCATTCAACCGAAAGAGAGCTGGAATTGTTGGTTATCCATGGGATACTTCATCTCCTCGGCTACAACCATGAAGAACCGGCGCAAGAAAAAAAGATGAGGGCGAGGGAGAAACAACTACTGGAGAAATGCTTGCCCAAGCAGTGATATAATATAAGGGCAGAATGCGGTCGGGGATGCCATGCACTCCATCTACTCCCCGAGTGGTACTCCGCCGTTATTTCGTGCAAGCACAAGCGGAACCCAAGCCGGGTCTTAGAAGCAGCCACGAAAACGCCGCCACTTTCGTGGGAACCTGGTAAACCCAAAAGTGGGTCTACCGGGGCGTGCTAGAAAAGTGACAACACTTACTGGGGCGACTGCAAAAGGCGCGAAACAGTGCAGAGGAGGTATAAAGATGGCTAAATTTGTGATGTTGACAACCCTCACCGACGAAGGAAGAAAGACGATCACGGAAAACCCTGGAAGGATCAAAGAGGTCAACAAAGAGGTGGAAGCAATGGGGGCGAAGGTTCTGGCTCAGTATGCTGTGCTGGGACCCTATGATTTCGTGAACATTCTAGAAACCGCCAGCAACGAGGCGGTCTCCAAAGTGGCAATAGCGCTGGGGTCCAGGGGGACGCTCCAGACCATGACCTTAGCTGCCATGGACATTGATGCTTTCATTGCCAGTCTCAAGTAGTCTAGTTAGGACCCGGCTATCCGCTTGCGCTATCAGACTCTAAGGATAACTGAGAATCTTCGAGAAAACGTTGTCGGCAGCAACACCAAACTGCAAAACTGCTAAGTTGTGGAACTGCTCAGTCTCCGATATTTAGTACCTAGACATGGGTCAGAAGTATCGTCTGCGTGCTGCCGGGCAGTGACGACGAAGTAATGGAGAGCTTGGGTTTTGCTTCTAGCTCCTTGATTCTCATCGTATCCAGGAATTTGTGCACAGGACTGAGATCACCGGTGAACGCCTCTGTCCTGTAGTGCATGGGAATCACAATAGGAGGCTCTAGTTGTCTTATTATTTCCGTGGCGGTGTCAATGGGTATAGTAGACACCTCCCCGACCGGCAGGAATAATATGCCTACATCTCCTATTTGTTCTATCAAGTGCGAGTCCAGAGGATGCCCCAAATCACCTAAGTGACATAAAGTTACGCCGTCAATCTCAATAACATAAATGGTATTCTTGCCTCGAATCTCGCCCTTCTTGGTATCGTGGAAAGAGGCGACTCCTGTGATGAAAGTCCCTCCTATCTCATATTCTCCGGGGATTCTTATTTGTCTGGGGTCATTGGCTATGCCTTTGATGTAGCCATGTCCGCGGTGGAAATGGCTCACCGTCACTATGTCCGCCTCGGGTTCGCCCAGACGGTAGCCCAAGTCAGGATGACACGGGTCTGTTACGATGGTTTTTTCTTTCCCTTTAATCAGAAAACAGGAATGGCCTAGCCAGGTAATTTCCATCGTGTCTAATGAATAGCTCTTTTCCTTTTGTCCGGGGTCTCTCGCCCAAGAGAGGGAGTCTCATACCAAACTGTGTGGGACGCTGCGTAGACAATCATACGCAAAGTGGCGGAGATAGTCAACCGATGGGTTGATTGACAAGGGTCAGAGCGTTGGTTAACATCCACGCAGCAAAGGTTAACGGAATGAAGGCACAGATACTGAACGCTCTTCGAAGCTGCGGCAGTTGTGTTTCTGGCAAGACGCTTTCTGAGCAACTCGGCGTTTCCAGAGTCTCTATCTGGAAACATGTTCGTAGCCTAAACAAAAATGGCTACGTAATAGAGGCATCGGCCAGAGGATACAAGCTGGTCTCGTCTCCAGATCTATTGCTTCCTTACGAATTCCCTGAGCTAGAGCAGAGAATTCACTACTTTCCAGAGATCGGCTCGACCATGGATGCGGCAAGAGAGCTGGCTAAGAGGGGAGCAGAGGAAGGAACAATTGTGATTACTGAAGTCCAGACCCGCGGACGGGGAAGATTGAGCCGGGAATGGCTCTCGCCGGAAGGAGGGATTTACTTAACTCTCATTCTGCGCCCCAGGATAAGCCCCGGATATGCTCCCCGGATAAACTTGATGGTCGCTACTGCCGTGGCAGCTACAATTAGAAAGCTCTTTGGGCTAGAGGCGGAACTGAAATGGCCCAACGACGTCTTGATTGAAGGCAGGAAGGTATGTGGCATACTGGCGGAAATGGATGCCGAAATGGATGTTTTGCACTTCGTGAACGTCGGAATCGGTATAAACGCCAATAACTCTGTTGCCCGCCTCGAAAAAACGGCCACATCCTTGAAAGACGTGTTGGGAAGAGAAATCCCCAGGAAGGAGTTTCTAAGCGCTCTGATAACAGAAATGGATCGACGGCAGCCTTTGTTGATGGAAGCAGATTTGCTCCAAGAATGGAAGGCGCTGTCTGCTACGCTGCACAAGGAAGTCACAGTAGTGAGTCTGGGTGAGGAACTTACGGGGCAGGCGGTAGATATTGATTCCGCTGGAGCACTCATATTGAAAGGCAAGGATGGCTCCTTACGAACTGTTCTTGTCGGCGATTGCATACATCTGAGGTAGTGATGTGGTCCAGCTCATCATAGTTGCCGTCTACTCCGTCGCGTTGATAGGCATAGGATTAGGAGCAAGGAAAAAGGCAAGAACTCAAAACGGTTTCTTTGTCGCTCAGCGTCAAGCCAACACACCACTCATGACTGGGTCTTTTGTCGCCACTGCCGTAGGAGGCTCGGTAACCGTCGGAATGGCTGGCCTCGGGTTTGGTCAGGGATTGACCGGCGTTTGGTGGCTACTTGTCGGCTCTATCGGGCTTCTCATTCTAGGCATGTTCTTTGCCAGGAGAGTGAGAGGTGCGGCGCTTTATACACTTCCCGAGCTAGTGGAGAAGCAGTATGACCACCGGGTAGGTTTGGCAGCCTCCATACTTATTGTTATCGCCTGGGTAGGGGTTGTAGCCGGGCAGATTGTAGCCGCCGGCAAAGTCCTGTCCATCCTCGGGATAGGTTCCGCTGTCTTTTGGATGGTCATCTTTACCATAGTTTTCGTCGCCTACACGGTCATAGCCGGGCAGCTCTCGGTAATTCGCACTGACTTTTTTCAAGCCGTAGTAATCTATCTCGGCATTTTTATCACTCTAGCGTTATTGCTTGCTCAGACAGGAGGCTTCGACGGACTACGGCTGTCTCTGTCTCAAGATTTCTTCTCTTTCCCGGTAAGCGCTCAATTCGACTGGAAGGCACTTCTATCGCTGCTCATCCTCGTGGGAGCAACTTATGTTGTGGGGCCGGATATGTACACCCGCCTTTTTTGTGCCAGGGATGAAAGGACTGCTCAGAGAGCAACTCTTCTATCTGCCTCTGCCTTTGTGCCGCTGGCTTTTGCCATTATCTTAATCGGAATGGGTGCAAGAGTCCTCTATCCGCAGATTTCTCCTGAACAGGCTTTTCCTCAAGTAATAAACGGTGTCCTTTCCCCGTGGCTAGGCGGGTTAGTCCTCGCCGCTCTGGTTGCGGCGCTGATGTCTTCAGCAGACACGTGCCTCCTCAGCCAGGGGGTCATCCTGACGCAGAATATAACTAAGCGATTTGTCCCTTCACTCAGCGAGAAGAAGACTGTTTTGCTTACCCGCCTGAATATCATCATTCTGGGTCTGCTAGCACTGGGACTGGCGATGATTCTGAAAGGGGTTATCACTTCCCTTCTTTTTGCCTACACGGTCTTCACCTGCGGCCTCGTAGTCCCCGTAATTGCCGGGTTCTACAAAGAGAAACTAAAGGTGACACCGCAAGGAGCATTAGCTGCTCT
>CAYFSE010000312.1:0-3705 GCA_964345725.1 uncultured Dehalococcoidales bacterium
GTCTCTGTGGGTATTGGGGTGGCATACTGCTATAGCTTAATTGCAACAATCATGCCCTTCGTGTATCCAGAGTCGTTTCGGGATGCACATGGTCAGGTTCCCGTCTACTTCGAAGCCGCCGCCGTCATCACAACGTTAGTACTGCTCGGGCAGGTGCTCGAACTTCGTGCCCGCAGTCGAACTTCAAGCGCAATTAGGGAGTTGCTTAACCTGGCTCCCAAGACCGCTCGACTCATAAATGATAATGACATGGAAGAAGAGGTATCTTTAGACCAGGTCAATCCGGGCGACCGTCTTCGCGTTCGACCTGGGGAGAGGGTGCCTGTAGATGGTATTGTCCTGGGAGGTCGAAGCTCGATTGACGAATCAATGGTGACTGGAGAATCCATTCCGGTCGAAAAGAACACAGGTGATTCAGTTACAGGAGGTACAGTCAATGGGACAGGTTCATTCATCATGCGAGCTGAACGTGTCGGCGCCGATACTCTTCTTGCTCAGATAGTGCAGATGGTAGCTGAGGCCCAGCGAAGCCGGGCTCCTATTCAGCGACTTACCGATATCGTTTCCGGCTGGTTTGTACCAGCCGTTATTCTGGTTGCAGTAGTGACATTTGTAGTGTGGACTTTGGTGGGACCCCAGCCTGCGATGGCCTATGCGATAATCAACTCTGTTGCCGTGCTAATAATTGCATGCCCTTGTGCACTTGGCTTAGCGACTCCGATGTCAATTATGGTTGGAACCGGACGAGGTGCACAGGTGGGTGTTCTTATTAAGAATGCGGAAACGCTTGAGACTATGGAAAAAGTAGATACGCTGGTTATGGACAAAACGGGCACGCTTACCGAGGGCAAGCCCAAATTGGTAACGGTCCGACCTGCAGACGGCTTCAAAGAATGGGAAGTGCTCCAATTGGCAGCCAGTTTGGAACGGGGTTCCGAGCATCCGTTAGCAGAGGCGATAGTACAAGGAGCAAGTGAACGAGATATTAGCCTTTTTGAGGCTTCTTACTTTGAGTCCTTGATCGGACAAGGGGTAACCGGTGTTGTAGATGGAAACACAGTTGCGGTGGGAAATCGCAGATTGTTCGATATGTCCGGCGTAGTTGTGGACAAATTGACAGAAGATTGCGAACAGCTAAGACGCAACGGCCAAAGTGCGATGTACGTCATCGTCAATGAACGGCCGGCAGGCCTTCTCGGTGTTGCGGATCCGATCAAGGAGACAACCCAGGAGGCTATTGAACAGCTTCATCGGGAAGGCCTGAGTATTGTCATGCTCACCGGAGACAATCGCACGACGGCCGAAGCTGTGGCATGCAAGCTGGGGATCAATGAAATTGAAGCGGATGTGCTACCCGATCAAAAAGGCGCTGTCATAAAACACCTGCAAGATCAGGGTAAGAAGGTAGCTATGGCCGGAGATGGCATAAACGACGCCCCCGCCCTGGCCCAAGCTCATGTCGGAATAGCCATGGGCACCGGAACTGACGTCGCCATGGAAAGTGCGGGCATTACGCTTGTCAAAGGCGACTTAAGAGGTATCGTACGCGCCCGAGTCCTCAGCCGAGCAACTATGCGGAACATACGCCAAAACCTTTTCTTTGCTTTCGTGTACAATAGTCTGGGTGTTCCAATCGCCGCTGGTATCCTATATCCGGTATTTGGCTTGCTGCTAAGCCCGATGATCGCTGCCGCTGCAATGACTTTCAGTTCACTGTCGGTAATCGCAAACGCACTGCGATTACGCAAAGTAAAGCTATAGTATCTCTTTTAAGATAATAAAAATGGGTAGTCTGTAGAAACATACAAACAGCTACGAACTGGCAACCGACGAATAATGAACCTCTGGATTCTTTGTACACGCACGAAAAAATGATGTCCTTTGGAAAGTTCCTATGGCCTTACGACCTTCTCAACCGTTTGTCCAATGCAGCTTGTGCTTTCAGGGATTTCATACATGCAAATCTCAACATCGCCGAGCCCTATTACCTTTCTCAATTCGGGACTTTCGATATTGACCATGATCTGGTCTATCAACAGACCGGTCGTTCTTGCAATACCATGTACTCTGATACTTTTGTAAACATCCTCATACTTTGGATCGTTAATCTTAATGGTAATCTGGAGCACTGCTAAGTTCTAGCGGTCTTGTGTATTTCATATCCTCTTTTTAAGAAGAAAGGAAACTTCTTTGACATCATTGCCGCGTTTAATTACCATTGTGATCCTGTGCTTGTTTCCCGACCGCAGGAGCTCTCTAATATCCCATATATCATATGACTTCACATTTTTATCCCCAATCTTGAGTATGACATCGTTGGCTTTAATACCGGCCTTGTGAGCCGGACTACCCTCATCGACTAAATAGGCAACTATTTCGTCTGATATCCAGGAAAGGTGCAAGCCGCTCATATCCATTTCATCGGTTCTATAGAACTTGTTGCCTTCTCTGAAATAAATCTTGCTGCTGGGGAAGTCGAACGTGACCACATGGCGGGACAAAAACGAGAATCCCAGCCGTGACTCGCTGCCCTCAGTAATGATTAGGTCGTGGTATTTCAGCGGCCCGATAGAAAGGCCATCAATTCGGATCTCCCTGCAGCGCCGAATCCCAGAAAGCGTTTGCGTGAATACACTCGACGTTTTGGGCGCTGTGTCAGTCAACACCTTGTCGAACATCTTAATTTCCAGAAATCCCGTAGCATTTGCACCAGTATCGATCAAGAAATCGACATCGATGCGGTCGAGGATCCTCCCGGTAATTCGTGGACAGCCGGCCAACTCGCAGTTCATCTCCAAAACTCTACCCCAATCGGATTTGTCTGCTCCCATTGGCTGAATAAATGAGAGTATCCCTTCATCAAAGTTTATCTGAACTATGTAATCTCTCAAAAAACTCATCCCTATAATGCCAGTGACTGGCCTTCCTAAGACTGAGCTTAGAATCGTCAGGTCGAAGCAGCTTACCTCGCCGCAATCTTGCAGATTGAGAGGACCAAGGAAGGCCTCAGGAGCATCAAATAACTCAACAATAATCGAATTAGCTGCCGTTTGAGTTTCTACGATTCTCGTTGCAGTTCCCAGTTCATGCCTGAACGAGACGTCAAAAACCGTGTGTGAAGATCCAGTGTCGAGGACAAACCAGTATTCTTTTTCCTTGAACCTGACAGGAAGGAGAATTAGGTCGATGTCTCGGTTAATTGGGAATTTAGCTACGATCCGTTGACCGGCAGCTTTCTCCGAACTCGTCTGTGGTTCTGCCACCAAACCAATAGATGTGAACCCGAGCACAAGGCTCAATAGTACTTTTTGTTTTGTGTTCATGGAGAAAACCCAGTCAGATTTTTATTATACATATTTATGCAGTAGTGCCTCCTATATCTTGATATCAACTGCATTTAGAGCATCCCAGTTTTCATCAACGCCATAGTGAATTACAGTTCGCAGCGGCAGAGAGTTCGTGTTCCCAGTGTTATCAACAATAACAAGATCTGTCGGTCGTTCACAGCAGCGTGTTATTACCCTTATTTGACCATCTCTGAGTACACATCTCAACTTTATTGATCCGGTCCTTCTGAGTTGTATCGCCAGGAGTCGGTGGATGTGGTCGATGACTTGTCTTTTTGTGTATGCTATCTTTTTTCGGCCTTGCCGTGCTGGCTCACATTTTGATGTTGGCTGTTCTGGGTACATTCCAATTTGCATG
>CAYFSE010000313.1:0-2004 GCA_964345725.1 uncultured Dehalococcoidales bacterium
CCATGGTGATATAGCTACGGCAGCCATCACCGTCAACTGTGTTCACCGGGTCATGGATGCTCCCCCGGGATTATTGACTATGAAGGACCTGCCGATAGTCTCTGCCCCGGGATTGAGTGTCTAGTTCTACTTGAGACTGGTCTAGGGGTTTCTCGGTTTTCACCGGGAGGGAGAGAACAATGGACGTAAAGGATATAGCTGGCCAATACATCAAGGCTCATCAAAGATCACAGAGACTCCATGAGCGGGCAGGGCAGGTCTTCGCTGCTAATGGAGTTACTCACGTCCGTCGTGTCCTCGATCCATTCAGGCCCTACATTACTCATGCCCAGGGTTCAAGGAAATGGGATGTCGATGGCAATGAATATATAGACTATGTATTGGGCCATGGAGCCCTGATACTGGGGCATGGTCACCCAGACGTTGTTCATGCTGTGCAGGAGCAAATCGCTAAGGGAGTCCACTACGGTGAAAGCCACGAACTGGAAATTGCGTGGGCGGAACTTATCAAAAGCATGATGCCATCGATGGAGAGGATTGAGTTCTTCTCCTGTGGGCAAGAGGCTAACATGATGGCCATCAGACTGGCACGGATCTATACCGGGAGGAAAAAAGTGTTGAGGTTTGAGGAGAACTTTCATGGTTGGGCAGACGAATTGATAGCGCCGGCTCCTGGTGTTGTTACCAATAATGTCTGTTTGATACCGGGCCATGACTCAGACAGATTAGAGAAGGAGCTGGCTACAAGGGAGTACGCCATTCTGATGGTTGAAGGGGGTGGTGCCCACATGGCTGGACAGATTCCGTGGGAAACCGATTTCATTCGCACTCTGCCTGGTCTCACTCAGAAATATGGCACGGTTCTTCTCATTGATGAAGTAGTTACTGGCTTTCGTGATTCAGTTGGCGGCTGGCAGGCGTTGGTTGGTGTCACACCTGAGTTAACCTCGCTGGGGAAGGCAATAGGCGGTGGGTTGAGTGCAGGGGCACTGGGGGGGAAAGCTGATATCATGGACATATTGAGGCCCAGACCTGCTCTGGAACCATTCGCTGGTCATAGTGGCACCTGGAATGCTAACCCTCTGACTGCCGCGGCTGGTGTGGCTGCTTGCAGGCTTTACCGAACTGGTGAAGTTCAAGAAAAGCTCAACCAGCTTGGTGCTTATCTTCGGAGAAGAGGTAACCAGGCTATGAAGGAACGAGGTGTTAGTGGCCGTCTCTATGGTAGGTCTATCGTCTGGATCTACCTCGGTCCTGTTGATTACGAACCATCTGACGATAGATTGCCGCCTACCAGAGACGCAAGAAAACTGCTCGAGAGCCGTACGGACAGAGCACGGCTATGTCTTCACCTTTTACATCGCGGTATTGCTACGATGGGAGCCAGGTTCTTTATCCTGTCATCGGTCCACAATGAAAGGGAAATCGACCGGACAATCGAGGCTCTTGGCGATTCTCTTGATGCCATGACTGCTGAAGGCAGCCTGGATAAAGAGGGTCTGAAAGGATAGTGGCAGTTGTTACGATATGATCGGAACATAGAAGGCTGGGAACAACAGGACTTTGCAATAAGCACAACGTCTGCCGGTACCGAAACTAAGGGGGGCAGTCGTGGCAAGCAGCTTTGATTTGGTGATAAAGCGGGGGCGGGGTGTCGATCGACCGGGCAATCCGTGGTTTGGAAGGGAAGTTGGGATGATGGGTGGGAAAAAGACAAGATCAGGTCACATCACCGTAGACAGCCGCCTGACATAGAGGTTACTATCCCGAAAAATGAAAGGAGAGCGATAATGCTCCCCTTAACTTTGGCTTGGTGGGGGGCGCTGACCTTGAACCAGCGACCTCCGGACTATGAGCCCGAATGGGTTCAGCTGCTGATGGCCTTACTAAAGAAATCGCCGCAGTGTTCCGCGGCAGGGAGCAGGGCTAGAGCGCCACTCGAATATCACCCTCACCTGCCTCCTCTCCCGCTCGCCTGCTGAAGTCACGGCGAGCAGGTCAAGG
>CAYFSE010000314.1:0-2408 GCA_964345725.1 uncultured Dehalococcoidales bacterium
TGGGGAGTTAAGTGGTATGGAAGCGACGGAACGACTGGGAGCCAAGATATGATTACGGACACAGCTACAGCTGTCTTCTCTCATGCTACTGGATTCATAAATCCAATCTTCTCTCCAACCCGATCCGCCAAGTGGCAAAAGGTTCAAGATCACGTCAAGGCCGATTTGGCAAGATCACCAGACTCCTATACGTATGCGTCATACGACATAATTTGGGCGATAGCCTACTCTTTGATGGCTGTAGACAAGTACGATGCTGTTGCTGTCAGGGATGTCCTACCCGAAGTAACTGATTCACTGTTCGGTTCTTCAGGCTGGATTATTCTCAACGAGGACGGAGACAGAGCACCCGTTGACTATGATCTATGGATCATCGACCTAGTAGATACAACGTACGAGTGGAAGCTGGTAGGTAAATACGCGTTCGCCACAGACTCCATAATATGGGAGTAGATTTATCTATTCCCCTCCTCCTTTTTGTATGAAGACCATGGAAGACATACTCACAGCTGAAGGTGTCAGAAAGACTTTCGGCGGCTTAGTTGCCCTAGATGATGTCAACATCAATGTCAAAAAAGGCTTAATTACAATGTTAATAGGCCCTAACGGTAGTGGCAAAACTACCCTGATAAACTGTGTCACGGGATTCTACCAGCCAGACAGAGGTAGGGTCTGGTTTGATGGCAAGGAGATCACCAGGTGGCCGCCGCACAAGGTGTATGAAACAGGTGTTGTAAGAACTTTTCAGATACCGCAGCCATTCCAAAAGCTCACAATTCTGGAGAACCTGCTTGCAGCCTACAGGGGAAACCCCGGCGAGAGCTTCCTGAAAGCTCTATTCAGGAAGGCTTGGGTTGGCGAAGAGGAGAAAGCCGTGGAAATGGCCTTGAAGCTTCTCAAGCTTCTCAATCTTGACCACATGTGGAACCGACCAGCTACCCACCTAAGCGGAGGACAGATGAAGCTTGTTGAGGCTGGAAGAGCCATTATGAGCGGCGCCAAAATGATACTTATGGACGAACCAGCTTCAGGCATATATCCAAAATTAGCACACGAAGTCTTCTCATACCTCACCGAAATGAGAGACAAACTTGGAGTTACTTTTCTGATCATAGAACACAGGCTTGAACTGGTCTTACCTTATGTTGATTACGTTTACGCAATGTCAACAGGAAAAATCATCTCGGAGGGAGATCCGAAAAAAGTGTTGAGCGATCCAGCCGTAGTAGATAGCTATCTAGGCGGATGAGACTTGCTAAAAATCCAGGGCATCAACTCCGGTTACGGCAGACTTCACGTGCTCTTCGACATCAGCACGAAGATGAAAGACAAGGACATTACAGTTGTTGTGGGCCCTAACGGAAGCGGAAAAAGCACGTTGCTCAAAACGATTATGGGAATAACACAGGTGTATTCTGGGAAGATACTCTTCAACGGGAGAAACATACTAGGACTACCTCCCCACGTAGTGACAAGGCTTGGCATAGCCTACTTACCTCAAGTCGACAATGTCTTTGCAGACCTTAAGGTTAAGGAAAACCTGCTCATGGCTAGCTATTCTCTAGGAAAGAATGAAGCTAAGGAACATGCAAAAGAGGTTCTATACGACTTCCCAGTTCTGAACGAGTATATTAGTAGACGGGCAGGTACGCTCAGCGGTGGAGAGAGGCAGATGCTGGCCATGGCAATGGCAATGATGAGAAGACCCAAAATCATGCTGTTCGACGAGCCAACCGGCAGTCTAGCCCCAAAAATGGCAATTGAAGTGCTTAATAAAATAGTGAAGCTGAGGGATGACCATGGGATAACCCTGGTTCTGGCTGAGCAGAACGCTAGAAGAGCTCTTGAGCACGGGAACGCGGCGATTCTTCTAGTTAGCGGAAGAGTAATGTACGAGGGTGACTCGCAGGAGCTTCTCAAACATCCAGAGCTAGGCCAAATTTATTTGGGCGTCAAGAAACACAACTAGAAGCGTTTCTGCAACCGAATCTCTTGGATATTCGAGTCTATCCTTCGCTTATATCCACCACTTCCGCGTTTGTCAACCTCTTTAAATCTTGCGTATCTATTTCCAAAAGGGCGTTTATTGCTCCTCCTCCTCCATAAACCTTGTGAAAGGTGATCACTTTTCGGTCAATAACGGTTCTTATCGGTTTTCGGTGACCAAATGGAGGAAGAGCTCCAGCCTCGTATCCTGTCAAGCTTTTCACCGCTCGGGGGCGTGCAATCCTGACCGTTTGGGCGCCACTTACTTCTGTGAGTTTTTCTTCATCCACCTTTCTATCTCCGGTCACAATCGCTATGATGGGAACCCCTTTTTCGTCGACAAAAAGCATACTTTTAATTATGTTTTCTCGACCAACGCCCAGCTGCTTTTCTGCATGCGCAACGGTAATTGTGTGCTTTTC